>CACWJS010000045.1 GCA_902761275.1 uncultured bacterium | reverse complement strand
AGACGAGGATATCATCTCATATTTCGCCGCATTTGTCAATGGGGTGCGGTAAATTCAATATCCACGGGCTTCATGCGCCATGAACTAAATCACCATGTGTGTATTGCACTTTACGACAAGACTCTATTGACATTTTCGACAATTGTGTTCTATAATGCCCCCATGCGGAAAGTACTGGTCATATCAACGATAAACGGAATCGCCGGCCGAAACGAGCTCACCGGCATCTTCAACTACGTCAACGATGGACACGACTGGAGTATCCGTTTCGTGCAGGATCCCGGCGACATAAACGGCGCCGCGCTTGACGCCATCGTGACAGAGGGCCTCGACGGGATAATCGTGAGCCCACGCGTGATGACGCCGCAGATCGAAAAGCTGCTGAACCTCTCGACGCCTGCCGTGATGATCCACTGCCCCGACGGAACGATACCGCGCCACGGGACTCTCTATGCCCTTCTCAAGAACGACGACCGCGCCGTGGGGAAGACTGCCGCGGACCACTTTCTCTCCAAGTCGAAGTTCAGGACATACGCCTTCATACCGACGCCTTCGCCGACGAACTGGTCCGACGAGCGGCTTGCGGGCTTTGCAGAGGGGCTCGCGCAAAAAGGGGCGACGCCGGTCGTCTGGCGCCAGGAGCGCGGTCCGCTCGAGGATTTCCTCGCGTCCTTGCCAAAGCCCGCTGCGGTCCTTGGCGCGACGGATCTCGAGGCAATCAACGTTCTGACCGCCTGCCGCAAGCTCAGGATAGACATCCCATCGCGCGTCGCAGTGCTTGGAGTCGACGACGACGAGATGATGTGCGAAGCGACGAAGCCGACGCTTTCCAGCGTGCGGACCGACGACGCAGGGCTCGGCCGGCGCGCCGCAGAGGTGCTCGACTCGCTCATCTCCTCGAAGCGCGCCAAGCCGCCGAAGAAGCCCATTCTCGTTCCTCCAGTCGGCGTGACAGAGCGCAACTCGACGCGTGCAGTGCCCCCTTCCGGCTACATAATCCAGGAGGCGCTGTCGTTCGTCCGGCGACATTTCGCCGAGGACATAGGCGTAGACGACGTAGTCAAGCACTTGGGCGTCTCGCACTCGCTCGTGCGAGAGCGCTTCCGCACCGTGTACGGCAAGTCCCTGCGCGACGTCATCCTCGACATGCGCATCAAGGCGGCGATGTCGCTCCTTTCGCGGACAAAGGCCTCCGTGCGCGAAATCGCGCTAAAGGTCGGCTTCTCTTCAGACGCCCATTTCGTCCGCTACTTCAGGAAAAAGACGGGAACGACTCCCGCCGCCTATCGAAATTCAACAGCACGACATCGTTTCTGAACCAAAAGGGTCACACTTGATTGCCACACCCGATTGACACAGTGTCCGTTCGTATTCACCACATCCGAGCGGAGAGAATGGACAGTGAGCGAGACAAAGCAGGTGGTCACACCTGAAACCCGATTGCTCGCGATTCTAAGGGCAGCATCGGCATCAGCGTGTCGATGATGTGTTTTGCCACCTTGCAGCATTATCATAATTATGATAAAATACATGTCATAAAAAAACATACCCATAGGAGATTGACGATGGTTGCAACGCAAGTTATAGATACGGACATCCGGCCGATTTCCGACCTACGCAACAAGTTTGCGGAGATAGCCGACTACGTGCAGGGCGGCAACACGGTCATCTTCACTCGAAACGGCTATGGATGCATGGTGACGATGAGTTTTGACGCCTACAAACACCTCAACGATCCGGTTATTGACGAATTGAACAGGGTCGATGCGCTTTGCGAAAGCGATCCGAAACACTATACACGCGCACAGTCGCTGGAAATCCTCAAGGAGCGCCGCAATGCTCGGAGAAAAGTACACGCTTGACATACGACCGACGTTCATTGACGAGCTTGACCGAGCGGTAACATATATTGAACAAAACCTTGGCAATCCCGTTGCTGCGGACAAACTCGTCAATGACACATACGAGGCGATTGACAGGGCGCTTGCTCACCCACTAGTGACCGCGCCGCGATATCGGCCTCCAGACGTGCGGCAACCATACTATGCAATACAGGTAGGCAACTATACGGTTTACTACATCGTACACGACCATGTGATGGAAGTTCGTTGGTTCCGATATTCCAAAAGCACAAGGGATCTGTCCGCGAATCCGGCTTACGACACAGCAAATCCTTACATGGTTGAGTAGCTGTTTGATGGTCTAAGTTGGAGAATCACGGATGGAGGATGGTTGTGTCGAAATCGTTCTTGGATTCGACACGAAGGATGGTTGAGTCGTGGGTGTTTGCCAAGCGCGGAATCGTCCGTCTGGCGGCTTCGGGCGGCTGGAATGTGATTGGAAAACAATTGAGGCGTGGTTGTGATTGGCTCGCGGTTGCGTGGCGGTTGAAGGTTGGTTGTGGGCGGTTTGAGGTTCCCGATGGTTGGTGCGGGGTTGGAAAGCGGTTGCATAGTGGCTGAATTGGCGTTGAGGCTTCCGAAAGGCGGGCGGATGTCCGTCCGTGGGCGGCGCAAGGGCGCGTTGCCCTGCGCGTCGCGGGCTATAAAAGCTGACGCACATGCATCGGCCGTCCTACATGCGGCGCGAGGTGACTTCGATCACGTTGACTTGGTTGCGGAGTTGCAAAATGATCTGCTCGACGACGCGCGCTGTGCCGAGGACGTCGATCTTCATGCGGGAGACAGTGCCGTCCTCCGTGGGCCCGACGTTGAGCGTCTGGATGTTGTAGCCGCGACCCGATATGAGTCCTACAATCCTTGCGAGGACGCCTGGCTTGTTCTCGACATAGCAGTTAAGACGGTGGATTTCCTCTTTCATGCCTCGGCCTCCTTCTCAACCACGACCTCGACAAGCATAGGCGACTTGGACTTGACCGCCCTCGCTATAGCCGCGTCAAGCTTGCTCCCGTCTGTCACGCGAACGCCGCGTATACCGTAGGCCGCCGCGAGCTTCACGAAGTCGGGAGAGCGAAGATCGGTCGCAAAGTAGTTGCCGCCGCACAGATGCCGCTGCATCTGGCGGACAAGCCCGAGCGAGCCGTTGGAAAAGACGATAAAGGCGACAGGCAGCTTAAGCTCCGAGGCGACCATAAGCTCCTCAGCTGTCATCTGCGCCCCGCCATCGCCCAAGAAAGCGACGACCTTGCCATCAGCGCCCGCGAGCGCAGCACCGATTGCGGCCGGAATGCCAAAACCCATCGCACCCATGCCGCCCGAGGTTATGAAGTGACGCGGCTTCGTGTGGCGGAAGCGCTTCGCAGCCCAAAGCTGGTGCTGGCCGACATCGGTGACGACTACTGCCTTCCCCTTCGTCGCAGCATAGACCGACTCGACGACGGTCTGCGGCATGATGATACCCTTGTGCAAGGGCTTAAGCCCCTCGGTGCGCGACCGACGGCGAGCGTCGATAGACGCAAGCCAGTCATCGTGCGACGACGGGGTTATGCGCGAGTCGACCGTCATAAGAAGTTCCTTCACGTCGGCAAGGATTCCAAGGTCGACGGTTACGTTCTTGTTTATCGACGCAGGGTCGCAGTCAACATGGACGATCTTCGCACGGCGGGCAAACTTCGAAGTGCTTCTGCCTGTGACGCGGTCGTTGAAGCGGACGCCGAGAGCGAGGAGGAGATCTGCCTCTGCGATCGCGGCATTCGCGGCAAATTCGCCGTGGAGTCCAGCAAGCCCGAGCGCAAGAGGATCGGTCTCGTCAAACGAGCCAATGCCCATTAAAGTAGTGGCAACTGGAATCCCGGCCTTGTGCGCAAGTGCGGTGACATCCTTCGACGCACCAGACGCAATGACGCCGCCGCCCGCGAGAATCACTGGGCGCTTCGCACCGTTTATAAGCTTCGCGAGTCGGCTCACCTGCGACGCCGTCGCGGAGACCTCGGGATGGTACGCCCGCAGGAAAACACGCTCGGGATAGGTAGCCGAAGTGAGCGCCTGCTGGCAGTCGCGCGGCACGTCTATGACTACAGGGCCGGGCTTACCGTGGGTCGCAATGTAGAACGCCTGGGCAACCGTCTCAGGTATCTCGTCGGCGGAATGGACGAGGAAGTTGTGCTTCGAGACTGCGCGCGTAAGCCCTGTCGTATCGGCCTCCTGAAATGCATCGGTACCTATCTGGTCAAGCGGAACCTGACCGCAGACGAGCACCATCGGAACGCCGTCCATGTTTGCAGCACCAAGCCCAGTGATCGTGTTGGTAAGTCCAGGGCCGCTCGTCACCACGACAACTGCAGGGCGTCCGCTCGCACGGGCATAGCCATCGGCCATGTGAACGCAGCCCTGCTCGTGGCGGCCGAGGACAAACTTGAACGGTGCGCGGGAAAGTTCGTCGAAAATGTCGACGACATTGCCGCCCGGATATCCGAAGACAAGCTCCGCCCCGACCCTTTCAAGGGCCTCCACGAGCGCACGCGCTCCTGTTCTCGCCTTCGCTTTCAATTTTGTAACGATGGATTGCCGATTTCAGTAGATTATACCAAAAATCCGGCGGCGCTGCCGCCCCTACACCGCGCACCACGACGAAAGCGCCTTGCCGAGGGAAAGGAGCGCTTTCGCGAGGTTGTCCTTGTACTGCCCAGTCATCGCGCCCTTTCCGTGGACATCGCTGAGGCACTTGAGCATGCGGCAGGGAACGCCGTTCAGCTCGCAGACGTGTGCAATCGCCGCACCTTCCATATCCTTCACGGTCGCGCCGAGCGCAAGCGGATTTTCGACGTCGCGCTCGTCGTTCGTGAAGCGGTCGCCTGTCGCGAGGATGCGCATAGGGAACTTCCCCGTCGTGCGGCAGCCGAAAAACGGCGTCGTGCGCTCGTTGTGGGTGCCGAGCTTCGTGCCGTTGATGAGCGTGAGGTCGAAATCGTACTCGACCGCCTGCGATATCTCGTAGACCTCGCCTACCTCCATCGCGGGATCAAGTCCTCCGGCGACGCCGCAGTTGATGATCTCGTCCGCGCCTGCGTCAATCGCCTTCTGCGCCGCCGCGGCCGCGTTTACCTTGCCGACGCCAGCGACATAGAGCCGATCGTCGTCTTTGAGGAACGGCCTCACGACGGCCGCTTCGTTTTCCATCGCAATTACAAACGCCTTCATATAAACAGCACTTCCCTTCCGCAAAACATAAAATTAGCTCCTACGACAAACTCTTCGGCCGTGGGCGAGAAGCGATCCTGCACCATCACGTGTTCGTGACCCGCGAGAATCGCCTTGAGAAGCGGCTCGGTCTTCAAGTACGCGATAAAGTCGCGCGTGACGGGATCCTCCTTCTGGCGCAGATAGTCCTTAACGGGCGGTATCGGCGTCGCGTCCTCGAACTTCTTCCCAAAGCGCGCCCAGAACTTCGTCGTCGAGAGCCAGATGTCGTCGGTAAAGAACGGCACGTGCATGCAGAGGACTATCGGGAGCCCCTTCTTGACTTCTGCGCGGAAGCGCTCCACCTGACCCGCCGTAACGGTTCCGTAGACATCGTCAATCGTCACGAAGTTGACGCCGTTCACGACCTGCGAGTGGAGAGATATGTCGAAGGGATACGTCGCCGCAAGTTGTGCGCGCGTGCGGTCCTTCCATGGCTCGTCGTTCGTATCCTTCGGATCGCTCAGCCACATGTCGGGCGAGAACTCGTGGTTGCCCAAAGAGCCGAACATCGCGTCCCCGAAGTATTTCTTCACGAGGTCGAAGTTGGCGCGGCTCTGCCAGTCGATCAAGTCGCCCGTGTGGATCACGTAGTCGACGTTCGACTTCGCCCATGAGAGCGAGTCGCGAAGCGCCTCTTCCTGGCGACCGCCGAACGTCTTGCGGCGGATGTCCTTTAGCTGCTGCTTCTTCTCGCTCTCGTCTGGATACGCCTCGCAGAGATGCGTGTCGGAAATATGCAGCACCGAAAACGGCTTCGTGGCCCCGATGCGAACAATCGAGTAGGCGAGCGCAAGCCGTTCGCATTTCCCGCGCTGCGGGAAGAGCGACGGATCGTCCTCGCCGAACGACGGCAGCTTCGCAGTCGCGATAAGCGCGCCACCTGCAAAAGCGGACTTAATGAAATCTCTTCTGTTCATTTTGCCTCCAAATTGTCTACTGGTAGATTATACCATTTTCACTTCCCCGCTTCAGCAGCGCACATGCCGGGCGCGACAATTCGCAGTTCGTGTGGTGCAAGCGCAATGTCCATCGTAAGACCTCGCACCGTCTTTCCAGTCGTGTTGAGATAGACAGTAAACTCCTTGCCGTCCTTGCGGAATTCATGGCGCGACACGCCGCAGGAAAGCATCTCGAACTTGCCGCGCTCGGCGCCGCGAACAAGTTCCGCAAGCGCGGCGAGATTGCCGCTCTCGCGCTCGAACGCCTCTGCGCAGGCGCGAGGGCTCTCTGCCTTCTCGCCAAAGGGCGTCCGCCCTGGATCCTCCGTGAGAAGATAGTCGTAGCAATGAACAAGCGATTCCTTCATGCCGCCGAGAATCGTGTAGCGCGCCTGCTCAATGAACTTCTCCGGGCGACAGTCAAGCGCGTCGTACCATCCACCGCCGCAACGCCCCTGCGTGATCGAGTCCATCCACGCGGCGATCCAGCAGGCCTGAAGCGGCTCTGGGTTCGCGTCGCGCGTCTCGGTTCCAACCCAGCATTCGCCAAAAAGTTCGGCCTGACGCGCCGGCGAATAGCCGTTGTTCGCGTAGTTCCTGTACCAGCAGGGATACTTGATTATGAAATGTGCCTTTGGATTCGCCTTCTTCACGGCGGGAAGGATGTCGCGCTCACAGACTTCGTACATCAGCGTCCTCTTGTATTCGCCCCAGTCGGCTATTTGCCGCGCCGCCTTGTCCGCGCGGCACCTCGCGCAACCGTCGCCGCAGCTCGAGAAGAGGAAGTCGTCGAGAATCACCGTGTCGAAAACCTTCGCCGCCCTTGCACATTCTTCGCGCATGCGTTCCCTCGCCTTTGGATCGCTCCAGCACACGACCATTTGCGGTTCCTTCTTGCCGGGTGCGGTGTCGTTGAGCATCGTCGGCGTAATCATGCCGCAGGTCTCCAAACCCTCGGCGCGGAAGGCGTCTCGCAGTTCGACAAGCCGCTCCGACGCGACTCTTTCGCCGTGGCGGTAGCTTTCGAGCCACAGCTTCGTGATGTTGTTCTTCTTCCACCACGCAATCGCCTTTGCGCGCCCTTCTGCCGTCGCAAGGTCGCCATTGCAAGCCGTTACCTTGCACGACATCGAAAAGACGTGCTTCTCCTCCGGCATCTTTGCCGCGGGAACAGAATAATCTTCCAGCACGATAACACCGGAAATCGAGCCGAAGCGGTCGGGAGAGTCAAGATGCCAGACCACCTTCCCAAAGGGGTCGAACTCGACTACTTGCCAGCCCTTGAAGCTGTCGTCCTCGCCGTGACCCGTCCAGTGCGCGAGATAGATGTTGCCGTTCTCGCGTTCCTCAACCTGGGCGTAGAAGCGGCTCTCCTTGCCAGTGTCTGTCGGCACGAACCACTGCGACACGGCCTCGCCCTCGGCGTTGAAGCGGACAAGCCCGCCGCCATAGCCACACCCCGCCAGATATCCGCCGCCAGTCCGCGCCGGAATGACCGCGAAAAGGTTGCGGCCCGCCGGCTGCGGATAGTTCTTCACCAGCTCCACCGTCTCGCCCTGCTCCGGCAGACGGATACGGGCAAAACCCTTCTCATGGGCGACAAGCCATTCGCCGTCGCGACCACGCTCCATCGAACGCGCGTTGAAGTAGCCCGCAAGCTTCATGATGCGGCGAAGCTTGCGATCTGCGCCAAACTCGTAGAAGTGAATCGCCTTGCCGCGATCAGCGCCGGACGGGTTCACTGAAAAGACGAAGCCACCGTCCTTCAAGTCGCAGACCGCAGTCGCCATCCATTCCTTGAAATCCGGATAGCTGAACTCGTCCACAACCTCCCGCTTCTTGAGGTCGACGACCTGGAATCCGCCGTGGCATACGATGCGGTAGCGCTCCGCGCCGACACGCTTCAAGTCCCACACCGGCTTCTTCACCGGCACCGAAAAGCCATTGGTCGGATAGAACGAGTCGTAGTAGTGGACTTTAGCCCTCGACTCGTCCGCCAGCACAAGGCGGCGGCGCGCAGACTGCAGGTCAGGATGCTCGTTGCGGTGGGCATAGCCGTAGCCGCGAATCTCCTCCTTCATCTTCTCGTCAAGCTCCCCGCGCTTCCCCCTCGGATAGATCTGCCGCCAGCCACGGTGGTTTAGGTCGTAGCTCTCGGCCATGCCGACCTCGTAGCCGTGGAAGTCTGGCAGCTTCGGCGCACCGGAAGTCATGCGCTTCTTGAGCTTGTCCAGATGCTTCGCGTATACATCGCGCGGAAGGCATTTTTCTTCGCGGCATATCGCCGAGGCCATTCCCACGACCTCGCCGAGCATTCCAAGCGTCCGCATCACCCGCACGGCGGCAAAGGCGCAATGCGAAACGGAAATGTCGCGCCCCGCAAGGAAAAGGTTTTCGCAGTCGCGCGCATAAAGGCAGCGGTATGGAACGGGATGGTCAGAACCAGTGCCACGATGATAGGCGACGGCGCGGAACGGCTCGGCAAACGACTTTGCGTTTTCGGGATCGGGGAAGTGGAAGTCGATGCCCCAGGTAATCGCCGCAGTCGCATCAGGCGTCTCCGTGTGGTTCTCGAGTTCGTTCTGGGTGAGCACGTAGTCGCCCACCACGCGGTAGCTCTCGCGCTTGCCGCCTATCGGCGATATCCACGAAAATGCGTCGTTGGCATATTCGTCGCGCTTCTCGGAGCGGTTCTTGATCCAGTGCCAGTTAGAGAAGACCGCGAGAAGCCCGTAGTCGCGAATCCGCTCCGTGTCGTCGGCCATGTCTCGGAAAAATCCGGTCTCCTGCTCCCACGATCCCACCCTCTGGTAGCGCCCCGTCTGTTCGTAGATAGGCAGCGCCCATTCTCCGATGTCCGGAAACGGCGAGGCCGTTTCGCATCGCTTGCTGAGCCACTGGACGGAATGACCCATCACCTGGCGAGACGCCTTTTCCGGGGCACACGACTCGTGGAAGCGGCTCCGCGCTTCGCAACCGTACATCGTCTCGCAACCGGCGAGCCGCGCCAGAACCGCATCGCCCGTCGCGTCGCAGAAGAGCTTGGCGCGATACCGCGTCTCGGCGCCTGTGTGCGTATCTCGCGCGACTACAGCAGTCATCCTGTTCGACGACATCTCGACGGCGTAGACATACTGGCGGAACTTCAAGAACGGCTTCGCTCCCGGCGTCTGCCAGACGCGAATGTCCTTTAGCTCAAAAGCCGTCGCCTTGCGGTCGTCCTCGTAATACTTGCCGTCAAGCGGAGAATTGTTGCTCACGAGCGGCTGTATGTCCTTCATCACCTCGCCGAGCGCAGGATAGGGTTTTGTGTGCATGCGTCCGCCAAGCCCCACGCGCACCTCGGACGAATTGCATCCGCCGAGGACGTCGCGATCCTGCAGCAACAGCGTCTTCACGCCAAGACGCGAAGCCGTCAGCGCGGCGCAGCATCCTGCCATGCCACCGCCAACGACTACAAGGTCATACTCCCCGGGATCGTCCTTCACCACGATGCCAGTTTGCCTGTGCCGCCATGCGTCCATCTCGGCGTCGTCCGGGGGCGTGTCGCCCTCGGTCGTGAAGTAGAGCGCATCGCAGCGTCCGTTGAAGCCGGTGAGGTCGTGAAGTCGGACGACATACTCGGTCCCCTTCACGAGACGCACAACGCCTGCCTTCTGCCAATGCCATGCCTTGTCGCCAACGCCGAGTTCTTCGGATTCCCAGGCAAACGGTGTCTTCTCCGTGCCGACCGCGACCTTGAAGCGCCCTGCCGCGCCCTTTGTCCACTCTGCGTTCCAGTTGCGCGTCCGAGCCCAGACGGTGTACTCGCCCTCGGCGGGGAAATCGACCTTCGTCTCAGCATCTGCGACGGGCTTGCCGTAGCCGTGCGCCATCACATAACTTGAGCCGAGCTGTCGCATTGACTGCGTCTCTACGACCCATCCGCCGAGCTTTTCAAAATTCTCGCACTCGACGAACAGACTCGCCGCAAGCGCCAGTGGAACTAATGTCATTTTGCCCCCTTGTCAGAAATTCAGTTGAACGCCGATTCCGCCGATGGTAAGATCCTTTACCGTCTCGGGTTTCGAAGATGCGCCAAGTGCAGCTCGCGCATCAGAAGAGACGACGTCGAACTGGTGGACGAAAGCGAATATTCCAAAGTTCTCCGTCACCGCGTAGTCGAGCCGGAGAAGCAGGTTTAGCGCCATCAGCCCGTCGGAATATCGCCCGTTGCTATGCGGATTCGCGCCGTATTGCGCCGCGAAATGCCGCGAGTCTCCGAACTCGCCGAAGAACGTCGCAGTGAAGGTGAAGTCTTCGAGGAACTCCCACGAACGCGTAAGCCCGACGTCCCAATAGCACCACTGCTGGCCGTGGTAGGCGCGGCGCAGCAGATAGTAAGGCGTGACGTATGGGTTCTTCAGCGACTGCGAGATATCCCATTCGGAAAACGAGTGCACGTGCGGACGATAGCCGGGAAGCACGACCCACTTTTTCGCGATAGTGGTCTCGAGCGTCCAGTCCTCGGCAAGCTCAAGCCCGTAGCCGTAGTAGACGGCGTAGTCGAATTCATTGTAGGCGTTGCGACGCGTGTACGACTGTCCGCTCGTTGCGAGCGCCGACGCAGTCCAGACATAGCCGCCTATGCGACCAAACGGATTGAGGTCGAACGAGAGGTCGATGAACTGCGCAGAGTACGGCTTCTTGTCCGAAATCACGCCACGCGCCCAATAGGCGGTCTCAATATCCGCGTAGGCGCTCACGTGCGTCCGCTTAATAACCTCGTGAACGAGATTCGTCTCACCCTTCGCCGCAAACACGGCGCACATCGCGCAAAGCGCAAGAATAGCATTCCTGTTCATCTTACTTTCCTTCATGTCTATATTTTACCATAAGGAGCATGGCGCTATGCACCTTGCGCACAGAACTTTTGCAAAATCTACTTGCCTACTGCGCGCGCTTGGCTACGTTAAGTTAGCGCACATATATAATCATTCCGCCGCCGAACTTCGTCTGGGGCGTGATGAGGTCGCTGACGGCAAGCGCCGTTCCCTTGCAGCCGAAGGCGAAGGAGCCGGTGCCAATGTTCTGGAAGTAGCGGTTGCGGACTGAGTCGAAAACCTCGCCGACTCCGCCGCGCTTGCAGGGCCGGATACTGCAGCAGGCCGCCCCGTCCGTCGTCGTCACGTCGAGCGAGTAGAAGCGGATCGAAGGCAAACCGTTCGACGACCACAGCACCGCCGGCGAGCCGCCCGACATGTCGTTCGCGGCAAACAGGTAGGCGCTACCAGCGCAGGTGAAGACATCGGCGCAGGCCTTGGTGTTGGAAGAGGTGCCTACAACCGCGCCATCCTGCAATCGCTCCGCGACGCGCCTTGCCGCCGAATTGACCATGCGGTAGCGGTAATCTGTGCTACGCGGCACATTCTTAAGCCTATAGGTGTCGTAGTTGCCGTTGTTGAAGTCGCAGTAGAAGCAGGAGCCATCCACGAACATCGAAATGTTTCTGGAGTCGGCGGCGTTGCGGCAGCCATAGAAGGCGCGGGCGTTGCTCGGCAGCGCAAGGGGCTGGAAGGACAGCTCGACGATGTTCGAATTTCCGTTCACCCAGTCGGTGTCGATATACTGCGTCCCGCTGCTGTCGATCCACGCCTCGTAGTCCGAAACGGCAAAGAGGCGGAAGGCGTTGACGCTGGTGCCCCATCCGTCCGGCAGCGGCACCTTGAGCTTCGTTTCGCCCTGCTCGAGCGCGGCCACCGCGATGACGCTGTTCCAGTCCGAGATGGCAGTGCCGACGTCGCTTGCCCCGTAGGCTAAGACAAGGCGCAGGTCGGCGGCGGCGACGCGCACCGTGACGGAGATGTACCCGCCGTCGATGCCGGTTACCGTGATGGCGCTGAAGCTGCTGCTCTCGTAGCCCTGCGCCGCCGAAGCGGTCACGCGCGTCTTGACGCTCGAAACGCCGGTTATGTCGAATTCGGCGAGCTCGCCGCCGCGGTCGAGGAACTTGCCGCGGACGAGGTCGTAGATGCGGCCAACCCGAACGCCGTCGACGAAAAGCGACACCGGAACCATGTCGGCGATTGCCTCGCCGCCGCGGTCGATGCGGCACGAGACGAAGCCATATCCACTGCCGGCCGTTGCCCAGCCCGAGGCTGGCTGCCCATTGACTTTGAAAATGTAGGCGGAGCCGGGGCAGACGAACTCGTCGGCGCAAGCGGTGCTGTTGGCTGCACTGCCGCGGGTAGAAGAAACGGCGACTCCATTTCGGAACGCATCGACACGCCGCTCCGCCGCCGAAATCGCAATCGTCATGTCAAGCGCGGCGTAGCCGCTGCCACCGGGGAAAGTCGGAGCGGCGCGATAGGTTGAAGCGTTCGAGGAGTTGAAATCGGCATACACTTCACAGTCATTGCTGCAGAAAGTCGAAATGTTCTGTTCCGACGCGCCAGCCCTCGCGCCGAAGATCCCGCTGTAACTGGATCCAAATGACGAGACCCTGATGGCAATCTCCACGGAGTCGGTCGAGGCGTTGGTGATGCCGGTGTCGAAATAGGTCTTGCCGTTGCCGGGCAGGTAGTCGAGGCGGGTGTCGAAGGGATGCTCGGCGAGGACAAAGCGCGAGTAGCGGTAGGTGGCGTTCGTCAGCGGGTCGAACGGCAGCGTCACCGCGTAGGTGCCGCCGGCGGCGGGGACGGCGGCGAGGCTGGCGATGGCGTCCCAGCCGACGCCGGGATTGGCGTAGCCGTCCGTATTGCCGTAGGCGAGTCCCAGGTATTCGGTCGCCTCGCCGGGCCCGACGGTGACGGTGGCGTTGGTGCCGGCGAGCGAGTCGACGGTGACCGTCCTCGCGGCGGCGGACGAGGCCAGCGCAATGGCGGCGCAGCAAACAATCGGCAACAGCCGAGTCATGAGTTTTTCCTTTCCTTTGCGGTTGGATTTGAAGTTCTTGGCTTGGCAGCAGCGCTTTCGCGCACCACCAGCGGGGCATCAAGAAATGTCTGGCGCGGCGGGGCGTCGGGCTTGTCGATACGCGCCATAAGCATCTCGAAGGCGAGGTCGGCAAGCTCGTTGCAGGGCTGGTGAGCTGTCGTCAGCGCTGGGGAAGAAATCGTTGCGTAGTTGACGTCGTCGAAACCGGCCACTTTTACATCCTTCGGCACGGCATAGCCGAGTTGCGCGAGCGTGGTTATCAAAAGCCGTGCCTCGCGGTCGTTGTAACAGGCGAAAGCGTCGATCTTGAGCGTCTTGACCGCCTTGCGGATCGCAGTCACGTCGTCTGGCCGCGCATAAACGGCGGCACCCTTCGCCATTCGCCCTTCTGCACCTATCTTCACGCCAAGGTAGCGATCCTGCACACACGGCGCGTGCTCCCTTTCCATCAAGTAGGCGATGCGCTTCGCGCCGCTGGCGGCAAGATACGTCCCAATGCGGCGCCCTGCCTCGACGTGGTTTACGGCGGCGAGGTCATAGCGGCTGCGTCCTGGCGAGCGCACGATGTCGCTGTCAAGGAGCACGACAGGTACGCAGGCCTTGTCGAACACGGCCAGAATCCTCCGGTTTATCGCCTCGGCGTCATTCACGAGTTCGACCGGCTGGAAGATGACTCCGTTCACGCCGGTCTTCACGAAGTCGACCGCCGTTTGCGCGATCTTGTCGATGCGCCGCGAAACGGCGTCGCCAGAGAGATCCGCAAAGAGAAGCGCGAGGCCATTTTGCTGGCAGAGATGCGACACGCGACGCGCAATAGGGGCGAAGAGCTCGCAGTAGTCGCTGCCGTGAATGATGAGGCCAATGCGCCCGAACTCGCAGCTGGCCTTGCGCGTCAGCACGGTGCCTGCGCCGCGGCGGCGCGAGACAAGCCCGCGTCGCGCCAGTTCGTCATAGACCCTGATGACAGTCTTGCGCCCGACGGAAAAGCGCCGTGCGCACATGTTTTCGCTGGGAAAAGGCTCGTCCCTATACTTCCCAGCGCGAATGTCCTCTAAAAGCGAATCGAGGACTTGCGAATACTTTGTCTCCAAAGCCATGTCAATATTTTACCAAACATGGCATAACCTTGTACAACTTGTGCGCACAACTTTATACCAGAAATTACCTAACGAAGTTTCTCGCCTCTAAGACTCGCCTTGTGGCTCGCCGAGCCGAAGCTCAGCTTCGCTGAGCGAAGGCTGGTGGAGGTGAGGGGAGTCGAACCCCTGTCCGAAACGGAATCAACCGAGCTTCTACGCGTGTATCCTGCCTTTGATCTCGGAAGGAGTACGCCGACTGGCGGGCTTATCTCCTTCCATCCGTTCGGTTCGGCACCCTTAAGCGAGCGAGCGGAGCCCCCTTAAGCGTGGCCTGCTAAATTATGCCTAGGCGCTCAGCAGACATCGGCGCTTCGACATCGCGGCCGTTAATTAGGCGGCGAGAGCGTAATCGTTGTTCGCAATTACTTTTTTTCCTCGTTTTTTACGTGGCCAACGAGGATCCACGACGCGCAACCCGACCTCAACGCGTCCCGTCGAAACCGGATCACCCCCACAGGGGAAAGAAATTTGGGAACTTGGCTCGGGCGGCTGGATTCGAACCAGCGACCAATTGATTAACAGTCAACTGCGCTACCACTGCGCCACGCCCGAATAGTCAAGTGGCGCGTATTATACCAAAATCGACGCCAGCTGCGCAAGGGGGCATTTAGAGGTTTCTCAACGACGCAAGAAATGTCTCTTTAGCCGCCGCCGCGTCGATGCGCGGAAACGCACCGTTGTCGTAGAGGACTTCGCCGCCGACTATCGTCTCGACGACATCGCTCGCGTGCATCGAATGGACGACGAGATTCGGAATGTCGAAGCAAGGCGTAAGATGTATGCGGTTCAAGTCGACGACGCAGAAATCGGCCTTCTTCCCGACGGCGATTTCGCCAATGTCGCCCCTGCCCAGCGCCTTTGCGCCGTTCTTCGTCGCCATCTCGATGATGTCCCACGGCGAGAGGACGGTCGGGTCGTTTGCAAGCCCCTTGTGGATCAGCGAAGCAAGATGCATTTCCTCGAACATGTCGAGGTTGTCGTTCGAGGCAGTCCCGTCCGTCCCGAGCGCGACATTGACGCCAAGCTCCATCGCCCTGGGCACGTGCGCAAAGCCGCTCCCGAGTTTCATGTTGCTCGTCGGGTTGTGAATGAGCGAGACGCCCTTCTCGGCCATGATCCTGAAGTCGTCGTCAGTGCACCACACGCAGTGCGCGGCATATCCGCCGCAGTCGAGAATCCCCGTATCTGCAAGATAGGCAATTGGCGTCTTGCCATGGCGGGAGATGCACTCCTCGTGTTCCTTCTTCGTCTCGCTCACATGGACGTGAAGCGGACGCTTAAGCTCCTTGTTCGCCTCTGCAAGCGAGCGGCAGAACTTCTCGTCCGTCAGATACTCGGAGTGGACGCAGATATCGGCGGCAAGACGACCGCCGGGTGACGTCTTTGCAAAGTCGATGCACTCGTCGAGGCGGCCTGGAACAAACGAAAGCCCGACCCTACACACATTGCCGCGCATCCCTGTCGCCGCAAGCGCATCAGCGCCTGCGCGAGTGTGCTCGTACATATCTGCAACACATGTCGTGCCCCCCGCGAGCATTTCCATTGCGCCCCAAGTCATTCCTGCGGCGACATCCGCATCGGTCATCTTCGCCTCGATGGGGAAGATCGCCTCTTCAAGCCAGCGCTGAAGCGGAAGTCCGCCACCTACCCCGCGAAGGAGCGTCATCGGCGCGTGGCAATGGCAGTTGACAAGCCCGGGGAGCACGAGGCGCGATTGGTGCGTCGCGTCTGGCGCAGTGCGCAAGTCAATCTTGGCGATCGTGTCGCCCTCGACCTCGATTGAACCGAATCCAACCGTTCGATTCGGCAGAAGCATAAAGACGTTTTCAAGTTTCATTTGTGCTTTCCTTTGAAAAGTTTTTTAACGCAGAGACGCAGAGTCGCAGAGAACGCAGAGTGTTTTATAGATTTTGAAATGTGATTTCTTTGTTGATGACAACATTTACCTTCATAATTTTCATTAGTCATACAACAACCCCTCTTCTCTGCGTACTTCGCGTCTCTGCGTCTCTGCGTTAAAACCTAAACTGCCGATTTGATATTTTCCCTCAAAACAACCGAGACGGCAGCATCTATTGCTTCGGGAATAATGATCGGCAAGGCGTGTTCCGAGCCAGGGACCATAGTCACCGACGCCTGCGGGAATATCGACTTTAGGTACGCGGCGTTTTCGGCGCGGACAATTCCGTCGCGCTCGCTCTGGAATATCGCAACCGGGCACTTAAGCCGCCCCGACGCCTTTAGTTCCTCAAGCGTGGCACGGAGATCAGTCTCACGCAAGTAGTCGAGCCCTCGGGCGAGATTCCTCTCCTCGTCGAGCATATATGGATTTGGCTTGCCCTCTTGAATCCCGAAGAACCCTTCGCCATGCGTCATCTTGAGCCCCACCTCAAGTGCTGCAAGTCGCCTATCCGACATTCCCACCCAACCGTCGTCCTTCATCATCCTCGCCGTCGCCGCGACAAGTACGAGCCCCTTTATCTTCTCGGGGTACGCCACGGCGAGTCGAAGCGCAGAGCTTCCGCCCATAGACCAACCTACGAGAACGACTTCATCCTCTGCCGCAACCGCCTTTTCGGGGAGCCCTTCCAGCTGCTCGACATACGAGAACACGCGGTCGCGCGGGAACGTGCAAAGATCCCACGCCTGCTCGCTTGCAGACCACCCGTTAAGGACAAAGGTCTTCACATTCCCTCACAATCCGCCGCGCAACGGCGAGTTTGGTCATAAGCGGCAATCGCTCGACTGAGCCGTCTTTCCTAACTAAAGTCACACGATTGGTGTCGACGCCAAAGCCAGAGCCCTTCTCCGTGACGTCGTTCGCGACAATCATGTCGAGGTTCTTCTCGCGGCACTTGCGCCGCGCTTCCGCGACGACGTCGTTCGTCTCCGCGGCAAAACCCACAAGATAAGTTGGCGAGCGGGTGAGTGGGTGAGTGGGTGAGTGGGTCGTCTTTGTTCTGCGGGCGACGGTTTTCAGAATGTCCGGGTTGCGGACGAGCTTTAGCGTGTCGGACATCTGCCCCTTCTTGAGCTTTCGCGACGCGCACTTCGCGGGCCGCCAGTCTGCGACCGCCGCCGTAGCGATGAAGACCATGGAACATTGCGAAATGCGGTCGGCACGGAGTGCCGCCCCTACCGGTAGGGGCGCGTCTCCGACACGCCCGCTGGAATAACGAACCATGTCTCGCGAATTGGAAAACAACTCCTTTTCGACGGCGGCAAGCATATCTCTCGCACTCGTCACATCGATTCGCCTAACGCCCTTCGGTGTCTTTAGCGAGACAGGACCGGCAACGAGAGCGACTTCGTGCCCGCGCATCGCCGCAGCGCGCGCGACGGCAAAGCCCATCTTGCCGGTCGACGGGTTTGAGAGAAACCTCACCGGATCGAGATATTCACGCGTAGGCCCTGCTGTTACGACAAACTTCATCCCTCATTCCTCGTTGAATGGCTGCGACCCACCCTGCGCAAAAAAGCCAAGCTTCTCCGCCTTAAGCGCCGCCTCCTTGAAGGAAAGACGATCCTTCTCTGCAAGTCGCCACACCTCGGCGGCAGTCAGCGACGGTTTCCTCCCGATTAACGGACATCCCGACGCGGCGACGAGCATGCGGACTGCGACAGGCGTAACGTCCGCGCCATCGTGAAACCACTTCCCGCCCTTCTGCGTCGACACAAGCGACACGGCGCGGCTCGTCGTGCTCATGCCGTTCGTCGCGTAAAGTTCCGCAAACGCGACCGCCGTGCAAGTAATAGTCACCTCGTTCGTGGACGCGAGAGAGATAGCGTGGTCGACTTCATTCTGCACGCTCGGCTCGAGGACGTCTTCATCCACGAGCGGTTGTGCAGTTATGACTGCGGCGGCGACTATGAGAGAGCAGAACATGCGAGGTCGCAGAGCCTGTCTATTTGCGGCGGAACTCGAGATGATCACGCTCGCGGCAGATGCGCCGCGAAGTCTGGTAGTAAAGCCCAGAGATCATCCAGCCGACCTGAATCAAGACGAAATCGGCAAGCGACGTTATGTCCTGATAGGCGACGGGCAGCCGCTTCTCTATGCAGTCGACTACGACGGGGTTTGGCGGTGCGCTGACAGCGAGATTCCAGAACGCGCGAGAGTCACCCTTCCAGTCGGTGTGCTCAACCTGGTCTTCGAGGACGCGGAAGATATCAAGCTTATCGGCATCGCGCACAGTGTGCGAACAGGCCTCAGTGAGCTTGTCGAGTCCTTCAGGAATGTCGCGTCTATTGTGGTAGAGGACGGCATTCAAAATCGCATCACGCTTCTGCACATCGGGAACAAGCGCATTGAGCCAGCCCTTCTCCTTCACGATGTCGTGGGAAAAAACGGCGTGATCGACCGAATCTGAATCGCGGAAGGTATTGTAGAGCTTAAGCTGCTCGTAGCGCCCAGTGTCGTGGAGAAGTGCCGCGGCAAGAGCGGCCTCGCGCGTCTCGGCATCGAACTTCTCGCCATCGGCTATTAGTTCTGCGTTCTTCACGACAAATCCGGTGTGGATGCGCTTAAGGCGCATCATACTCGACAGGGTGCCGTCCGGCTCCCTGTATTCATCGACGTATCTGTCGTAAAGTTTTGTCAGTTCCTCAAGCATTGCAAACTCACTCCGATATCCTTACGCTCACGGCGCCCGTTCCCTTGCGCGGTGCAGGCGCAGCGCCTGTCTGGTGCATCTCTATCTTAGACGGACGAGTGACCAGATCCTTCAGTCGTCGCTTCGCGCCGTCGTCGGCAGCGAGGAAATACCACGCCGCAAACAAGGCGACGGAGAGCAACACGACGAAAAGAACAATCTTTAAGACGCCGGACAGCTTTCCTCCTTCGTTCTTGTCGCGCTTCTTCGTCCCCGCCTCGTGTAGCGAGATAGGCGTTATGCCTTGGCGGCGCAACTCCGAATACACCGCGTTGCGATCGGCGACTTCGATAGTCGTCTCGGTCATCTTGCCGTCGGCGGTTCTATATGCGACTTCGAATTTCATACTAGCTTTATCCTCTTCCAGCCACCATTATACCATCTTACGAGCGTCCCTGCACAGATGACGACAACGTAGACGACCATCGTGCCCCATAGCGCTGTCATCGTGTTGTGCCACTTTGCGACCACCCAGACAAGCGGCAACCACAGGCCAAAGGCGCAGAAAGTCATCCACCACATGACGAAATGCGTGTCGCCCGCGCCCTTTAGCGCACCAGAGACGATGACATCCGTCGCATCGAACATCTGCCATGCGGCCATTAGCAAAAAGAGCCAGAAGCCGAGGGCGTAGAATGTCGAGAGCTGCACGCCGGGAGAGGCAAAGAGCGAGAGAATAGGCCGGTAGAAGACGACCGCGAGAGCCGAAAGGACGGCAACGAGCGAAAGCCCGAGGAAAAGCGTTCGCATCGCATCGCGATGCGCCGCGGCGGAATCGCCGCGCCCCTGCGCCTGACCTACGAGAGTTGCGGCGCATATCGAAAAACCCTCCATCGGCGCAAAGAGGAAGTAGTTCACCTTGAAGCAGGCGTTCGAGACTGCGAACTCCTGGTCACCGATTCGGCCAGTGACAAAAACAAAGATCGTGAACGAAAGGATGTTTAGAGCCGAATACGCGCCGCTGGGGACGCCATAGCGAAGCACCTTCCCGACGAGCGGCCAAAGGCGCGGCACATCTGCCGCGCCGCCACCACGAAGACGGCGGAGGTCGCGCTCGGCGCACCACGCGAGAACTCCCCACTGAACGAACATCGCCGCGACAGTCGCGTATGCGGCGCCAGCCATGCCGAGACGCGGACAGCCACAAAGCCCGAAAATCAGAATCGGGTCGAGCGCAATATTCACGGCGTTGCCGAGGACGTTCACCCAGAAGACAAGCCGCGTCTTCCCCCGTCCTGTGAAGTACGACGATGCCGCCATCTGGCCACAAAGCGCAATTGCCCCGACCGAAACGATGGCGTAATACGAAGAAGCGCGCGCGACAACTGCCGGATTTTCCGACATGAAAGGCGCGACCATAAGCCCGAGCGGAATTATAGCAACCGCGAGGATGCCGGCGGCAAGCGTTATGACAAGCCCTGCGCGGTAGCTCATCCTAATGCCGCGCGAATCGTCCGCGCCGTGATACTGCGCGACGAAAGTCCCCGAATACGCGACAACCGACTGGAAGAACCCCATAACGAGTATCGCGAGCATCGACGCGGGGAGCGACGCCTCCAAGCTTTCAAGCGACTCGCGCGCAAGGAAGACTCCATCGACGAACTGCATGATCGCGTTATTGACCATGCCGAGCGCGAGCGGCCAGACAAGCCGCAGTATCTCAAGATACCGCTTCATAGCCCCCTTTCGCCGCCGGGAGCGACAGCGTAAAGACACATCCGTGAGGGCTGTTCGCCCTGACGGAAAGGTCGCCGCCCATAGAACGCGCAAACTCGCGGGCGGTGCAAAGCCCGATGCCGAAACCGCCCTTCCCCGACTCGAGGACAGTCTTGGCGCGGTAGTAGCGGTCAAACGCCCTCGCCATCTCGTGCTTAGACATCCCCTGCCCCTCGTCCGCGAACTCGACGCAGACAAAGCCGCCTTTACGGAAGAATCTGACGCGCACCGGGCCAAAAGGAAGCGCGTACTTGAGGTCGTTGCCTATCAGGTTCCAAAGTATCTGAACAACGAGCGTTTCATCCCCCACCGCCACAAAATTGGGGACAGGCCCCGCGAAAGTGCCGTTTTTCAAGGGCTCCGTGGGGTCTGTCCCCATAGAAACGGGGATATCCGACCCGTCTGTGGCATCGCGGACATCCTCTCGGAAGAGCGCGTAGGCCTCTTTATAGCACTTGACGAGGTCTACTTCGTCTCGCTGCGGCTTGGGGCGCTTCCCGCCGAGCCGCAGGAAGTCCTTGATGTTGGTTACGAGGCGGATCATCCGCTCGTTGAGAACCTTCGCCTCTTCGTCGTTCCGACCTATGGAATAGCGCATACCGACGAGCGGCGTCGTGAGATCGTGCGCAGTCGCCGCGAGAAAGTCGTCGCGAGTCCTTATATATTCGACGAAATATCGGATTCCGATGATGGTCATGCCGACAAGGACAAGCAAAAACACAAGTCCAAGTGTGAGGAACATCGTTCGATAGTCAACCTCTCGAACAATCGGCACCGTCGTGCTGACAACCTGAACGCCGTCGTCGTACCATACCAACGTAGCTTGCTCTACAGGCTTCGGCACATAGCCCCACCTGCCGGGCGTCATCTGGCCTGCCATATGACGCCGCCATTCTGTCAACAAGGTCTTTTCGACGTGATACTCCGCTCCGTCAGGATTCTGCCGCATCGCAAGAGCTGTCTCACGATACTCCAACTTTACGCGATTTCGCTCGGCTTTCTCAATTTCGGGAACTTTATCAACAAAAAAGAATACGCCAAGCGCCACGACCACGACAGTCGGCAGGCTTAAGGCGACGACACTCCGCAGCAGTCTCCAGTTGCCGCCGAACATTTTAAAGCCCCATCAATTCCCGTGCACGAGTAAACTGCGCCGACAGGTCCACCTTGCGGCAGCCGTCGACATACCCGGCGGCGCGGAGATTTTCGACAAAACGGCGGAACTTGTGGGGGCCGGGCTTAAGGTTGTTCAGTGCGATGACCTCGGCAGAACCAAACGTGCACGCCTCGGAAAGCATGCCCGTTGATTCGGCGGTAACGTAGAGCCGCTTCGCAAGCTGCACGAACGCGGGGATCGGATTGAAATGGTCCTTCGAGTAGATGAGCTTGTAGGCCCACGGATAGGAGTCGACAAGCGCCTCGACATCGGCGGGCGTGCGGCGCGAAGTCGTGACGACAAGCTCGGCGCCCTTGTTCGCCGCAAATATCTCGTCAAGCCGCGACTTCATCCACTCGACAGTCATGGAGGAACACTTGTTCGGCCCGCCGACGATTACGCCGACGAGGTTGTCGGTCGCGCCCTGATAACGCTCCTTGAACGAGGCAACGCCCTTCTCGTAGAATTCCGCGTCGTTGGCGACGAGGTTCGCCGGAATCTCAACGACGTTGGGAAGCTTCGCCGGATTGTCGAATGTCGGCGCGAGAATGCAGTCGAAAGTCGAGAGTTTGTAGCCGCGAGGATAGAGGACTACGCCGCACTTCGCTCCAGAAATCTTCCGCGCGAGCGACTTCGCAGCATAAAAAGTCCCCGAACCAGTTCCAATTATCACCTGACTGTTAGGTTGACCTGTTAGAGACTTCTCTGCCTCTCTGCGCCTCTCGGCACTCGCTTCGCTCGGCGTGTTCGCTTCCCCATGGGTCGCGAACCCCCTCAAGGGGCGGTTACGCGCCTCTGCGTTAATAAATATCTCAACCCCCTGCAAAAGCCCTACTGCCCTTATGCCAAGCATATCAAAAAGATAGCTAAGCATCTTGTGAAACGGCGACTTGAATTTCACCGGCACAAGCTGGAAGTCGAGTCCCAGCGCGCGGGCGAACGCCTTTGACTGGTTTTCGTGCCCGGCCTTTCCGTCGGTAAGTACAATGGCTTTGCCGTTGTTCGTCATACGATTCCCGCAGGGATGCGCATTGTCTTGCGGCATGCGCTTTTCAAAAGTTCCTTTACGGCCGCGCGCATCTGCCGCTTTGCCGCGCCCATAGACGCCTTTATCGTGCAGCCCGCCGCCTTGCGGTGACCGCCACCGCCGAACTTCGCGGCGAGAACAGTCGCGTCCCAGTCGCCGCGCGTCCTTATCGAGCAGCGCACCTCCTTCGTCCGGTCGGGTATTTGGTAGAAGAAGAGAGCGATCTCGTTCTTCGCGACGGAGCGCGGAATCTCGATTATGTCCTCGGCCTCTGCCTTAGTGCCGCGAACCTCGCGGAAGTCGTCGCGCGTGAGCGAGACCTCTGCGACCTTCCTGTTCTTCCAAATGTGGAGCGACCGCCACGCTATGCGCTTTAGCTCTATCGCCTTGCGCGGGAAGGTTCCGTATATGACGTCGTTGATAAAGGCGGTGCGCACGCCGTACTTGAGAAGATCACCCGCCGCGCGCAGAGTGCGCTGGCTCGTCGAGTCGTAGGCGAAGCGGCCCGAATCCGTGATCATCGCGACCCAG
Source organism: uncultured bacterium (assembly GCA_902761275.1). Taxonomy (GTDB): domain Bacteria; phylum Verrucomicrobiota; class Kiritimatiellia; order RFP12; family UBA1067; genus UBA1067. Next base: position 7,544 of record CACWJS010000045.1, on the reverse strand, counting down.
AGCGCCTCGGCGGACGCTCGGTCGAGCTTCCACTCCATCCACTTCGCGACGCGCCAGACTATCTCGCCCGCGCTTGACGCCGCAGGGTCGACGATCTGCACGTCGCCAAAAGAGCCGTCGTTCGTGACGTGGTGGTCGATGCAAATGCACTTAAGCCCCTTCGCAACCGGCTCGACCTCCGGCGGCATGCGGCTGAACGAGCTGCAGTCCACGGCGATGAAGAGGTCGAACTGCCCGCCGAGCCGCCGGCGCGCGGTCTTCAGCTTTCTTACCGGGATCAGATCGGCGGCGCCTTCGAGGAAGCCGGGCTTCCCGAGCGCATTGAGGTCGGCGGTCGCCCATGCGTCCTTCCCCGCACTTCTCAAAAGCCGTGCGAGAGCGATCATAGAGCCGAGCGAATCCCCATCTGGGCTTAAGTGCCCCGAAATGAGAATCCGCTTTGCGCCCGCAATAAGCTTCTTTGCGGCGTCATAGTTCTCCCGCTTCGCCATAGGTAGGTAATTATACCATAACCCTTTCACTTGCACCATAGCGAGCGAATGTGGGCGACGGAGCGGCGGAGGGAGTCTTCCGAGACGTCTTGCGACGGCTCGAAAACTACATGCCGCACATTCTCCGCAAATTCCCTGAGTGCAGCAAAGTCAACCTTCCCGTCGCCCGGCGCAAAATGGTCGTCGTTGAAATCCTCGACATCGTTTAGATGCATCCCCGCGAAAAATGTCCGCGCATATTCGCCAAGCTCGGAAATCTTCACCTCGCCGCGCCAGCCGTGCATCTCTCGCACACGGTCGTGCCCCGTGTCGAACCAGCCGCGGATCGGAGCTCCTTTGAACTCGTTTACGATCTTTGGAAGTTCCCACTCCGCTGGAAATCCCTCGTAGTACGGAAGATTCTCAAGGGCAAGCGTCACGCCCTTCTCGACAAGCCGCGGCGCTAGATCGGAAAGCGTCTTCATAAACGCTTCCAAGAGCCGTTCGCCGCGCTTCACACGACGCTTCGAGGCGCGTGCGAGCAGCTTCACGTATGGCGCAGACTTTATGTCGCTCTTGTTCTCCTTGAGGACATCGCGGAGAGTCCCAGAGTCGATGCGGTCGAAGATACGGTCGAACGCAACGCGCCCAGCGTGAAGAACCACGGTGGCCGCACCCATCTCGGCGGCAAAGTTTATGTTTCTCGTCACCTGGAGAACGGCCATCTTGCGCCCTTCCTCGTCGAGCGTCGCAAGCTGGTATAGCTCTGGATATCCATGCGGCGCCGAAAGCGGAACGGGGCAGAATGCATGGATACTCCCTACGGGAATCTTGTCAAGCATCGCCTTGAAACCTGCGACCTGCTGCATCGTCGTGTGGAAACCAAGCTCAAGCTCCTCGAAACCGAGTTCGAGCGCCTTCTCGGCGATTTCGCGCCCATCGTCGATCCTGCGGTTGCACCAGTTCGTAGAAAGGGAAAGCTTCATTTCACCGTTCCTTTCACGTGGGCCAGACGAGCCGGTCTGCAAGATTGACAAGCACCGCGTCGTCGGAAAGATACCGTTCGCTCTGGCGAAACGCGTCCTCTACCGCAGCAACGTTCTTGAACGCCTGCTGTCGCGGAAGCTCGCCCTTCACCATCCAGCCACGGACGAACTTCATGATTGTCTTGTAGAACGCCTTTCGCGCAAGCGCTACGTCCTCTGGCTCCGACTCTTCCTTCACTTCGGCCAACACCTCTGCAAGCCGCTTCCCCGCCTGTGCCTTCTCGAAGACGCCGTCCACTCCGCGCGAGGAGAACACTTCCACTATCGACTCGAACGCGTCGCCGTCGAGAACGCCTTCCGAAAGCGGAAGATCGATGCGCTGCGAACGCGAGACAATCGTTGGAAGCATCGCGTCCGGCTGGTCCGTCAGAAGGAGAAACAGCGTCTTCGGCGGCGGTTCCTCGAGAGTCTTTAGAAACGAATTCGCGGCCTCGGTCTCCATCCTGTCCGCGCCAACTATGACACCGACCTTCCAGCCGCCAGAGAACGCCGTCGCGGACATTGGCTCCACTATGCGCTCGCGCATAGACTTCACGTGGATCGTCCGCGACTTCCCCTCTGGCTCAAGCCATGCAATGTCGGGATGACACCTTGACTCCACCTGCGCAAGCTCGTTCGGGAAAAGCTTTCGGAGAAGCCGCTCTGTCAGCGCGTCGCATTGGCCGCGCAAGTCGCCGCACACGAGATATCCGTGCGCCGCGTGCCCAGTGTCTATCGCGTGGGAGATCAGAGTATAGGCGTCAGCGACTTCCACACCTTCTCCCAAACCTCGTCTTCAGTTCCAGACGCGTCAATCGTCACGATGCGCGACGGTTCCGCCGCGGCCATTTCGAGAAAGCCCTTCCTAAGCCGCGAATGGAAATCGTCGCCCGCGCGCTCTATGCGGTCTGCCGTAGTGTTCGTCGACGCCTCACGTCCGCGCATCCTCGCACGAGAAGTCTCGGGATCAACGTCGAGAAGAATCGTCCTGTCGGGCTTCAGGCCCTCGCACGCAAAATCGTTTGCCTCACGGATAATGTCGAGCGGAAGTCCGCGCCCATAACCCTGATATGCAAGCGTCGAATCGCTGAACCTGTCGGAAATGACCCACGTTCCCGCTTCAAGTGCAGGGTGGATCACATTCCTCACAAGCTGCGCACGCGCGGCGAGGAAGAGAAGTAGTTCCGCCCTGTCGCAAGGCGGATCGTCCATTTCGTCCTTCAGGAGGGAGCGGACTTGCTCAGCAAGGCGCGTGCCGCCTGGCTCACGCGTGAGGAGGACTGTTATGCCCTTCTGCTCAAGCGCGGCCTTGAGGCGCCGCACCTGCGTGGACTTCCCGCAGCCCTCGCCACCCTCAAACGTTATGAACTTTCCGCGCTTCATCATCAGCATGAGACCTTGGGGAGCTTCGCGAAACTGCGCTCAAGGTCTTCGTCAGTCGGCTCGTAGTCGCTCATCGTTCCGTCGTTGAACGCCTCGTACGCCTTCATGTCGAAGTAGCCGGTGCCGGTGAGCCCGAAGAGGATCGTCTCCTCCCTGCCCTCGGCCTTGCACTTGAGCGCCTCGTCGATCGCGGCGCGGATTGCGTGGCTCGACTCGGGCGCGGGGAGGATTCCCTCGACGCGCGCGAACTGCTGGGCGGCCGAGAACACGTCGGTCTGCTTCACGCTCACCGCCTCCATGAGCTTCTGGTCGTAGAGCTCGGAAAGAGTCGAGCTCATGCCGTGGAAGCGGAGTCCTCCGGCGTGGCTCGGGGAGGGAATGAAGTCGGCGCCGAGCGTATACATCTTCGCAAGCGGGCAGATGCGGCCTGTGTCGCAGAAATCGTATGCGTACTTGCCACGCGTAAACGACGGGCAGCTCGCGGGCTCGACGGCGACGATGCGGTAATCCGCCTCGCCGCGCAACTTCTCGCCCATAAACGGCGCGATGAGCCCACCGAGGTTCGAGCCGCCGCCCGCGCAGCCAATGATCACGTCGGGCTTCACGCCGAGCTTCCTGAACGCGGCGCGCGCCTCGAGGCCGATTATCGACTGGTGCAAGAGAACCTGATTCAAGTCGGAGCCGAGAACATAGCGGTAACCGGGCGTCTTGACCGCCACTTCGACCGCCTCGGAAATAGCGCAGCCGAGCGAACCGGTCGTGCCGGGATGCTCGGCATTGATGAGGCGGCCGACATCGGTCTCCATCGACGGCGAAGGCGTGACGCTAGCGCCATAGGTGCGCATCACCTCGCGGCGAAACGGCTTCTGCTCGTACGAGCACTTCACCATGAAGACGCGGCAGTCGAGACCGAAAAATGCGCACGCCATCGAAAGCGCCGTTCCCCACTGGCCAGCGCCCGTCTCGGTCGTAACGCCCTTAAGCCCCTGCGCCTTCGCGTAATACGCCTGCGCGACGGCGGAGTTGAGCTTGTGGGAACCAGAGGTGTTGTTGCCCTCGAACTTGTAGTAGATCTTGGCGGGAGTGCCGAGTGCTTCTTCGAGGAAATATGCCCGGACAAGAGGCGACGGGCGGAACATCCTGTAGAAGTCGCGGATCGGCTTCGGGATCTTGAAAAGCGGCGTAGTCTCGTCAAGCTCCTGCGCGACCAGCTCGGCGCAAAAGACGTGTGAAAGATCCTCTGCCGTGCATGGCGCGCCAGTCGCGGGGTTCAGGAGCGGCGCAGGCTTCTTTTTCATGTCTGCGCGCACGTTGTACCAACATTCTGGCAATTCGCTCTCTTCGAGATACGTCTTATATGGAATCGTATTCATAAATTCTCCTCAAATCGGGATTATACCAAAAACAGCTTCGTCCTACGCAGGGATTTTCGCGTCAAATCCGTTGTAGGCGTTCATCGCCCTGTCGGGCCCTTCCGAAATTACGGCAGCCGCCGCCTTCGCCGCCGCCTCTACAACGCGGTCCATGACAGCACGCGTCTCGGGATCGAACTTCCCGAGCACGTGCCCGACCACGTTTGACTTGTCCTTGCCAACGCCGAGCTTGATCCGCGCGAACGCCTGCGTGCCAAGGCGCTCGATTATGTTGCGGATGCCGTTGTGCCCGCCGCAGGAGCCCGCCTTGCGGATGCGGAGCTTGCCGACGGCGAGGTCTATGTCGTCCTGGACTACGACAAGGTCGGCTGCAGTCGCGTTGTGGTACTTTACGACTGGCGCGACTGACTCGCCAGAGAGGTTCATGTAGGTCTGGGGCTTTACAAGAAGCACGCTCTGACCCGCAAAGGTCGCCCGCGTCATAAGGCACTTGAACTGCCGCTTCTCCTCCCAGACCGCACCGCACTCGGCGGCGATGCGGTCAACGACTTCGAACCCTACGGAGTGCGGAGTGTTCGCATACTGCGCACCGGGGTTCCCAAGTCCGACTACAACTTTCAACCCTTCAACCTTTCAACCCTTCAACTTCTCAACTGTTCAACTTTTCAACTGTTCAACCTTTCAACCTTATTCGTGGTTGAAAAGATCGTTGATCGACTCGTTCAGATGCGTGCGGCGAATCGCCTCGCCGATAAGCGGCGCGACGGAAAGCTGCGTGAGCTTAAAAGGAAGCTTCGCCGGGTCGAAGCCCGCGCGGAGCGGAATCGAGTCGGTCACGACGAGCTCGTCGAGCTGGACTTCCTTCATCAGGCGCTCTACGCCCTTCTCGGTAAGCGGGAAGTGCGAGACGAACGCGTGCACCGACTTCGCGCCGTTGTCGCGGCACATCTTCGCCGCGGCGGAAAGCGTGCCGCCGGTCGCGGTCATGTCGTCGATCATGATGACGTCGTGGCCCTTCACGTCGCCGACGACCGAGAATGCGTCAACCGTATCGCCGCCCGTGCGCTGCTTAGCGACGATCGCGAGGCCGCACTTAAGCTTGCGGCTGTAGCCATAGGCCGTCTTCGCCCCGCCCGTGTCGGGCGCGACGACGATGGGGCTCGCCCAGTGCTGGTCGCGGATGTACTTGAGAATCACGGGCTCGGCCTTGAGGTGGTCGAGCGGAATGTCGAAGAAGCCCTGGATCTGGTTCGCGTGGAGGTCCATCGCGATCACGCGGTCAGCGCCCGCCTTCTGGAGCAGATTCGCGATGAGACGAGCGGTAATCGGGACGCGCGGCTGGTCCTTGCGGTCCTGGCGCGCATAGCCGTAGTAGGGAAGAATCGCCGTGATGCGAGCAGCGGAGCCGCGCTTCAAGGCATCCATGATTATGAAAAGCTCCATGTACGCCTCGTTCGGCGCAGGCGACCCAGACTGAATCACGAACACGTCGCGGCCGCGGACAGAGTCGATTACCTGGCAGAACGTCTCGCCGTCGGGAAAGTGCTTGATGTCGATCTTGTCGAGCGGGCGCCCGAGGTAGTTAGCAACCTTTTCCGCGAGCGGCAGGTTCGCCGTCCCGGAAAACACCATAAAGTCATCGTTCATAAAAGTCCTTCCTTTCACAAATCGGGTATATTATACCAAAATAAGCGCGCGTCAGAGTTCCTTGACCTTCAGGTTGCAGAAGGAGACGGTTGAGTCGCTGTGGTCCTGGAGAAGGATGCGCCCTTCCGGAATCTCGCCCCAGTCCTGCGGCTTGCCGTCGGCATCAACGCCCCAGTCCGCGTACTTCGACGCCTTCACAGCCGCCTTGAACGCGGGAGTGCCGCGGTCGTACTCAAGAACCTTCACGCCATTGAGCCAGTGCTCGACATGCGCGCCCTTCGAGACGATCATGCCGCTGTTCCACTCGCCAGGGCCCTTGAGGATGGAATCGGCGTGAGCGGAAATGATGTCGTACAGCGACGCGGACTTGCGGTTGCCGTCCTTGCCCTTGTCGGAGTCGGGATGCCCGTTCTCGAGGACCTGGTACTCCTCGCACGTGCCCTTGTTGAGCGTCTCGTCGTAGAAGTACTTGACGCCCGAGTTGGCGCATTCTGTGAGACGGAAGTCGAACTTGAACGCAAAGTCGCGGTACTTTTTCGCCGTCACGATGTCTCCGCCGCCGCCGAGCTTCTGGTCCTCGGGAGGAAGCGGGAACCAGTTTCCGTTCGCGATGCCGTTCACGGGGCGCATCGTAAGAGTGCCGTCCTTGATGACCCAGCCCTTCTCCGGCGGCGCCTTGCAGCCGCTCTTGACGGCGAGCCAGCCGTCGAACGTCTTGCCGTCCCACGCGAGAACCCAGCCATCGGCCTTCTCGGCGTCGGTGAGCGTATTCGCGCCCTCGGGAGCCGGCTTCATCTTGGCCTTCACCTTGATCGCGTCGCATACGCCGCGCTCATAGCCGATGCACTCGACGACGGCGAGGAGGTTGTCTTCGAAGTCCGACTCGTACTCAAGCGAGCAGACGCCCGCGTAGCCCACCTCGGCAAACGCCTGGAAGACCTTGACGAGATCGATCTTGCCGCGCGGGAGCGGAACGGACTTCCCGTTGGGCGCGTCCTTCTTGAAGTTCTTGATGTGCGCATCGTATATGCGGTCGCCGTACTTCCTGATCGTCTCGGCTGGATCCTTGTCGCAGCCGTACTCCCAGCCGACGTCGATGCAGAAGCCGACGCGCGGATCGAGGTCTTTGACGAGGTTCCATCCGTATTCGACGTCTGGATACATCTCGGGCGACGCGGGGCCGTGGTTGTGGATAGCGTACTTGATGCGCCGACGATGGTCTTCACGCCGAGGCGCTTCGCGAACTCGAACTGCGGGCGCAGTTTGGAGGCGTCCTTGACGTAGACCGGGCCTATCGCATAGGGCGTGACTCCATACGACGCGCACTTCTCCCTGAACGCGGCGATGTCGGCGTCGGTCGCGGAGAACGGCAGATGGAAGTCCTTTACGCACAGATAGTGGACGTCGGCCTTCTGCATGATCGAAAGCGCGTCGTCGAGCGTCCGCTTGTGGAACGTATACCCGGCGACGCCGAGCCTGAACGGAACGGCGGCAAAGGCACCGAGCGAGGCAACCGCAGCAGCAACAAACAGGATCTTCTTCATACTATACCTTGTCCCCTCTTCTTATGTAGATAAGGTTATCGGCGGTGCCGATGATGTCGCGCTTATGTTCAACTCTGGCATGCTTGTCGATGATGGCGTAGT
>CACWJS010000044.1 GCA_902761275.1 uncultured bacterium | reverse complement strand
AAGGACATCACGCTCTTCAAGCAGTTCAACATCAATACCGTGCGCACTTGCCACTATCCCGACCATCGCCTCTGGTATGACCTTTGCGACCGCTACGGCATCTACGTGATCGCCGAGGCGAACGTCGAGGGACATGAGCCAGGGTACGGCGACAATAGTATTGGGCGATTCAAGGAGTGGAACCATACGATCGTCGAGCGCAACGAGCGCCATGCCGTGTTCTACCGCAACAATCCGTCCGTCACCCTTTGGTCGATGGGCAACGAAACTGGACACGGCGACTGCTTCCGCAATGCTATCGCGGCGGTGAGGAAGGCTGATCCCTCGCGCCCGATCCACTGGGAGCGCGGCAACAAGGACGCGGACGTAGACTCTACGATGTATCCGGCGGTCGAGTGGGTCGAAGAGCGCGGCAAGCTCGGCAACGAGAAACCGGGCACACCTGGCATGACGGAGAAATACAAGACGCTTGAGTCGGAGCATAGCGCGGGCAAGCCGTTCATCATGTGCGAGTATGCTCACGCGATGGGCAATGCCGTCGGCAACTTGAAGGAGTATTGGGATCTTATCTACGCCTATCCCGCGCTCATCGGCGGCTGCATCTGGGATTGGGTCGATCAGGCGATATGGAAAGAAACAGGGCGCATAGATCCGATGACTGGTCGCAGCGAGCGCTTCCTCGCATACGGCGGTGATTTCGACGACTTCCCGAACGATGGGCCGTTCTGCTGCAATGGGATTGTGGATCCGTTCCGCAACGTGTCTCCGAAACTGATCGAGGTTGGGCATGTCTACCAGAATCTCGTCGTGTCTAAGAATGATGGCGGCTTTGTTCTTGAAAACAGGTTCTGCTTTACCGACGCCGCTCAGTTTGATGGCCGCTGGACTTTGCTCGCTGACGGTGAGAAGGCGGGTGAGGGCTCTTTCGTGGTCCCGGCTCTTGCCCCGCTCGCAAAAGCAAACTTTAAGGTTCCAGAACTTGACGCGGCGCTTGCGACCGTCGGCAAGGACAAGGAAGTGTTTGTCAACTTCGAGTTCTTGACGAAGGCCGATGCTCTTTGGGCGAAGAAGGGCTATGTTGTCGCCCGTGACCAGATTCTACTTAACGAGAAGCCGGCCGCCAAAGAAAAGCCAGACGGCGACGCGGTAGCTGCGCATGACGAGGATGGCGACGAAGTGACTATCGAGCGCGGCAGGACATACGCCGTATTCAGCCGCAAGACCGGCACGCTTAAGCTTCTCGTGATGCGTGGCGCGACGATACTCTCCGACTTCGACGGCATTACGGCGGGTCCTCGTCTCACCTGCGCTCGCGCGTGGACTGACAACGACCGCTGGATGTTCATGGGTGGCGCGTGGCAGGACGACCGCTCGAAGGGATTTGAGGGCTGTGGGCTTACGCAGCTCAAGTATCATCCGGGGAGAATTGTCGTGGATGGCAATGTCGTGAAGACCAAAGTCTCGGTTGACGGCACGAAGGGTGCGGGCTTCGAACACGAGTGCGAGTGGACGTTTGCATCTGATGGATCGGTCTCGCTGAAGAACAAGGTCACGCCCTTTGGCCGCATGTCCGAAGCGTTGCCCCGCCTTGGCCTTTCGCTGCGGCTCGGCCGCGCCTACGAGAACATGGCGTGGTATGGGCGTGGCCCGTGGGAGAACTACATCGACCGCAAGACCGCGAGTTTCGTGGGGCTGTGGCGCTCAACCGTAACCGAGCAGTATGTCGACTACGTGCGTCCGCAGGACTGCGGCATGAAGTGCGACGTTCGTTGGGCAGAGTTTACCGATAGATACGGCAGAGGCGTGAGGTTCTCCGCGAATGAGCCGCTTTTCATGCAGGCGCTTCACTACGATTGGGAGACGCTTGCGTATTCGCGCCACATCAACGGCCAGCGTCGTATGCGCACTCCGCTCATCCCGAGCGAAGACGTTCTTTTGAACCTCGACGTCAGGCAGACGGGACTTGGCGGCGGAAGTTGCGGCCCTGCGCCGATGGCGAAGTATCGTTTCGATCCGAACGCCCCTGTCGAATGGACGCTTAAGATCGAGCGCGTCGGGAAGTAAACACTGCCACGCTTTTCGGCGCGGCCGCTACGGAGGGAACTATGAAATCGCTTAAAGAGCTGTATCGCATAGGGCGAGGTCCGAGTTCAAGCCACACGATGGGGCCGTCTTTCGTGGCTGCGGAGTTCCTTTCTGCCACAAAGGGGCTTGGCGCCGTCAGATACGAAGTCGAATTAAGGGATTCACTTGCCGCGACTGGTCATGGGCATTTCACCGACCGCGCCGTGAAGGACATCCTCGGCGCAAAGAGGACGAAGATCGTCTGGAAGCCGGACTTCGGTGACAAGTTCCACCCTAACGGCATGCGGCTGGTCGCTTTCGACGCGCGCGGCGCAAAGGTCGCGGAAAGAGTTGCCTATTCCATCGGCGGCGGTGCAATTGCCGCCAAGGGGAGCGAGGTGCGCGAGAAACCGGTCTACAGGCACAGGAGCATGACGGAGATCGTAAACGCGGCGACGCGGGCAGGCATGCCCCTTTGGCAGATAGTCGAAGATGCCGAAGGCCCCGAGATATGGGATTTTCTCAAACGCGTTTATTCCACGATGATGGCCGCCATTGACCGTGGGCTCGCGGCGGATGGTGTGCTTCCCGGCGGGTTGCGCCTTCCGAGAAAGGCGCGGGCGATATACATAAAGTCGAAGATGCAGTCCGAGGGAATGCGCCGCACGGGGCTTCTCGTCGCCTACGCTCACGCCGCGAGCGAGGAGAACGCCGCGCTTGGCGAAATCGTGACGGCTCCGACGTGCGGATCGTGCGGTGTTCTTCCGGCGGTTGTCAGGTATCTGCGCGAGTCGCTTGGAAGTTCCGAAATCGAGCTTCTTCACGCGCTTGCCGTCGCGGGGCTTGTCGGGAACGTAGTCAAGCGCAACGGCTCCATATCGGGGGCGGAGGTCGGTTGTCAGGGAGAGGTCGGCGTCGCGTGTGCGATGGCGAGCGCAGCGGCGGCTTATTTAATGGGCGGGAGCCCGCGCCAGTGCGAGTGTGCGGCCGAGATTGGGCTTGAGCATTTCCTTGGTCTGACATGCGACCCGGTGAAAGGGCTTGTGCAGATACCGTGCATAGAGCGCAACGCGCTTGCGGCGACACGCGCGGTGGTGGCGGGCGAGATGAGCGTCCTTTCCGACGGCGCCCACATAGTATCGTTCGACACAGTGGTGAAGACGATGCTTGAGACAGGGCACGATCTGCCGCGCCTATACCGCGAGACGTCTGTCGGCGGGCTCTCGCGTTTCGTGCGAAGATGAATCGTTGCAATAACGGCCAAAGCATGCCAAGGAAGGAGTTCTGCTGGCTATGACGGCGATGGAGTTCCGTTTCCACCGCAAGGAAACTACAGTGTCTACAAACGCCGATGCCCGCGAAGGGCGTCCCGGCGACGTATTCGTAGCAGATTTCCAGACGGCGGGGCGCGGCCGGCTTGACCATGAATGGCACGCCGCGCGAGGCGAGAACCTTACCTTTTCAGTCGTGCTCGACGCGGCAGATGCGTCGCCTGCGGAAGTCGCGACGCTCCCGCTTGTCGTGGGGCTTGCCGTCGCGCGATATGTCTCCTCCCTGCTCGGCGGGGCGGCGGATGTCTCCGTGAAGTGGCCGAACGACGTGCTTGTCGGCGGGAAGAAAATATGCGGCATACTCTGCGAGCGAAACGGCGACGCCGTTGTCGCCGGCGTCGGGCTTAACGTAAACCAGACCGATTTCCCCGCCGAGATCGCCGCGCGCGCAACGTCGCTACGGCTTGTCGAGGGAAGTTCGTTTGACCGCGACGATGTGCTAAATTGCGTCGTCGCGGAAATAGGCGACATGCACTCTCGTTGGCTGCGCGGCGGATTTGCCGCGCTGCGCGGCGCATTTGCCGCGTTCGACTTGCTCGAGGGGCGGAAAGTCGCGGTTCTTGCGACTGACGGCGACACCGCGCCAGTGAAAGGGATATGCGGCGGTGTGCAGGAAGACGGCTCGCTTCTTGTGGGCGCGACGAAAGTGTATGCTGGCGAAGCGCACGTGCTTGATGCTGGGCTAACACTTTAAGGGGATTGTCTAATTCCCCGCCATTTATGGTATAATGGCGCCATGAAAGAGATTTTGGAACTGGCCTTTGGCTATGTAATTGGTCCTGGCGCGGCAGTTATGAAACAGGCTTTTGGCTATGTAATTGGTCTTGGCGCGGCTGTTATGATGCCCGTCATTTTCACAGTTCTTGGAACACTCATCGGCATCAAGTTTTCGAGGGCTCTCAAGTCAGGGCTTCTCGTTGGTGTCGGCTTTGTTGGCTTGGGCGTAGTAACCGCGCTCCTGACGTCGAGCTTGGGGCCTGCCCTGAAGGGGATGACCGACCTCTACCATCTTAACCTTCCTTTCTTCGACCTCGGCTGGCCTGCGGCGGCGGCTGTTGCGTACTCGTGTGCCGTCGGCGCGTTCATCATCCCGGTGTGTCTTGGCGTAAATGTCCTTATGCTCGTGATTGGAACGACGCGCACGGTTAACATCGACCTCTGGAATTATTGGCACTTCGCCTTTCTCGGCGCGATGGTGTTCTTTGCGACGGGCTCGCTTGGCTGGGCGTTTTATGCGGCGATTGTCCTCTATATCATCACGCTTTGCATGGCTGACTTTACGGCGAAGGGCTTCCAGTCCTACTACAAGGATATGGACGGCATTTCTATCCCGCAGCCGTTCTGCCAGAGTTTTACGCCGTTTGCGGTGGCGATTAGCTGGGTTCTCGACAGGATCCCCGGCTTCTCAAAACTCGACATCGACGCAGAGGGAATGAAGAAGAGGTTTGGGCTTCTCGGCGAGCCGCTTTTCTTGGGGCTTCTCATCGGCTGTGGTATCGGCGCCCTGCGGTGCGATTCGTGGAAGGGCGTGGTCGATTCGATTCCGCAGATACTGAAGCTCGGCGTGACGGTCGGCGCGGTGATGGAGCTCATCCCGCGCATCACGGGACTTTTTATAGAAGGCCTCAAGCCAATTTCACAGGCCGTCCAGGAAAAACTCACCAACTCCTCCACTCCCAACTCACCCACTCTTAACTTCTCAATAGGCATGAGCCCTGCGCTCGTCATCGGCCATCCGACGACGCTGGTTGTCTCGATTCTACTGATTCCTGTGATACTCTTTCTTTCGGTGTTTCTCCCTGGCAACAAGTTCCTGCCGCTCGCGTCGCTTGCCGGGATGTTCTATCTTTTCCCGTGCGTGCTGCCGATTACGAAGGGCAATGTGCCGAAGACTTTTGTGATAGGGCTTGTCGCTCTGGTGGCGGGGCTCTTCTTCGTTACCAATCTGACGCCCGCCTTTACTAAGGCGATCGCGGCGGCGAACTGTGACGGAATCGCGGTGCCCGAGGGCTTCGAGGGTGGCGCGGCGCTTGATTTTGCAAGTGCGCTTTGGTGTTGGTCGATCTACCACCTCACGGTGACGCTCAAGTGGATTGGCGCCTTGCTTGCGGGTCTCCTCGCGCTCGGCATGTGCGCGGTCAACTTTGTCAGGATCAGGAGGGCGAAATGACGGTAAGCGTACAACAACAAGCGGACAACAACAAGGAATGACGGCAGACGGACGACAACAAGAAATGACAGCAAGAGGCGACAGTAAGGAATGACGACAAGCGTGCAACAGCAAGGGGGCGACGGCAAGAGGCGCCAGCAAGGGGCTGGCGGCGATACTTGTTGTAGTACGCTTGCTGTTACTCCCATGTACCACAAGGGGCTTTTGGGTTGGCGCTATGATTCGCGGTGCAACTATATGATAACCCTCGTCACCGAGCCGAGGGCCAACATCTTCGGCACCCTGCGCGAGTGGGGCGTGGAGCGCACCGAAGAAGGCAGGGCGGTCTACGACGCATGGCAGGCAGTCGAGGCGCGGTTCCCTGGCGTTAGGGCTACTTACAATGCGATAATGCCCGACCACTTCCACGGCATCGTCTACATAACCGAGGAAGGGGCAGCTGTTCTCGACGAGGTTGTCGCCTTTTTTGCGGGAGAGGTCGAGAGGCGCATAGGCCGCAGGGTGTGGTGTGCGCTTTGGCGGGAATCGGTTTGCCTTGCGAAGGGGCAGCTTCACAGGCAGATAAACTATATCTTGTCAAACGCCAAGCGTCGCTGGATAAAGGAGAACAACCCGGGGCTTTTCAAGAAGGTCATGGGCTTTAGGCATTGGCGTCTTGAGCGCGCAGCCGCAACGCTGGCTGGTGTTGCTGGTGCCGACAGCTGGGATTTCCGCTCTTTTGCGAGAGATGGCGGCGAGCTTTGGGATGTCGAGACCGGCGAGGAGATCGCAAAGCCACGGAAGGGCAATCGTGTGTTGAGCGCGTTTGAAGAACAGCAAGCGGCCGACGGTAATGGCCAAGCGGTTTGCGGCAAACCTTGTTGTAGTACGCTTGCTGCCGCTCGCTGCCCCTTTGCCTGGACTGCCGTTGGCAACCCATTTTTACTGGACGCCCCGCTTCTCGTGAGCGTTAGGATATCAACGGCAACGCCAGACGACAAGCTTGCCGAGCTTGTCGACAAGTTGGGCGCAAAGGCCGAACGCGGGGCTGTGCTTGTTAGCCCGTGGATATCCCCCGGAGAGAAAGCTGTCAAGGTCGAGGCCATTGCTCGTGGCGGGCGTGTGGTGCAGTTGCTCGCCGAGGGCATGGGCCGCTACTACAAGCCAGGCGGGGCTGATTTTGACCTTTGCGCCGATGGGCGGCTTCTCCAGCTGTCGCCCTTTGCCCCGCGCGAGGCAGGCGCGGCTCGCGAGAGCTATGGCAAGGCGCGGTTTGAGTGGCTTAATCTCGCGGCCAAGGCGATGGGCGACCTCTCGGCTGGCTTTTCAAGGGCCGACTTGGGAAGGGAGAGGGCAGCAAGCGTACGACAGCAAGGAGGAGGGCGATGATTGCGGCAATATTGATAGCTACGACATGCCTTTGCGGCGAGGCGCCGGAGAGGGCGAACGACTTCTTCTGGGAGAATGACCGCGTCGGCTTCCGCGCCTACGGGCCTGGCGACGTGCACAAGTGGAGCGGCATCGACGTCTTCAACAAGATGCCTGATGCCAAAGCGACGTGCGGCGAGGTGCTGCACAACGCCAGCAAGTGCGGCAACTGGCACGTCACGCCTTACAAGGGAATTCTCGACAACTACACCATGGGCGCGTCGCGCGGCTGCGGCGGTATCGCCATGTTTGCGGACGGCGAGTGGAAGACGTTTCCCAACTGGGAGAGGTGCCGAGTCATAACGAATTGCAGCGAACGTTGTGAATTCGAACTTGTCTATCCCGCGTTCTCGGCGGCAGGGAAGATGACGTGCCACATTACGCTCAGGCGCGGCGAGCGATTTTTCCGCAACGACGTAAGCTTCGAGAATGGCGTCCGCGACTTCTGGGTTGGGCCGGGGCTCGATCTCGAGCCGAAGCGCGGCCACAAGGGGGACACGCTGGAAACATGCACCCGGGAACTTGCGATTGTGGCGCTCTATGAAGAGGAAAAGAGCGAGGTGGAAGGCTCCACTGCCACGGCGATAATGATGGAGGACGAGCCAGAAGCGCGCATCATGACTGACAACCAGAACTGCCGCGTCATTGCCGTGAACAAGCAGAAGTTCACCTACTATGCCGGGGCGGCGTGGTCGAAAGCGGGCAAGATAACCGACCTGGCCAAGTGGCATGAAGCGATCATTGACTTCATCGTCGTGCCAGAATGAACCAACATGCAATACAAGGAGACAAGCAAATGACAGCACTACTACTGGCGGCGGCGGTGAACTTCACGGTCCAGACCGCAGTTCATCCCGATGACTTCAAGTCGTACGACACGGCGAAAATCCGTGACCGCTTCGTGATGGAGAAGGTCATGGTGCCTGACGAAATAAACGTCACCTACACGATGTACGACCGCCTCGTCTACGGCGGCGCAATGCCTGTCGAAAAGGAGCTGACGCTCGACACGTTCGAGGAGCTCAAGGCCGAACACTTCCTCGACCGCCGCGAACTCGGCGTCATCAACGTCGGCGGGCCCGGCACGGTGACGGTCGACGGCGAGAAGTACGATCTCGAGTTCAAGGAGGCGCTCTACGTCGGCTGCGGGAAGAAGGAGGTCAAGTTCGCCTCGAAGGACAAGGCGAATCCCGCGAAGTTCTACATTAACTCCGCGCCCGCCTACAAGGAGTTCGTCACGCAGCGCATCACGAGCGACCAGAACTGTAAGAAGCCGGGCTACACGATCGGCAACTACATCAAGGCCGGCAAGATGGAAGAGTCTAACGACCGCGTCATCAACCAGCTCATCGTCTCGCCTGTCCTCACGAAGACTCCCGGCGGCGGATGCAACCAGCTTCAGATGGGCCTCACGGAGCTCAAGCCCGGAAGCGTCTGGAACACGATGCCGCAGCACACGCACAACCGCCGCATGGAAGCGTACTTCTATTTCAACGTCCCCGAAGGCCAGGCGATCTGCCACCAGATGGGGCGTCCGCAGGAACAGCGGCTTGTGTGGCTCCACAACGAGCAGGCGATCACCGCGCCCGAGTGGAGCGTCCATTCCGCCGCTGGCACCTCTAACTACATGTTCATCTGGGGCATGGGCGGCGAGAATCTGAACTATGGGGATATGGACAAGGTTGGTGTGATGGAGATGAAGTAGTTAGGGGTCAGGAGATAGTTGGAGTTTTGAGTTGGAGTTGGAGAGCGGTGGATTAGGGGTTAGGAGTCAGGGGGTCAGGAGTCAGTAGTTAGAATTTAGGTAAAATAAACAAGGAGGAAATATGATAACTTATGATTTGTCTGGGAAGACCGCTTTGGTCACGGGATCGAACCGCGGCATAGGCAAGGCAATGGCGGACGCTCTCGAAGCGGCGGGCGCGAAAGTCGTGCGCACCTGCTCGAAGGACTGCGACCTCTCCGACCGCAATGCCGTCTACGCGTTCATCGAGCGCGTAAAGAAGGAACACCAGATTGACATCCTCGTGAATAACGCGGGAATGATCTTGAGGAAGCCCGCCGCCGAGCACCCCGACGAGTGGTGGGACAAGGTGATGTCCGTGAACATCGACTCGCAGTTCATTCTCGCGCGTGAGTTCGGCAAGGACATGGTCACGCGTGGCTACGGCAAGATCGTCTTCACCGCGTCGATGCTTACCTTCCAGGGCGGGGTCACCGTTCCTGGTTACGCGGCATCGAAAGGCGCCGTCGGACAGCTCACGAAGGCGCTGGCGAACGAATGGGCGGCGAAGGGCGTCAACGTGAACGCGATCGCGCCGGGGTACATTGCGACTGACAATACTGCCGCGCTCCGCGCCGATCCCGTCCGCTCGCGCCAGATTCTCGAGCGCATCCCGGCGGGTCGCTGGGGCGAGGCCGCTGACATCGCGGGCGCGTGCGTGTTCCTCTGCTCGCCCGCTTCCGACTACATAAACGGCATCGTCCTTCCTGTCGACGGCGGCTGGCTTGCGCGCTAAGGCGTAGACGAGTGCCGCTGGGGAATGGTATAATATACGGCATGGCAGAGAAAACGGCAGTATATCCCGGAACGTTTGACCCGATGACGCTGGGGCACTTTGACCTCATAAAGCGGGCGTCGAAGCTCTATGATCGCCTTGTTGTCGCAGTCGCGGCGACGAGCGCGAAGCAGGGCGCGCGCTTTTCGGCGGAAGATCGCCTCGCGATGATTCGTGAGGACGTGAGACGTGCGAAACTCAAAAACGTCGAGGTCAAGATGCTCGACTGTCTTCTCGTCGACTTCTGCCGCCGCGAAAAGGCGAAGGTCGTCATTCGGGGCGTCAGGGTCTACAGCGACTTCGAGTACGAGTTCCAGATGGCGCTCACGAACCGCCGCATGGCTCCCGAGATCGAGACGCTCTTTATGATGCCGAGCGAGAACCTCGCATACGTCACCGCGTCGACAGTCCGCGAAATCGCGGCATACGGCGGCGACACGGCGCCTTTCGTCACGGCGGCCGTGCAGAAGCACCTTAAGGGCGCGAAATGACGGAATTCTTCGACGTAACCGTCCTTTCGATTCTCCAGGGCGTAGCGGAATTCCTCCCGATCTCGAGTTCAGGACATCTCGTCATCGGGCAGCATCTCCTTGGACTGGACGTCCCAGGCATGCGTCTCGACCTTATGCTCCACTTCGGCACACTTGTCAGCATTTGCGTTTTCTACTGGCGTACGATCTGGCGCATACTTTCAAAGTTCGAGTGGCAGTATGTCCTCAAGATTGTTTTGAGTGCGCTTCCGGCAATCGTCGTCTATTTCTTCTTCAGGGACTTCATAGAGGGGCTCTTTGAGAACGCGAAGATGGTTGGGGCTCTTCTCATGTTCACTGGCGCGATCTTGATCGGGACGCGCTACCTTCCGCGCGGCGGTCGCGACGTCTGCTGGAGGCGCGCGCTTCTCATGGGGTGCGCCCAGGCACTTGCGCTTCTTCCCGGTGTGAGCCGCTCGGGGATGACTCTCGCGAGCGCGCGCGGCGGGCGGGTAGACGCCGAGAAGTCGGCCGAGTTCTCGTTCCTCATGTCGGCTCCGCTCATATTGGGTGGCGTCCTTCTCGAGATTCTTAAGGCGCTTCGCGCGTCTTCGGCGGCGCAGGAAGCCGAGATTTCGTGGGGCCTCACCGTATATGGCGCGGCTCTTGCGGCGGTCGTCGGGTATTTCTCGCTTGCCGTCCTTCTCCGCGCCCTCAAGGGCCGTTGGTTTTGGCTTTTCGGGCCGTACTGCCTGGCCGCTGGACTTCTCACGCTAATTTTGGTATAATCTCCCCTCAATTTCTCAAAAAAGGGATTAGATAGACTATGTCCAAGGAATCTGCTGTTCGCAACAACATCTGGAAATGGCTTGTTTTGCTGCTCATTGCAGTCGTTTCGTTCTACGTGACGACTCCTGTGCAGGAGAAGCTCCGCTTCGGTCTCGACCTCAAGGGCGGCACGTCCTTCACGCTCGGCGTCGACACCGACAAGCTTGCCGAGAGCATCATTGCCGAGAATCCCGACATCACCAACAAAACTGGTGCCGTCGAGACCAAGATTGACGAGATTCTAAAGGACTGCGATGCGCGTATAATAGAGGTTATACGCCGCCGCGTCGACGCGATGGGTACGAACGAGCCTGTGATCCAGGGAATGAAGGATCACCGCCTCCTCGTCCAGCTTCCTGGCGTCGACGAAGAAGTCCGCAAGGCCGCCAAGGCCTCTCTCCAGAGCGCGGCCTACCTTGAGTTCCGTCTCACCCACGCGAAGAACGACCAGCTTGTCGCGAAGCTCCTTTCCAAGGACGTCGCGCCCGAGGGCTATGTCAAGAAGGGCTCGGGCTATGCGCGCGCCGAGAACTGGAAGGAAGTCTCCAAGACTCCCGGCTATGCCGTGCGCCTCGCCGCGTTCGAGGTCCCTGATCCTCGCTACGTCTTCATGCTCGAGGACAACGGCGACGACACCTACGCGCCTAACTTCGTCGCGCGTCATACCGATCCGCAGGTCACTGGCGAGCACCTCGAGTCTGCCGCTGTCGAGCGCGACCCGACCACGGGTCAGCTCTCCATCGGCTTCCGCCTCAACTCCGAGGGCGCGCAGAAGTTCGCGACGCTCACGCGCAACTACAAGGCCGGCGGTCCCAAGAACCCGACGGGCCGCGGCCGTCAGCTCGCGATCATCCTCGACGACCAGCTCATTTCAGCTCCTGTCATCCAGAGCGAGATCGGCGCGAACGGCCAGATCACCGGCCGCTTCGACGGTCCTTCTGCCCAGAAGCTCGCAAACGAGCTGAACGCCGGTGCTTTGCCTGCGCCGATGAAAATTCTCGCCGAGTCGACCGTCTCGCCGACCGTTGGTGAGGACGCGAAGCACGCCGGTATCGTCGCCGCCTGCCTCGGTTTCTGCCTCGTCGCAGTCTTTATGTTCATCTACTACTGGATGACCGGCCTCGTCGCCGACATCGCGCTCTTCCTCGACATCGCGCTTCTTCCGACCGCGCTCGTCTTCGTCGCCAACATCCTCGGCGTCTTCGCGCACGATCCTGCGATGGGTGGCGGCGGCTCGATGCAGCTCCCTGTTCTCACGATGCCCGGCATCGCCGGCCTCGTCCTCTCGCTCGGCATGGCTGTTGACGCGAACGTGCTCATCTTCGAGCGTATCCGCGAGGAGTTCGCCGCCGGCCGTCGCGCGGGCGATGCGATCAAGAACGGCTATGGCCGCGCGTTCACCGCGATCTTCGACTCCAACCTCACGACGATCATCACGGGCATCATCCTCTTCGTCGTCGGCACAGGCCCTGTGCGCGGCTTCGCGATCATGCTCACCGCGGGCGTCGTCATCTCGATGTTCACGGCCGTCGTCGTCACGCGCCTTGTCCTCGACCACTGCGTCGACACCGGCCGCGAGGCGCCGTTCCGCATGATGCAGTTCTTCAAGAAGCCGAACTTCGACTTCATGAAGTTCACGAAGTTCACTGTCGGCGGCTCGTTCGCGTTCATCGCCGTCGCGCTCGCCATCTTCGCGATTCGCTTCATGAACAACAGGGCGTCCGTCCTCGCGGTAGACCTCACGGGCGGCACCTCGATCGTCTACAACCTTAAGCAGGACGCGAAGCCTGCCGTCGCCGACATCCGCGCAGCGCTCAACGACTTCGACAACGCGACGGTCATCCAGTACCAGGACGGCGGCGTCGGCGACACTACGCTCCTCGTCAAGACTGGCGAGACGGCTGAGACGAAGAAGGGCTCCCAGCTCGAGGGCAAGGACGTCGGCGCATATGTGACGAAGCTCCTTCGCGAGAAGTTCCCGCAGGCCGAGATCTCTCCCGCCTCGGTTGACGAGGTTGGCTCGATGGTTGGTGCGGACCTCAAGAAGAGCGGCTCCTACGCCGTCCTCTTCTCGCTCGTCGCGATCCTGATCTACGTCGGCTTCCGCTTCCAGTTCGGCTTCGGCCTCGGCGCTCTCGTCGCGCTCGCGCACGACGCGCTCATCTCGCTCGCGATCTTCTCGCTTTGCGGGCGCCAGGTGTCGCTCATCGTGATCACCGCGCTTCTCACGATCATCGGCTACTCCGTGAACGACACGGTCGTCGTGTTCGACCGCATCCGCGAGCAGCTTCGCCACGACCGCCGCATGACGTTCGCCGAGCTCTGCAACAGCGCCGTCAACGCGTGCCTCGGCCGTACGGTCATCACGTCGGTGACGACGTTCTTCGCCGTCCTCGCGCTCTTCGCGTTCGGCGACGGTTCGATCTTCGACTTCGCGCTCACGATGCTCATCGGCGTCGTCGCGGGCACCTACTCGTCCGTCTTCATCGCGACCCCGGTCATGATGTGGTGGTACAAGGGCAAGCGCCCCGAGTTCGAGACTGAGGCCCGCAAGGATGCGGAACAGTAAGCCGTCAACCTCCCAACCCTCAACTTTGCACTTTTAACTTTACACTTTAAACTCTCAAATACCGTCTGGCTCGGGCGATAAAGGGCTGCCCGACCGGTAAGGAAACAACGAAAGGAAAACGAAAATGCCTAAGATGAAAACGAAGAAGTGCGCCACGAAGCGCATGAAACTCTCGAAGAACGGGAAGATCATGCGTTCGCAGGGCGGCCATGCACACCTCAACAACGGCAAGAAGCGCAACCGCAAGAACAACCTCTGCGGCCGCACCGCCGTCGAATCCAACAAGGTCACGAAGACATACGCGCGCGCCCTCCAGGGTCGCTGATAGAAAAGGAGGACTAGAAAATGCGTGTTACAAATGCACCCGCTTCCCGTGAACGTCGCCGCCGCCGCCTTGCCAAGGCCAAGGGTTTCTACGGCGCCCGCTCAAAGCTCTTCCGCACTGCGACCGAGGCCGTCGATCGCGCGATGCGCCTGTCGACGATCCACCGCAAGCTCAAGAAGCGCGACTACCGCCAGCTCTGGATTGCCCGCGTCAACGCGGCTTCCCGCGCCGAGGGAATCAGCTACTCGAAGCTCATTGCGGGCCTCATCAAGGCCGGCGTGACGCTGAACCGCAAGATGCTGAGCGAGATCGCGATTCACGATCCCGAGGGCTTCAAGACGCTCGTCGACATCGCGAAGAACGCCTGATAGAGCGTTCCGCCTAAAAAGCGAAAGTCATCCGCGGCGGTTGCGCCGCGGAGCTTTTTTTTATATAATGTCCGCACAAGGAGATTTTCCATGGCTGAAGAAAAGGAAGAAGTTCTCGAGACGCAGAGCGCCGACGGCGCGGAAGTCCGCGACACCGACATAGTGTTTGACTGCCCGCACTGCAGCAAGACCCTTGTCATCGACTATCGCGGGGCGGGGCTCCAGATAAGTTGCTCCGAGTGCGGCAAAGACGTGCTTGTTCCGATTCCGGACGGCATGGAGCTTACCGACCTCGATATGGATCCCGGCGAAATCCTCAAGCAGCTCTTTGCGACCCGTCGCAACTACCAGAAGGCCGAGACGCGCGTGCAGGGGCTCAAGGCGCGGCTTGTGTCGCTGCAGGAGACGCTTGCCGTCATGCAGCAGGTGATTGCCGAAGGGTTGGCCGACGAGTGAGCAAAAAGGCCCTTTTCGTAAACGCGCTCACTTTTGCGCGCGTTCCGCTGATTTTCCTCTGGGCGGGGTTTGCCGTCTGGCAGGAGCTTGACGCCGCTTGCGGGGGGCGAGACGCGCCCAGCTTGATGCTCGCCGTGCTTGCCTCGCTTGGGATGCTTCTCTCGGGGCTAACCGACCTCTGGGACGGTCGGCTCGCCCGCCAGTGGGGTGTCGTCTCGACTCTTGGCAAGATGGCAGACCCGCTGATGGACAAGGTGTTCTATCTCGTCGCGTTCCCTGTCCTTGTCTGGCATGCCGCGCATTCCGGCGCCGGCGAACTTCAGACGCTTTCGCTCCTCGGGCTGACGATCCTCTACCTTCTGCGCGACACATGGGTCACGTTCCTACGGTCGGTCGGCACGATGTACGGAGCCGATGTCGGCGCGATGTGGCTCGGCAAGGTGCGCACGGCTCTCTCGTTCCCCGGCGCTGGCTGGATATACGTCTACCTCTGTTTCCGCTGGTTCGATTTCGTCCGCGTCGACAACACGCTTGTGAACGTCGTCTGGCCGACGAGCGTGCTGTTTGTGGAGGCGATTCTTGCCGTTCTCACGCTCGTGAGTCTCGTCACCTACACGAGGGCCTACATGCCCTACCTCAAAAGGGCACTTGAAAGAAAAGAGAATTTGTGAGATAATATACTTGTTCCGAAAAAAAACAACTAACACCGAAAGGTACGAAAACAATGAAACAGACAAGAAAAGGTTTTACACTAGTCGAGTTGCTCGTCGTTATCGGCATTCTCGGCATTCTTATGGGTGCGCTCTTCCCGGCTATTTCGGCGGCGATGTTCAACGCGAACACTGCAGCTATGGCGATGCGCGGCCGCAACCTCTTCGTTGCGATCACGCAGGCGAACACCGACCGCGAGGCAGCTGGTCTCTGCAAGGTGTGGCCAAGCGACGAAACCGAGGGTCTTGACGACGACGACAAGCAGCTCATCGGCTCGTCCTCTTCGACGGACTTCTTCAAGTACCTCTTCGACTTCGAGAACAAGGGCGACGCAGCGAACTGGAAGCCCTACGTTGAAGTCGATATTGGCGTGCTCTCTGGCGGTGGTGTTCCCGGCGCGGCTGGCACTACGCTCAAGCAGGACAACGTCGCATGGCTCGTCGCTAAGAACGTAGCTGACGAGATGGCCGATGTCGTGCCCGTGCTTGCGTCGCGCAACGTCGAGTATTCGGCCCTGAACAGCGCCCTCAAGTCGAAGGTGGAAGGCAACGAGACGACCGAGGTCGGCTGCGGCAACGGCAAGGGCGAAAAGGACACTCCGTTCGGCAACAAGGGTTGGGTGCTTGTCCGTAAGGGCGGTGCCTCGCAGGTCATCAAGTCGAAGTACTCGAAGTACAGCGTTATCTTCAACCAGCAGGGCTTCGACAATTCCAATCTCGACAACAAGCCCGAGTTCCTTCCGCTTTAATGCTGGTCAGGGTCGCTATCGACCTTGCGCTTGACCGGCTCTTCACTTACGAAGTGCCGAAAGAGCTTGAAAAGAAGCTGGCCGTTGGCCAGCTTCTTTCCGTTCCATTTGGCCACCGCACAGCGCGTGGCTTTGCTATGGAATTGGGGGAAGAGGAGTTAGGGAAGCGAACCTACTCTCTAAAGCCGATTGACGCTATTGTTGACGAGGAGCCGTTTTTCTCGACGCGGCTCCTTGAGCTTGTGCGCTCTCTCGCCGCCTATACCGCAGCGCCTGTCGAGTCTGTCTTAAAGGCAGCCGTTCCCGCCGCTGTCGTGAAACCCAATGCGCGGGCGAAGGAACTCTATTTCATCTCGCCGGCCCTCGCGCCTGCGCCTGTTCCAATGACGGCTCGCCGCCAGTGGCTTTACGACCAGATCGTCCGTCTCGGCGGTGGCTGGATGCAGCAGCTCTGTCGAGAGCTCAAGACGACTCCTGCGTCTCTCAAGGAGCTCGGGCGGCTCGGCCTCGTCACCATCGCTCCGCGGCAAAAGCGCCGCGATCCGCTTGGCAACATGCGGCGCATCCTGCCGACGAAGCCGCTTCCGCTGAACGCCGAGCAGACCGCGGCGCTCGGCGTCATATCTGCCGCGGCGAAGCCGGTCCTTCTCTTCGGCGTCACTGGGTCGGGCAAGACCGAGGTGTATCTCCAGGCGATTGCGAAGGAGCTTGAGTCTGACCGCGGCGCGATTGTGATGGTTCCCGAGATTTCCCTGACGCCCCAGACCGTCCGCAGGTTCGCGTCGCGCTTCGGCGACAAGGTGGCGGTCTTGCACTCTGCGCTTTCCGACGGCGAACGCTACGACGAGTGGCATCGCATACGCTCGGGCGCGGCTCGCGTCGTCGTGGGCCCGAGAAGCGCCGTCTTCGCGCCTGTCCGCGACCTTGGGCTCATAGTCGTGGACGAGGAGCACGATCCGAGCTACAAGCAGGACGACAACCCTCGCTACAACGCGCGCGACGCGGCGGTTCTGCGTGGAAAGATCGAGGGCGCGCGCGTGGTGCTTGGCTCTGCAACCCCGTCGCTCGAGACGTGGCACAATGTCTCGCTCGGCAAGTACGATCTTGCCGAGATGAAGTGCCGCGCGGGCGCTGGAACGCTTCCGGCGGTCCGGCTCGTCGACATGTCGGCGCCGCAGCGCGGCGATTCTTCGGGCGCGATTTTCTCGCGGGATCTTCTCGATGCCGTGAAGCTTCGGCTTGACCGCCACGAGCAGACGATACTTTTCCTGAACCGCCGCGGCTATTCGCGCAGCGTCACTTGCGCCGTCTGCGGCGCGACGGTCGACTGCCCGGCATGTTCTCTTCCCTATACGTACCACCGCGCTGACGCCTGCTGCCGCTGCCATATCTGCGGTGGGTGGATCCTGACGCCGAAGGTCTGCCCTGCGTGCGGCGCGCCAGCGCTCCAGTACAAGGGCATAGGCACACAGCGTGCGGAGGCCGCGCTTGCGAAGTGCTTCCCCAATGCGAAGATACTCCGCATGGACGCCGACTCTACGTCGCGCAAGAACTCTCACGACGACATACTTTCCGCGTTTCGGCGTGGCGAGGCGGATGTCCTTCTCGGGACGCAGATGATTGCGAAGGGGCTCGACTTCCCGAATGTCACGCTCGTTGGCGTCCTCAATGCCGACAGCTCGCTCAACATGCCCGACTTCCGCGCGGCGGAACGGACGTTCCAGCTGCTCGCGCAGGTGTCGGGACGCGCGGGAAGGGCGGAGCTTCCAGGCGAGGTGATCATTCAGTCGTACGATCCTTCGGCGCCTGCGATCGTCGCGGCGGCGCGCGGCGATTTCGCCGCGTTTGCGAAGGAGGAGCTTTCGGTTCGTGAGGAGTGTTTCTTCCCGCCGTTCTGCCATCTTGCGGCGGTCAACTTGCGCTCGAAGGACTGGCGGACGGGTGGTATCGCTGGCAGGTCGTCGTTCGCGCGCCCTCGGTTTCGACGATTGTCAAGGCGTGGCGGTGGCTTCTCGCCCAGCGCCCGCCGCCAGCCGCACTCCGCGCCGCAATCGACGTCGACGCCTTCAGCTTAATCTGAGTCTGCGCTTTTGCTACCCTATGTGCGTGCTGCTTTGCCTGACACAGTTGGGGACAGACCCCACGGAACCGTTGAAAAATGGCCCTTTCGCGTTATTGATGGCGTGCTGCGACAGTTTTGTCGGGGTTTTGTGATATAATATCGGCATGAGAATATTGGCGCTATTGCTTGTGCTGGTTGGTCCGCTTGCGTTGTGGTCGGCGGACTGGTATTCCGTCCGTCTTCTCGCGAACCCCATAGTGCAGCCGGTGGAGTTTCCTGTGGCGGCGGAAGAGGGGGCTCGCCCCATTCTCGTGAAGACAGGTGAGGGCATCGCGCGCGCCTTCGCGACAAATGCCGTTCCGTCCGGTGGCGTCCCGCTCGGCTCGCTCGCAAGCATCCACCGCCTCGATGTCGACTCGAGCGTGCGCTTTGTTCCCGCGCGGGCGTTCGAGAACTCGACCGACCTGCGCGTCGTCAGCTTCGAGGGGCGTGTACGCCGCATCGGCAACTGCGCCTTTGCTGGCGCGACGAACCTCACGGATATTGTTCTCCACGAGGCGACTTCGGTGCTTGTCGCGTCCAACGCGTTCGCGGGCTGCTCGCGGCGGCTGGCCTGTGTGTATCCGTTCTCCCCTGTTATGACGGCGCAGGACGGTGCCGCCCAGAGCGGCGCGCCGATATTTCCGCGTGTCCTCTTCCTTAGGGGCGAGGATCTGAAAAACGAACTATCGGTTGCGCCATAGTCATCCTGATTCTAACGAAACTAGGAGAGGCTGGCCCTTTGCCAATAACAGGATATGTAGCTCGGAGATTCTGGCATGAATGTCACAATAACTTTTAAGTGGACAAGAAGACTATACCGATCTTTTGTAAGACAGTTTTACTTGCGCAGCATTGTCATCTATTTTATATTTCTATCTATTCTTCCTGTAATTTTGTGCTGGGGTTGCACCTCGGTGATTATCCAGCTTTATGGATTCTTTTCGGATAATGGAGTCGTGGATCTGTGGTACCACATCTTCGTGACGCTTCCCATAGCCTTGCTCGCGGCCATTGGACTAATAAAGTTGGTTAAGCGGGTAGTCAAAGTTAAACACGAATATACAAGAGTGTATGAATCGTGTCCGATTGAAGCTGACAACGAGATTGATGTCGAGGTGAAGATTGATGACGATGGGATTGGTTTGGGCAAGAATAAGGTGCAATGGGATGAAATGACTGTTGGATTAGCGACGAAAGATTTTTATGCTTTCCTGAGCGCGAGGCCTGTACTTATTGGCATACCAGAATATGCGGTTGATGCGGGATTAGGCGAGTATCTTAAGAACAAAATGAGGGTGATCAAAGAGAGGCAAAAGGGCCGGGTGCGCCAGGACAATAAAAAAGATTTTCGCCTCAACACGCTCTTGAAGTGTGGTGCTGTTTGGGGTGCGCTTGTCGTGGGGTGTCTTGTCGCCACCTTGGTGTTTTGCGGAGCCAATTCGGTTTTTGCAGAGGTGTCAGCCGCTCCTATTGGTAGTTTGGCGTTTGTTCTGTTGGCGGCCATCGTATCTGCGGCGCTTGGTCCGTTGATGATCATTTGCGCCGCCTTGGCTATATTCCGCGTCGAGGGTGGCACGCCAACGGCAATCTGCTCATTGCTGATTGTTTCCCCATTGATGTACTGGGCGTTGATATGGGGATTCCGCCGTTGGTGGAAGTCAACGAGTCGCCTGGTGAAATGCGTTGGTTGGATTGCGATTGCTTGTTATTCAGCCGTGGCAACATATTGTCTGCTCTACGGAGGATCCACCATCTAAGTCTCGCAAGGAGTTGGGGACAGACTCCACGGAACTGTTGTAAAAGGCCTGTTTGCGCGGATGTCGTCAGGACGACGATTTTATGAATTTCAGAGATATGATTTTACGATTATCCGATTGACGATTTTACGATTATCTGATATGATATGCGCCAACTTCCAATTTAAGAGGCGAACATCATGGAATTTGAAAGGCATATCATCAAAACGGCGGAAGAAGTCGCTACGACATTTCGCGCAATGGCTGTATGCGGGCCGCGTCAAGTTGGCAAGACATGGCTGTTGAAGCGCTTGGCGGCAAAACTCGGTGGATACGAAACAGTGTCGCTCGACGATGAAGCGTTTCTTGTGCAGGCGCGAAACGATCCGAAATTGTTTTTGGATCTGCATCCGGCGCCACTCGTCATCGACGAAATCCAATCTGCTCCGGAACTCTTCGGCGCCTTGAAGATGCGGTTGGATGCATCGGATGCTCGTGGGCAATATCTTATGACCGGATCGCAGCAGTTCAAGATGATGAAGGGTGCGAAAGAGAGCCTTGCCGGGCGAGTTGGAATTCTGCGGCTCGCGGGGCTTTCCAAGGCAGAGATAGAGGGGCGGCCACTTTCTGCTCCGTTCTTGCCGTCGCTTGACGTCAATCGGTTTGGCAATGCGGGTGGTTGGGATGTTCATACGGTGTATGAGGCTGTCGTCAAAGGCGGATATCCCGAATGCCATGCCGTGCCGAATATAAATGTCCGGCGCTATTTCTCCTCGTACATAGAAACATACATTGAACGGGACATCCGCGAGATGGTCGATGTGGCCAACATCGCACAGTTCCAGACGTTCATGCGTGTGTGCGCCGCGAGGACTGGACAGTTGCTCAATTATGCAGACCTTGCGCGTGATGCCGCGATTAGCATCCCGACTGCCCGCACTTGGCTTTCAATGCTTGAAACATCCGGGGTCGTGTACATACTGCATCCCTATTACGGCAATCTCATAAAGCGCGCCGTCAAAACCCCCAAGCTCTATTTTACGGACACGGGGCTATGTTCGCACCTTCTCGGCATCACGACCGCGAAGGCCGCAATAGATTCGCCTTTGAGCGGTGCATTGCTGGAAACTTATGTTGTAATGGAGATTATGAAGAGCCATTGGTACAGCGGGAGCGACGCAAAGTTCTGGTTCTTCAGGGATGCCGAGAAACATGAAATCGACCTTTTGATTGAAGATGGCGGAAGACTCTATCCTGTCGAAATCAAACGCGCGTCATCCGTCAAGGCAAAGGACATAAACCGCAACATGAATGTGTTCCGCAAAGCGACGCCAGATATCAATGCCATGGGTGCCGTAGTGCTCGTTTCCACGTCTCTTGGTGCGCTTGACGCCAACACAGCCTTGATACCTATCGGAGCATTGTAGAAGAATACGCGAATGGCATTTGCGCGGGTTGTTGCGGCAAATCCGCCGCGTGGGAACGCCGCGCAAGGTGGAATTATGCTATACTATTCGCCATAAGTATGAAGATACTTGAAATAGTGGAAAAGATGACTCGCATCTGCAACACGGCCGTTCATGCCGCGCAGGAAGAAAACCGGCGCAAGGGTATACCCAATGTCTATGTCCTGAACGGAACGATCGTTTGGCAGTTGCCGGATGGTTCGGTCACGACAAAGCGCCCGAACGCGTTGCTGGCACCAGCCCCTAATGATGCCGCTGGTAGGCCCAGCGTCTGATTTTTGCAATCAGTATAATATGTCCCAAAGCCGTTGAGAATGAGGAAAGTATCGGAAAGCAACGAAACGGGCAACCGACTTCTCTTTGTCGGTCTCGCGTGGGTTGTTTCGCTTTTAGTAACGGCATGCGTACTGCCGCAGGCGTTCGGAAGCTGGAGCGAGACTGCGACGATGGCGGCGGCGGCTTTTCTTATGCTTGTGTTTGGCCCGTATCTTCTTGTTGTTGGACTTTGCGGAGGAATGGTTGGCGATGTCGGCTGGGGGCTTGTGGCGATGGTGCCGTTTGTTGCCGCGCAGGTCGCGTTTCTGTGGCTTCTTTCGGGGAAGACGTCGCTATGGCGGCGCCTCGGGCGCTTAGGTCGACCAGCGCGGTGCATTGCCGTCGCCGCTCTTGCTATTCTTTCGATAGTCGGCGTCTGGAGTTCGCTCCCGTGCGTCGAGACGCACAAGGTCGCTGTGGGCGGCGATAAGATAAAGGGAGAGCCGCTTCGCTTTGTCGTCATTTCCGACTTGCACTCGTGCTACTATGGCTACAGGCAGCGCACGCTCTTGGATGCAGTCTTGCGTGAGCGTCCAGACGCCGTTCTGCTCGTCGGCGATATTGCGGACGACCGGCTTGCAGACAATAACGCGGCGATTCTCATCTGCCAGCTTGCGAAACAATACCCCTGCATCTATGTCTCCGGCAACCACGAATACTGGAGCGAGCGCGTGGACGAGATAAAGGCCTGGATCCGCGGCTATGGCGCGATGGTGCTGGAGGGCGATGTCCGCACAGTTGAGATAAAGGGAACGATGGTCGACTTCTGCGGCATTGACGACCCGACTTACATACTTGGCTCATGGTTCGAGCAGCTTAAGGCCGTTCATGAGAAATCAGACCCAAAGCATCTGCGAATTCTTCTTTCGCACAGGCCCGAGTGCGCCGACATCTATGCGAAATATGACTTTGATCTCGTCGTTGCAGGCCATTTGCATGGCGGGCAGTTGCGATTGCCGTGGCTCGATGTCGGGCTCTACGGCCCAGCATGGGGCTATCGCCAGTTCTTCCCGCAGTATTCTGACGGCATCTATGCGCTTAATGACAATACGCGCCTCGTCGTCTCGCGCGGCCTCGCCCGCGAATCCACGCCCTTGCCGCGATTCTTCAACCATCCCGAAGTAATGGTGTTGGAAGTCGCCTCGACATCCCGCTAATCTCTCGCGGCAAATCCGCCGCGCGGGAAAACCGCGCAAGGTGGAATTATGCTATACTATTCGCCATAAGTATGAAGATGCCTGAAATAGTGGAAAGGTGATGCATGGTTGCACAATTAAAACTTGGGCGGGTAACGATTGATACCGATGATGGCGTTCTGACGGTGTGTCGTGGTGCAGAATCGCGTTTGGCAATTGTTGTCGCTTCTGTCGTTTCGGTGATGGGGCTGTTGCTTTCTCTTTGCTCAGCGGGGATGGCGATTTTCCTTTCTTCGGGCTTGTTTCTTTCCAAGGTGGGGTGCGTGACATTTCTTGTCGTCGGGGCGATTGTTTTATTCTTGGCATATTGTGCTGTTATGGGAATTATACTGTCGGGCGCAGTGTTTTCTTCCTGTATGCCGTATCGCGCAAAGCTCGACACCAACAAGCGGACATTGACCGTCCGCAATTTTCTTCGACGCGTCTCAGACAAGCCGCTTCCTGCTGATTGCGTATTTCAGATTGTGCGAGCAACCAATCGTTGTGATTGGGGTTTGAGGGTTTTGGTTGGAGGCAAGAGTGATGGTCGGCGGCGAGTGTTCGTCCCGTCGGCAATTATCGGGGACATAGGCGAAGCTAGAAAGTTTGCGAAGGTTGTTGCCGATTTTCTTGTCGCAAACGCAGCAACGCCGTTCGCTGTTGATTCGTCTGCTTGGGATGCGAGGAAGTGCTCGGGGTTGACTTCGTAAAACCCTTGAAACATTTGGGGACAGACCACTCGAAACTGTTATAAAAGGCTTGTTTTGCGAATGGTTTCCGTTTAAAGTGGTAAGTTCTTGTTAAAACCAATGATTTTGCCAAGTTATAATCTTCTTGTTGCTTGATTGCGCACATATATGCTAAAATATGTGCGCACACAAGGAGGAGATATGAATATAACTCTGGCAGCACCTCCCAATGTCATTCAGAATGTTCGGTGTTGGGCTGAAGAGCAGGGGACAAGTCTCAACCAGTATATTCGCGATTTGCTGATTGCGAAGGATCGCGAGATTCGGCTTGAGCGCAAGTCTCTTGCTGACGAGTTCTATTCCTTTGCGATGGCGAACTCTATCGAGATGGAACCTGGATACAAGTATAGCCGCGCCGACGCCGCCGAACGGTCGATGGAGTGTGACAAATGAGGTTCTTTGACACGAATATTCTTGTCTATGCCGCAAGCAATCAGGATCCGCGCAAAAGGGCGATCGCGCTCGATCTGTTGCGCCACGCGCTCGAGGTGAACCACGATGGGGTGATTTCGCTTCAGATACTCCAGGAGTTCACCAACGTCATGCTGAAAAGGTCCCTTGCGACGGACGAGCAGATAGAGGGCTACTATTCGTATTTTTACCGCCTCGTCAGGAGCGAGGTGACGTCTGACATGCTGCGCGATGCAATTCACATCCGGCGCGAATACGGAATCCAATATCACGATGCAGTGATGGTGGCTGCGGCGAAGAAGCTTGGCTGCCATGAAATCGTCACGGAAGACCTGAACGGCGGACAGCTCTACTGCGGCATGGCGGTTATCAACCCATTTACGGAAATTCAGCAAAATGCCACAGTAGCGGGAGTTTGTGATATACTGTTCAGCATGAGACGTAGCAGGATACATCTTCCAAATCGGTGCTATCACCTGATCAGCCGCGTCTCCCGCCGCGTGTTTGAGTTTGAAGGAATGCAAGCGGCGAACCGGAAGGGTTGCGCCGCTATGATAAGGAAAACCTACTGTGGCAATTTACTGTGGCAATCATGTCCGACCCTGTTGGTTTTCGTCTGCTGCCGGATCGGAGGTTTACATGCCCGTGACGGATTGGTATGTGCAAAAATGGGAGCGGCATGAATAAGAATAAACTGTCGGTAGCGCTGAAATGTCTTGGCGCGCTATTAATTTGTCTAATTGCCTGTGCTGCATTTGTTGTCGCATCAGGTTTGCTGTTGTATGTCTACCCGAACTTTAGGGATAGACGTGCTATTGCGAATTGCAAGGACGAGGAAGATGTCGTCGCATATTTTCAGCGCGAACCAGAAATGGTATACCGTAACATGGAGCAGATGACATATTATGGATGGCCGTTGCCTACTCGTCCAATAACAAATAAGATGTTGGTGTATACGCGCACGGGAACAAGATACTACATATATATCGATAAGGATGGTCATGTCGAATATGTGTATGTGTCAAGTTCGTGATTGGAGAAAGAACGAATGGGATTATGATGCAAATGTATGATTGTTGCCGAAATGGATTGTGCAGTATGGTGTCTATAAAGTTGTCCGCACTTGTGCCGCAGGTGTTCTGGGTGGTCCGGTTGGTTTGTGTTTGTCCATAGCTTTGCCATAGGAGTACAGATGGAAGATGAACTTTACAATTGTCTCATGTCAGAGA
>CACWJS010000043.1 GCA_902761275.1 uncultured bacterium | reverse complement strand
CCGAAGCTCCGCAAGATGTACGGAGCCGCCGGACTCGTCGCCCAGCAGAACGGCATCACGGCCTGAGGCCGCACCAAAGCGAGGCAACCTACATGGACCAACCTTCCTACCGAATCGGAAAGACAGTGTTCGGCTCGTCCGCGTCCATTGCGGCGGCCTACGAGCGCTTCCGCGCCCAGCCGATAGACGAGACGCGTCTCGCCCCCGATCGCTCGTCTCCTTTCCCGACGAAGCGCCAGACGATTCTCGGCGAAGCGCCTGTCGCGGGCATTGGCACTTTCAAGGGCAGCGAAAAGCAGACGCTTACCTTTGCGCCGCCCAACAAGCCCGGCTGGTGGATCCGTCGTATGGACCTCCCCGAGCAGCTGGACACCGCAGTGGACATCGCAAACCTCTGGACAAGCGCGCAGAACCTCGTGCTGCGTTCTGGCTCGCCGCACAACTACCTGCGCATGGTCGAGCACATCATCGCGCTCAAGGTGGGGCTCGGAGTAGACGACGTCCTTCTCAAGGTCAACTCCGGCGATCCGCCGCTCTTTGAGCAGTCGTCGCTGCCTCTCATCAAGGCAATGGAACACGCGAAGATCGCTGAGACAAATGAAGACGCGACTTATGTCACGGTCAAGGAACCTGTCGCCTTCGGTGGTGGTCGTGGTGACTTCCTTCTCTTCCTCCCCGCGGAGAACGGCGAGAAGAACCTCCGCATCGACTGCGGCATCTCGTGGAACACGGTCATCGGCAACCAGCGGATTCTCTTTGATGTCACGCCCGAGACGTTTCGCTACGCGGCTCTTGCGCGCACCAACGCGACGCGCCGCCAGTACATTCTCGCGAAGACGGTCGGAAAGCTCTTCGCCGCGACGCGCAACTGGGGCTACAACGACAGGAACATCCTTATCCACGGCAAGCGCAAGTTTTACACCGAGCCGCGCTTCCCTGTTGGAGACAAGTTCCTCGAGCCGGTCTGGCATCGTGCGACGCTTGATCTCATGGCAGCCATCGCGCTTATCGGTGGCTCTTCCCGCTTTGTCGGGACGGTAGTCTCCTATCGCGCGGGACACACGCTCGACTGCGATGCGATCCGTGCGCTCAGGCGCAACGACCTCTTGGTGACCGTGTAACAACTTAAGTGTGCGCGTATAACACTGTGTCAGATTTTCCTCTTTGCGGCGAGTATAGGGCGTGAAGAGGAAGATCGTTTTGCTTGCCCGTATCGTCGCCGCGCTTGCGGCGGTGTTTCTCGTTTGCTCGTGGATCTTCATCGGCTGGAGCGACGAGGGGGCGGATGAATATCCCGGCGGCACGATACTTCGCGACGCGTCTGGCAGGATACTTCGAGTGACGCTTGGGCCCGGCGATGTCGACTGTCGTCCGTTCTATGTCGCCTCTCCCGATGACTGGATTGTAAAGGCGCTTGTCGCGGCCGAGGACAGTTCGTTCTGGTCGCACCACGGCGTGAGGCCGATGAGCATCCTTCGCGCGACATGGCAGAATGTCAGCTGCAGGCGACGCATCTCCGGCGCGTCGACTATCACGATGCAGGCGGTGCGGCTTCTTAAACCACACCCGAAGAATCTCTGGTGGAAGTGGAAGGAGGCGATCAAGGCCGCCAAGATGGAGCGCGCGAAGTCGAAGGAATGGATTATCTCGCAGTACCTTAATCGTGCCCCCTTTGGCTCGAACTTCGTCGGCATAGAGGCGGCATCGCAGGGCTGGTTCGGCAAAAGCACGAAAGAACTCGGGCTTGGCGAAGCGGCGATGCTCGCGGGAATGGTTCAGGCGCCGACGCGCTTCCGCCCCGACAGGTGGGGAAGCCCGGAGCGTCGCGCACAATCGTTTAAGCGCCGTGACTATGTCCTTGAGAGGATGCGGACGCTTGGGTACATCACGGACGAGCAGCTTGAGGGAGCGCGCTCGGTCGAACCGGAAGTCCGCCGCGCTCCGAGGCCGTTTCTCGCGCCGCATTTCTGCGACTGGTACATTTCGGAACACGGGCTTCGCGGCGGCCGAGGCGGAGTGGATGTGACGACGGCGCTCGATGCCGACATCCAGCTTTTGTGCGAGCATGCTGCTTCTGCGGCGGCGGAGAAAGGCGGCTTTTCGTCTGCTGTTGTTGTGATGAAGCCCGCGACAGGCGAGATAGTCGCGATGGCCTGTAGCGGCGACTACTTCGACGGCAAGGACGGGCAGGTAAACACCGCCGTTTCGCCGCGACCTGCTGGCTCGACCCTTAAGCCGTTCCTCGTCGCGCTTGCGATGGAGCGAGGGCTCGCGACTCCAGAGCGCCGTCTCGTCGACTCGCCTATTTCATTTAAGGGCTATAGGCCCGCGAACTTCGACGGTCGGTATCGCGGCCTCGTCACTATGCGCGACGCTCTCGTCCTTTCGCTCAATGTTCCGTTTGTCCGCCTTCTCGATGAAGTAGGAGTTGAATCCTTTGCGGAGGAACTTCGCGCCCTCGGCTTTGGGCGCGTCACTGAAGATCCCGCGTCTTTCGGCCTTGGAATGGCAATCGGGAATGTCGAAGTCTCGCTCCTTGAACTTGTCCGCGCATACGGTGTTCTCGCGCGTGGCGGCGACGGACGATTTGCGCCTGCATGTGCCTACCTCGTCTCGGATATGCTCTCTGGCGACGAGCGCTCGCATGCAGCCCTTGGGCATGTTGCAGATGTTGCTGCGCCGCGCTTTGCATGGAAGACAGGCACGTCGAGCGCCTACCGCGACGCATGGACGGTTGCGTGGAATCCGGAGTTCGTCGTTGGCGTCTGGTGCGGGCATAAGACAGGCGGCTTCGGTGACAAAAGCGTCGTAGGTGCAAAGGCCGCGGCGCCTGTCGCGTGGAGCGTCATGCGCCAGCTCTATCCGAGCGGGACTGCCCCATGGTTCGAAAAACCAGAGGGCGTGGTGAAGTGCGTCGTCTGCAAGAAGACTGGGCTTCCCGCCTCTCCAGACTGTCCCGAGACGGAAGAGGGAAGGGCCGTCAAGGGTCGCAGTTCGCCGCGGCTTTGCAATATCCATAGGCGCGGGCCAGACGGAAAGCTAATTGAAGAGGGCGCTCCAGCACTCTCTCTCGTGAAGCCCGAGGATGGCGCGCAGTTTCATCTCGTCTCTGGCTTGCTTGAGCAGCGCATAGTCTGCCAGGTCGGAGAAGTGCCGCCCGACACTCGACTTTGGTGGTTCGTTGACGCTGCGCCCGTAGGCGAGACTGTCGGGCGCGGCGCATTTGCCGCGGAGATGACTCCGGGGAAGCACGTCATAACTTGTGCCACCGAATCTGGCGACGCAGTTTCGGCTACCGTAACCGTCACTGTGGAATAACCGAGGTTGGAGAACCGCACAAGCGCAGTCAAATTTATGGTAAAATACACGATATGAAACGCATTGGAATCATCGGCGCCGGGCGATTTGGCATGAGCCTGGCGGAAACGCTCGCCAACGCGGGCGCGGAAGTGATCCTCATTGACCGCAATCGCCCCGCGATGCAGAGCGCGTCCGAGTTTGCGACTGCTCTCCAGGGCGACGCCACACAGCCGCACGTCCTCGCGGAAGCAGGCTTCGGCGAGTGCGATGTCGTTGTCGTCGCAATCGGCTCCAACATCGAGGCGTCGATGATGGCGACCGCGAACTGCAAGGAGCTGGGTGTGACGAGCGTGGTCGCCAAGGCGACGAGCGAACTTCACGGCAAGATACTGCGCCGCATCGGCGCGGACAGCGTGGTCTATCCTGACCGCGACAGCGCCCACCGTCTCGCGCGTGCAATCGCGAACCACGATGTAGTCGACTTCCTCGAAGTCGCCGACGGCTATTCGATTGCCGAGATCGACGTTCCCGACGGCTCGCGCGGCCTGACGCTCGCCGAGGCGGATCTCCGCAAGAAGTCGGGGATAACAGTCCTCTGCATACGCCGCGCGGACGCCGATCCCAACAAGCCGCGCAACGTCGTTATACCGCAGCCGACCGACAAGCTCGAGCCGGACGACAAGCTCGTCGTGTTCGGCGAGACGCGCAAGATAGACGCGCTGTCGTGAGTCGTTTCGTCATCCAGGGCGGGAGGAAGATTTCCGGGACGCACCGCGTCTCTGGGAACAAGAACGCCGCCCTGCCGATGATAGCGGCTTCGCTTTTGACTTCCGAGCCGGTGACGCTTTGCAACGTGCCCGACATTGCCGATGTCGCGGCAATGCTCGACGCGGCGAAGTCCTTTGGCGCGAAGGTGACGCGTGACCTGAAGGCGGGAACTGTGACGATTACTACCCCCAAGGTGAAGACGGCGAAGATCGACGCCGTGCTTGCCGCGAAGATTCGCACGAGCTTCCTTTTCGCGGGGCCGCTTCTCGCGCGCGTCGGTCGTGCTTCGCTGCCGCCTCCCGGTGGCGACCAAATTGGACACCGCCGTCTCGACACCCATTTCGCCGGCTTCCGCTCGCTTGGCGCGAAAACGGTCGCTGGCAGGAAGACGCTTCGCTTCAAGGGCGAGCTCAAGGGCGCGAAGATTCTTCTCGACGAGGCGTCGGTCACTGCGACCGAGAACATCCTTATGGCGTCCGTCCTCGCGCGCGGGCGCACGGTCATTTTCAACGCGGCGTGCGAGCCGCATATCGTCGATCTCGCGACGATGCTGAACGCCATGGGCGCGAAAATCGCGGGCGCCGGCACGAACCGCATCGAGGTCGACGGAGTCGAGTCGCTTCACGGCTGCGAGGCGACGGTAGGGTGCGACTACATCGAGGCGGGGAGCTACATCGTTGCGGCGGCGGTCACTGGCGGCGAACTTACGCTTACCGGCATCGACCCCGCTCCGTTCGAGATCCTCGAAGGGGCGTTTGCGCGATTTGGCGTGACGTGGACGATAGACGCGAAGGAGAGGACTCTCCGCTATGTGCCTAAAAAGCGCCTCAAGATGAAATACGATCTCGGCGACGCGATTCCGTCTGTAGCGGACGGCACATGGCCTGCGTTTCCGTCGGATCTAATGTCGGTGCTGATCGTGCTTGCGACGCAGACGCGCGGCACATGCCTTTTCTTCGAGAAGATGTTCGAGTCGCGGCTTTACTTCGTCGACCACCTCCGGCAGATGGGCGCGAAAATTGTGCAGTGCGACCCTCATCGCGTCGTCGTGACTGGACCTTCGCAGCTCTACGGCGGGACCGTGACCTCGCCCGACATCCGCGCGGGTGTCGCGCTCGTCATCGCCGCGCTCGTAGCGAAAGGCGAGTCGACGATTCTCGGCGCAGAGACGGTCGACCGAGGATATGTTTCCGTCGAGACAGAGCTTTCCGCCATTGGTGCGGGGATAATCAGAAAATAATCAGGAGAGTATATGAAAATCGGATTCTTTGGTGCAGGCAAGATGGCGGAGGGGATTCTTTCCGCAATTGAGGACAAGAAGGGCGTCGTGATGGCCGAGAAGGTCGCGGAACGCGCGGCGGATCTGACGCGGAAGTACGGCGTCGCGACGACGGCCGACGTTAAGGAAGTTGCGAAGAAGGCGAAGTTCGTCTTTCTCGCCGTCCGTCCGCAGGATGTGGATGCAGTCGCCGCCGAGGTGAAACCGCTCCTTACCGAGAAGCACACGATTGTTTCGATTGTCGCAGGCAAGACGCTTGCGAAGCTCAAGAAGGCGTTTGGCGCGAAAGTCAATCTCGTTCGCGTGATGCCCAACCTCGCGCTTCGCGCGAACGTCGGCATGTGCGCGATATGCGCGGCCCCCAAGACCCCCGCGAAGGACGTGAAGCTCGTCGAGAAGATTCTTGGCGGCGCTGGCGCTACTGTCGTCCTCAAGGAGAAGGATTTTGACGCCGTGACTGCGCTCTCCGGTTCGGGCCCCGCGTATTTCGCCTACATGGAGGAGGCGATGGTCGAAGGTGGCATCAAGCTCGGGCTCAAGCCCGCCGTTGCCCGTCTTCTCGCCGAGCAGACGATGTTCGGAACGGCGAAGTTCCTTAGGGAGAGCGGCATGGCGCTTCGTCCGTTCATCGAGGGCGTCTGCACGAAGGGCGGCACAACTGCCGCGGGAATGGAGAAGATGGACGTTCCCGAATTCAAGAAGATTGTCGCCGCGACGCTTGCCGCCGCCGCGAAGCGCTCGAAGGAGCTGGCGTGAAGATTGGAATCTACGGGGGGAGTTTCAATCCCGTCCACTTCGGGCATGTCAACCTCGCGCGCGAGGCGGTTGCTTCGCTCGCGCTTGACCGGCTCATCGTGATCCCCGCGAATGTGAGCCCCTTCAAGACTGAGGCGGCGAAGGACATGCCGCCTCTTCCGTGGGATCGGCTTGAGATGGTGAAGAACGCTTTTGCCGAAATCCCGGAAGCTGTTGTCGACGAACGCGAGTTAAAGCGCGGCGGAGTTTCCTACGCGATAGATACTGTGCGCGAGATTGCCGCGGAGAATCCTGGCGCGGAGCTTTTCTTCCTGATTGGCGAAGACTCCGTAGAGGGGCTGCCGCGCTGGAAGGATTACGAGGAGCTGAAGAAGCTCGTCACTTTTAAGTCGTTCCCGCGCACGAAGGAGTCGTCTACGGAGATACGCGAGCTCTTTGAGAAGGGCAAGGTGGTGTTTAATGGCGACGAGAAAGTGGTCAAGGTCGTGAAAGACGGCCTTGTCCGCAAGCATGGCTTTTGCCCGTGCCGTCTGCCGAAGCTCCCCGAGTTCTTCTGCCCCTGTGACGAGTTCAAGGGTCAGCTCGCCGACCCCGCCTACCACGGCCTCTGCCACTGCCGCCTCTACCTCAAGCCATAGGGGGTGTTCGGCGGCGTCCGAAGGCCGCGCGTCCGCGAAGGGGCGTGTTTCGGCTTCTCGCTATCGCCGCGCCGCCCGATGGTGAGGCCTGCGCCCGACCTGCTCGCCCGACCCGCAGTTTGCGGGCACCCCACCGGCATGATTTTGACGCGCGCGCCTTCACGCGCGCCCTTTACGCTGGCGGTCAAAATCACGCCGGGCCCGCAAACGTGCTCTCGCGCGCCAGTCGGCTCTCCGGCCTCTGCGCTTTGCGCTGAAGCGAGAGACGAACATATGCGCCGGTTGCCACGACCGTGACCGCACGATGGAAGGCAAATCAGAGTAGGGTTCAATCAAAATGCGATAATTTCTGCTTATGGGCGTAGGAGCCGCCAAAAAATGGTATAATATTCAGAAACCCAAAAAAGGACGAGACGGAAATGGCGGCTATTTACGAGTATACAGGCGTTGTCGAGAAGGTGCTTCAGCTCCAGACTTTTGCGAGTGGATTCACCAAGCGCGATGTCGTGATGACAGATGATGTTGGGGCTGAGTCAAAGTGGCCCAACCACATCGCGTTCACGTTCAAGAAGGACGCCGCCTCCATGCTCGACACGGTTCGCGAGGGACAGCGCGCCAAGATTCGCTTTGCCATCGACGGCCGCGAGTGGACGAATCCCCAGGGCCAGGTCAAGTATTTCACCGACCTCACCGGCCTCAAGATCGAGGTTCTTAATGCGGACGGCTCGTCTACCGAGCCCGTTCCCGCTCCCGCCGAGCCCGATTTTCCTGAAGATGCCGGTGCGATAGACGACATGCCGTTTTGATATCCGGGGGGACGTAGGGATAGACAAAGAAAAAGGGCCAGATACAGAGATGAAGCAGATAGGAGTAGGAATTCTTGGCTTCGGAACCGTCGGCGCGGGAGTCGCTGACGGCCTTCTGAAGCATCGTGACGTCATGGCGAAGCGCCTCGGCGTCGACATCGTCTTGAAGAAGATCGCGGACCTTGACATCACGACGGACCGCGGCATCAAGGTTCCCGACGGAGTTCTCACAACAGACGCGAAGGGCGTCCTCGCTGATCCCGAGATCGACATCATCGTCGAGACAATCGGCGGCACAGGCGTCGCCAAGACATTCGTCCTTGAAGCGCTCAACGGCGGCAAGTGCGTCGTTACCGCTAATAAGAAGCTGCTTGCGGAATACGGCCACGAGATCTTCGAGACGGCGGCCAAGAACGACGTCGACATCTATTTTGGTGCATCGGTTGGCGGCGGCATCCCGATCATCCGCGTCCTTCGCGAAGGGCTCGCGGGCAACGAGATCGAGTCGATCCACGGCATTCTCAACGGCACTTGCAACTACATCCTCACAAGGATGGAGAACGAGGGCCTTCCCTTTGATGTCGTGCTCAAGGACGCGCAGAAACTCGGCTACGCCGAGGCCAATCCGTCGCTCGATGTTGACGGCTTCGACACCGCCCACAAGGCGTGCATCCTCGCGGCGCTCGCGTACGGCTTTCAGCCGACGCTCGATCAGGTTCAGGTCGAAGGCATCCGCAACCTCGCTGGCGCGGACGTCAAGTATGCCGCAGACCTCGGCTATCGCATCAAGCTCCTCGCGTGCGTCGCGAAGGACGGCGACGAAGTAGAGGTCGGAGTGCATCCGACGCTGATTCCCTTTTCGCACATGCTCGCCAACGTGAACGACGCGTTCAACGCCGCCTACGTCAAGGGCGACATGTCGGACTACACGATGTATTATGGGCGCGGCGCGGGTCGCGCGCCGACCGCTTCCACAGTCGTCGGCGACATTGGCGACATCGCGCGCAACCTCGCCTACGACGAGACGCGCTACACGAGGGGCGTGCCGAACTACGGCGAGGGCAAAGTGCGTCTTCGCGCGGCAGGCGATATCGCCTCCAAGTTCTACCTTCGCTTCATGCTCGCGGACAGGCCTGGCGCGATGGGCGTCGTCGCATCCGCGCTTGGTCGCCACGGCGTCTCGATATCAGCGCTTTCCCAGAAGGGCTCGACGGAGGGCAATCTCCCAGTTCCAGTCGTTGCGATGACTAGCAAGGCGCGTTCGGCCGATCTCGACGCGGCGCTTGCCGAAATCAAGGCGTCGGGCGTAATCGGCGAAGATCCCGTAAAGCTCCGCGTCCTCTGACGCCTCAACTCTTCAACCTTTCAACCTTTCAACCTTTCAACTTATCAACTTATCAACCTTTCAACCTTTCAACTTTTCAACTTTTCAACTTTTCAACTTTAAATGAAAGTATGTAAATTTGGCGGCAGCTCCCTTGCGGATGCGACGCAGTTAAACAAGGTAATTGACATCGTCCTCGCGGATCCCGCGCGGCGCATCGTTGTCGTCTCGGCCCCCGGGAAGCGCGACAAGGGCGATACGAAGGTCACCGATCTTCTCATCGCGCTCGCGAAGGCCGCGCTCGCAGGCGAGAACGTCGACCGCCAGCTTGGCGCGGTCGTCGAGCGCTACGCTCTCATAGCCGACGAACTCAAGCTCGGCGAGGACATCATATCCGACATCACGCGCGACTTGAGGTCGCGTGTCGCCCAAGTCAAGGACCTCCGCCCCGAGGAGTTCCTCGATCTCGTCAAGGCAGCCGGCGAGGACAACAACGCGAAGCTCGTCGCGGTCGCGTTCGCGGCGCGCGGAAGGAAGGCGCGGTATGCGAGCCCGAAGGACACTGGAATGGTGCTGAAGGGCGAGTTTGGCGACGCTACGCTCGATCCCGACAGCTACGCCACGCTCTCGCGTGCGTTCTCGAACTTCGAGGGAATCGTCATCTACCCCGGCTTCTTCGGCTATACGAAGGAAGGCAAGGTTGCGACGTTCCCGCGCGGCGGCTCCGACATCACGGGCTCGATCCTCGCGGCGGCCGTGTGTGCCGACGTTTACGAGAACTTCACCGATGTCGACTCGGTCTATCCGGTTGATCCTCGCATCGTTCCCGAGGTGAAAGAGGGCATTCCCACGATGACCTACCGCGAAATGCGCGAGCTTGCCTACGCTGGCTTTGGCGTCTTCGCCGACGACGCGGTCATTCCAGCGGTTCGCGCGCGAATTCCGATCAACATCCGCAACACGAACCACCCTGGCGAGCCCGGCACGATGATTCAGCAGTCGCGCCGTGTCGTTCCCGGAACGGTGGTCGGCATCGCGAGCGCAGACGGTTTCTGCAACATCGTCGTCGAGAAGTACCTGATGAACCGCGAGATCGGCTTTGGCAGGCGGCTTCTCCAGATTCTCGAGGACGAGCACGTTCCCTACGAGCACATGCCCTCGGGCGTCGACTCACAGTGCATCGTCATCAAGGAGCAGTACCTCCCGCGCGAGGTCGAGCGCCGCGTCGTGGCGACGATTCGCCGCGAACTTGAGCCCGATTTCGTGACGGTCGAACGCGACATCACGACGCTTATGGTCGTGGGCGAAGGCATGTGCTATACGCCCGGTATGCTCGCGAAGGCCTGCCTTGCGCTTGCTTCCGCTGGGATATCGCTCTCCATGGTTAACCAGGGGTCGTCCGAGGTCTCGTTCATGATTGCCGTCCGGAAGCAGGACCGCGACAATGCCGTCCGTTCGCTTTACAAGGCATTTTTCGGTTGACGCGCGGACGAAAATTGCATAAAATATTCGCCAAAATCGGGTAATTAGGATTACGAAATGTTCCGTATACCAAAGCTAAAGTCTTTCTTCTCGACAGACATCGGCATCGACCTCGGCACGGCGAACTCGCTCGTCTATGCCAAGGACCGCGGAGTTGTTCTCCGTGAACCATCGGTCGTCGCCATCCAGGCCGGCTCGAAGCGCGTCCTTGCGGTAGGTGAGGAAGCGAAGCGGATGCTTGGCAGGACTCCGGGAAACATCATCGCGATTCGTCCGATGAAGTCTGGCGTCATAGCCGACTTCGACATCACCGAGGCGATGCTTGCCTACTTCATCAACAAGGTCTGTCCGAAGCGCTTCTGGTCGAAGTACGCGAAGCCGCGCATGGTCATCGCCGTGCCGTCGGGCATCACCGAGGTCGAGAAGCGCGCCGTTGAGGATGCGGCGCACGCAGCTGGCGCGGGGGATGTCTTCCTCATTGAGGAGCCGATGGCTGCGGCGATCGGCGTCGGACTTCCTGTCAGCGAGCCGGCGGGTTCGATGATTGTCGATATCGGCGGCGGCACATGCGAGGTGGCGATCATCTCGCTCGCCGGCATAGTCCACAGCTACTCCGCCCGCGCGGCTGGCGGCGACGCGATGGACGAGTGCATCATGAAGTACATCCAGCGGGTCTACAACCTGCTGATCGGCGAGCGCATGGCCGAGATGATAAAGATTGAGATTGGGAGCGCCTTCCCGACTGGTGAGGAGAAGACGCTCGAAATCAAGGGCAGAGACATAGTGGCGGGGTTGCCGAAGACTTTGACGATAACCTCCGAGGAAATCAGGGGAGCCCTGAAGGAGCCGGTCAGCCAGATCGTGGATGCAGTGAGGACCACGCTGGACAAGTGCGAACCGGAACTCGCGGCCGACCTTGTGGACAGGGGCCTTGTGCTGTCGGGCGGAAGCTCGCAGCTGCGCGGCCTCGACAAGCTTCTTGCGCAGCAGACGGGGCTTCCCGTCACGGTGGCGGACGATCCGCTTTCGGCTGTCGCTGAAGGCACGGGCGTCGTGATGAACGAGCTCGATTTCCTCGCGAAGAACAAGCGTGCGTAGAGTCTTCGGCAAGTCCGCCCGTAGGTGAGGACTTGCCAGAATGAAAGCCAAAACGACCGGTGCATACGCGCTCATCGCCCTCGGGGCGGTGGCAGTGGCGGTCGTCGCCTTTTCCCGCGGGACGGCGCTTGAGGCGATCTTCCCCGCCGAGCGCGCGCGCCGTACGTTTTCCGACAAGGTCTGGTCGCGCGTGACGGGAGCTTGCCGTGGCGCTTCGGCAAGTGCCGAGAATGTGGCTTTAAGGCGTGAGGTCGCAGCGCTCGCTCTTGCGCGCGACGACGCCGCGCGGCTTGAGGCCGAGAACGCCCGCTTAAGGCGCGTCCTTGAATACAGAGATCAGAACCCTGAGACGTGGCTCGTTGCAGAGGTTCTTGCCTCTGGCGGCTCGTCGGGGCCGCGCCGCACCATGAGGGTGGGCAAGGGGTCGCTCGCTGGCGTGTGCGAGGGTGCGGTAGT
The DNA here is from genome assembly GCA_902761275.1 of uncultured bacterium. Classification (GTDB taxonomy): domain Bacteria; phylum Verrucomicrobiota; class Kiritimatiellia; order RFP12; family UBA1067; genus UBA1067. The sequence goes on along the minus strand of CACWJS010000043.1, from coordinate 6,465 downwards.
CGTCGTTCCCGAAGGGCTTGTCGGGCGCGTTGAATCCGTCACGCCCCACACGTCGGAAATCCGCCTTGTCACCGATCCTTTGCTCGGCGTCGGCTGCGAGGTGTCGCTTCCAGGGGGCGGCGTCTTGCGCGGAACGCTCGCGGGCGGCACCGAGGAGCGGCTTGTCATGAAGCACATTTTGTCTGCGGCGGAGGTTCCGCCGCGCAGTCCGGTTTACACGTCGGGTCTCGGAGGGATATATCCCAAGGGGATCGCCGTAGGCACTTTGCTCGAAGTCAGAAAAGACTCTGATTCGCCGAGACGAGAGGGTGAAGTGCTGCCGGCTGTCGACTTTGCGACGCTGAGGGACGTCTTCATCCGCCGTGAAAAATAACTTGGTCCAGTTTGCGTTCATCGTAGTCTCCATCGTCCTTGGCGGGGCGCTGGAGGACATGCTGCCGTCGATCGGCTCGCTTGGGCTCCCGATACTCCTGTCGCTTGCCGTCTTTTTCGCAGTCGAGACGAAGATGCCGATATGGATTATGGCGGCGGTGGCCGCTGGAGCGTTCGAGGAGGCGATCTACTCGCTGCCCCCCGGCTCTGCGATGGTCTTCTTTGCCGCAATAGCCGTGGCGATAAGGTTCTTCCGCGAGCCGGTCGTCTGGATTGCCGCCGCTTACCCAGCGTACCAGGTATGGCTTGCTCTTGTCGCAGACGGCGCTGGCGCCTCGGGGAGAATCCTTCTCTCGGTGCCTGTCGGCGCGGTTTTCCTCTCGCTTGCGTTTGTCGTGCTTCCGCGACTCTGGAGAAAGGCGGGTGCCGATGCGTGACGACACGTCCATCGCAAGCGACCTCTCCGTCCTCGCGGTCGGCATCGTCATCGTTGCCGGGCTTGTCGCGCTCGGCTTCCGCCTTGCGCAAGTGCAGCTCGTGGATGCGGCGAAACATTCCTACGACGGCGCAAGGCAGGCGATACGCAGCGTGCTGACAGCGGGCCCTCGCGGACGTATCATCGCTCGCGACGGAACCGTTCTTGCCGACAACCGCGCATCTGTCTCAATTGTCGTGAACCCTGAGGGGTTCCAGCGCCGTTCGTGGAACGACACCGTCCTTGCGATCTCGAACGCCGTCGACGAAGTGTCTGAGGTTGTCGCGCTCCCCGTCTCGCTCACTACGAATGTGATAGCGCGCCACGTGCGCCAGAAGCTCGCGCGTCCGCTTGTTGTGTGGCGCGACGTTGGCGAAGAGGCGATAGCGCGCTTTGCCGAGCATGCGTCGGAGTTCCCGGGCTTCTCGTGCATCGAGACTGAGGAGCGCATCTATCCCAAGGGGCGTCTTGCCGCGCATGTCCTCGGCTATGTCGGCCGCCGCGAGACGGAGTCGGCGGGCGGAGAGCAGTTCAACTTCCGCGACAAGGAGATGTGCGGACGCGAGGGCCTCGAGGCGTTCTACGACAGCTACTTGCGCGGCTCCTCTGGGGAACTCAGGGTCACTGTCGACGCGCGTGGCTTTGCCGTCGACGAGACGGTCGTAAGAGAGGTGCGACGTGGCCCCGACCTTTGCCTCTCGATTGATGTCGCGGTTCAGCGTGCCGTCGAGCGGCAGCTGCGCGGCGAACGCGGCGCGTGCGTTGTCATTGATCCGCGCGACGGTGCGGTACTCGCGCTCGCGAGCGCCCCCGCATACGACCTGAATCTCCTCGTGCCGCATCTCACGCCCGAGATGAACGACCGTCTTTTCAGGAACGCTCGCAACGACTACCGCAACCGTGCCTGCTTCGAGACATACGCGCCCGGTTCGACGTTCAAGCCGGTTACCGCCCTCGCGGGACTCAAGGCGGGCGTTCCGCCGGGGGCAACATACGACTGCACCGGCGTCTTTGAGCTCGGTGGAATGAAGCTTCACTGCGCGCGCCGCTGGGGGCATGGCCCGATAGACATGAGGCATGCGATAAAGGAGAGCTGCAACACCTATTTTTCCAACCTCGGCTGCGACATTGGCACGAACGCGCTTTTCGCGGCGGCGCGCGCGATGGGCCTTGGCGCTAAGACGGGAATCGACTTCCCGCAGGATTCCGCGGGCGTCGTGCCGTCGGCCGAATACAAGCGAATCCACTATGACATGCCGTGGTACGCGAGCGATCTCGCGCACGCCTCGATAGGCCAGGGGCAGCTGCTTGTGACGCCTCTCCAGATGGCGCGTCTCGCTGGTGCGATAGGGACGGGTTTCCTTACGAGGCCGCGCCTGAGGGCTGACTCGCCGGTAGAGCGCACGCCGCTGCCTTTCTCCGCGCAGAATCTCGCCGTCATCCGGGAGGGCATGAGGATGGTGGTTGACGGCGGCACCGGACGTCTTGCCGGAGATGGAGTCGCTGTCGCAGTCGCGGGCAAGACTGGAACGGCCGAGGTCGGCCTTGGCGCGACGAGGCGCAAGAACACATGGTTCATCGCCTACGCTCCGGCGGAGAAGCCGACTGTCGCGATTGCGATGGTGATCGAGAACGGCGAATCGGGCGGTGGCACTACCGCGCCGAAGGTGAATGCAGTACTTAAGGCGATATTTGGAGAGGTGGAGAAGTTGGAGTCCAGAGTTGGAGTTGGAGAAAGGAACAATTCCACTCTCGAACTCCAACTCGAAACTCGAACTTTGCAAGGAACAGGTGATGCTGGATAAGCTCAAGAGGTTCAACTGGCTGATGTTCGCGGCAATGCTGGCGCTCGTGGCGCTCGGCACCGCCGCGATATACTCGGCCGGCAACGCGCGCGAAGCGGCTGTCTTCCACAGCATGTGGAAGGCAAACCTTTCGACGGCCGTGTTTGGACTTGTCGTCTATTTCGTGCTTGCATTCTTCGACTACCGCCGCTACCTGAACCTTCTCGCCGCACCGTCGTATCTCTTCGCCCTCGTTCTTCTCGTCGTCGTTCTTCTTGTCGGCACCTCGACCTATGGCGGGCGGCGCTGGCTTTGGTTCTTCCAGCCTAGTGAAGTGGCGAAGATCTGCGTAATCGCGGCGCTCGCGTGGATATACGGCACTGCGGACGCGAGGCCGTGGCTTAGGAAGTTCCCCGGCTTCCTGCTCGCGGCTGCGGTGATTGGCGTTCCGGCGCTGCTCATACTCCTCGAGCCGGACCTCGGCACGATGCTCTCGCTTCTTCCAGCGACGCTCGTGATGCTTTTCGTAGCGCGCGTCTGGCGACGCGGGCTTTTGACGGCGGCTTGCATCGCTGCAATCGTCGCGTCGGCGGTCCTCGCCGCGGTCTACGAGGCGGAGAAGCCGGGCGTCACTGAGGCCCGCAGGGCGGCGATAATGAAGTTCGTCCCCCTAAGGCCGCACCAGGTGAAGCGCGTGAAGATATTCCTCTTCCCGGACGAGGATCCCCACGCCGCGGGATATACTTTGAGGCAGGCGATGATATCGATCGGTTCCGGCGGATTCGCCGGCAAGGGGTTCCGCAAGGGCGAGACGAACCACCTGAAGTACCTGCCGCAGTCAATTTCGATGAACGACTTCATCTTCTGCGTATACGCGGAGGAGGCGGGGTTCATTGGATCGGTCGCGCTGCTTGCGCTTTTCGGGGCGCTTCTCGTCCCGTGCGTGTGGACGGCGTATGTCGCGGCGGACGGGAGGGGACGGCTGGTTTCCATCGGCGTCGCGACCCTCGTGTTCGCGCACGTCTTCATAAACATAGCGATGTCGATCGGGCTCGTCCCGATTACGGGGCTGCCGCTGCCGTTCATATCGGCGGGGCGGACGTTCCTCGTGACGGTGATGGCCGGGCTCGGCGTCGTGCAAAGCGTATCAATACATAGAAGGGAGAACGACAGATGAACCTGTTCGGATGGCTAAAGCGCTCAAAGCTGAAGCGCGAGATAATAGTAAACGTGGAAAAGCTCGAAACCCGCGTCGCGGTCCTTGAAAACGGCCGCCTCGAGGAATTCATGGTCGAGCACCCGGAGGCCGAGCGCCTCGTCGGGAGCATATTCAAGGGGCGCGTCCAGAACCTCGAGAACGACCTACAGGCGGCGTTCGTCGACATCGGACTCAAGAAGAACGCGTTCCTGCACTACTGGGATATGACGCCCGACGCGGACGCCCTGCTCGACGAAGACGACGAGCCGAAGAAGGGGCAGAAGGGCGGCAGGAAGTCGAACCGCCTCTCGGACGCCGAGATCGCGAAGCGCTTCCCTCCGGGGAGCGAGATCATCGTCCAGGTGACGAAGGGCCCGATCTCGACGAAGGGCCCGCGCGTCACAGCGAACCTCTCTATTCCGGGACGCTATCTCGTCATGATGCCAGGAACGCGCATCCGCGGCGTCTCGAAGAAGATCGGCGACGCGAAGGAGCGCCAGCGCCTCAAGAAGATACTCGACAAGCTTCCTTTACCCGAGAACGTCGGCCTCGTCGTACGCACCGTCGGCGCGGGCGCGAGCTCCCGCGCGTTCGCTCGCGACCTCAGGAGCCTGCTCTCCGTCTGGAGCGAGATGCAGTCGAACACGAAGCGCCTGAGGACGCCGTGCTGCATTTTCCAGGAGCCCGACCTCTGCGAGCGTGTCGTCCGCGACTGGCTCACCGAGGACGTCGACGCCATCGTGATCGACGACGAGACAAGCTACGAGTCTATGCGCGAGGTGACGGGCCGGATTTCGCGCCGTGCCAAGGGGAAGATCCGCCGCTACGACGGCGTCACCAACGTCTTCGAGCACTACGGCCTCGAGCGCCAGCTTGCCGAGGCGTTCTCGCGCCAGGTGCCGCTCAAGTCGGGCGGGTATCTCGTCATTGACGAGACCGAGGCGCTTATCGCAGTCGACGTCAACACCGGCCACCACAAGGGCAAGGGCAGCCAGGAGGAGGCGATCCTCGAGGTGAACCTCGAGGCCGTCGAGGAAGTCGCGCGCCAGTTGCGCCTGAGGAACATCGGCGGGCTCGTAGTCCTCGACCTCATCGACATGAAATCGCGCAAGCACCAGAAACAGGTGTACCGCGCGCTAAAGGACGCGCTGAAGCGCGACCGGGCCCGCACGAACGTCCTCGAGATCTCCGAGCTCGGACTTCTCGAGATGTCGCGCCAGCGCCAGGACCGATCGATTCTCTCGATGCTCACCTCGAAGTGCCCCTACTGTTCGGGCCACGGGCTCGTCAAGTCTCCGATGTCCGTTTCGATAGAGCTCCAGCGCAAGCTCGTCTCGCTTCTCCGCAAGGCCGAAGCGGACAAGAAGCCGTTTGAGCCGAAGATCGTGATTGCGCCGCAGGTGATGCAGCGCCTACGCACCGAGGATGCCGAAATTCTCGCGCAAATGCAGAAGCAGTTCAACACCCGTCTTACCTTCGTCTCGGAGCTCCACCGCCACCCCGAGGCGTTTTCCATACTGGACGCGGCCACCTCACAAGTGCTATACTCTCAGACATGAAGACCTATGCCCTCATAGCCGCGGCGCTTTCAGCCGCAACGCTTTTCGGAAAGCCGACCGGCGAAGTAAAGATCACGGCCGACAGGGTTGCCGCCGACAACGTCACGGGTGCGCTCGCGGCCTCGGGCCACGTTCAGGCCGTGTCTGCGCCGATGGTTCTTAGATCTGACTTGGTGACCCGCGACGCCGAAGGCGAATTCAAGTTTGCGGATCCGACCCACCTCACCACGTGCACCAACGACTGGGACCATCTCCACTGGCGCATGTCTGGCGAAGTGCGCTTCAGCGAGGGGCACTACGTCCTCCTTCGCAACGCGTGGCTCAGGATGTGGGACATCCCCGTGCTGTGGCTTCCCTACTGGTACTATCCGATGGACACCGACTACGGCTTGCGCGTGATGCCGGGATACACCTCGCGCTGGGGCGTTTCGCTGTTCACGAAGTACGTATACGGCATCTGCGGCAGCATGGCCGAGGGCTCGTACGGTCTCGCCGGCAGCACGCGCTTCGACCTCCGTCAGAAGAACGGCGTCGCGCTCGGGCAGTCCGTCAAGTGGAACCTCGGAGACTTTGGCAAGGGCAAGTTCAAGGTCTACTATGCGTGGGACCAGGACGCCGACCGCTATGACCGCCACTGGAACGACAAGAAGAAGTGGAACTACAGCCATTGGGGCAACACCGTTCCCGACAGGCGTTACGGGCTAAGCCTTGAGCATCGCGTAGAGCCGACGGAGCGCGATGCGCTCTGGGTCAGTGCCGTGTACTACAGCGACTCTCACTTTCGCCAAGATTTCCTCAGGAAGACGACGACATACGAGGGCAACCTGCTTGCCTCCCACTATTCCAACGAGGTTGCGTGGGAGCACACCGAGAGCGCGTTGTCGGTGGGTACGAGCGTGTCCGGCCCGTTGAACGACTTCTATCCCGGCGTCGCGCGGCTCCCAGAGTTCTACTTCGACGTCAACCCCATGCCGGTCTGGACGCTTCCTGTCAACTACGAGTCGCAGACGAGGGTCGGCTATCTTGACCGCGACTACGCGAAGTACGGCAGCCGCTACACGGCGCCGCAGTACCGCT
>CACWJS010000042.1 GCA_902761275.1 uncultured bacterium | reverse complement strand
CCGAGCCGGTGTTGCCGCCGCCGATGCCGGCGCCGTAGTAGCCGCCCTGCGCGGTCACGGCGCCGCCCTCGATCGCGACGGAGCCGGCCGCCTCCCCGGCGCCGCCGCCGATGGCGGCCGCGTATCGGCCGCCGAGGACGTCGAGCGACGCCCCTTCGGCGGCCTCGGAGAGGACGAGCGCCGACGCGCCCGCCGCGCGGATGCCGGGCAGGCCGTCGACGGCGCAGACGAGGACGTTCGTGCCGGCGAGGGACAGCGCGACGGCGCGCCCGCCGCATTCGAACGGCACGAGGCGCGCGGCGCCGTTGGTGAGCGCGAGGCCGTCGAGCGTCGCGGCGCAGTCGGCCTCCGCGCGGATTCCGACGTTCGTCGCCGCGCCGGAGATTGCGAACGGGCCGGCGTTGGTGAGCGCGAGGACGTGCTCGCCGGGCAGGAACGCCCAGCCCTCGCCGCCGAGCGCGGCGGCGTCGACACCGTCTATCGTCACGCCGACGCGCAGCAAATCCGCAACCACCGCAGCGTTGTTGACAACAGCCTCGTAGTCGAATCCGCCGACTGAAAACGCATATTGTCCGTTGCTGACGTAGACGAATCCGCGGCCGCTGCCGTCCGCCGTAACGGACGTGACCCCGGCGTCTTCGAGTCCGGTGATCGGGCATGTCTGTCCGGCGACAAGTCCCGGAATCGTGATGCGCCACTTGGTCTTGCCGTCTTCCTTCCTGGAATCGGCCGGGTCTGTTCTTCCGGAGCCTACAGAGAACACGTTGTTCGTGGAACCGCCGCCGACGAAGTACTCTCCGTTCATCGATACGCTGCGCACCTCATTCGTCACGGGAAGCCACATACAGACCGAGCCCGTGGCGTCCGCGACAATCCCGTTCGTCGAGTAGTTTTCCGGGATGTCGCCCTCGAAGACCGGCGTCGCGCCGGGCTCAAGGCCGGAGAAGAGCCAGTAGCACAGCAATTCGGAGTCGGAGTTCTTGGGATCGGGCTTGACGTCGAGCTTTGAGCCGTGGACGCTGCCGCCGGTGATGATGAGCGCCGACGAGCCGCTGCTGGTCGATATCGTGTTCATGCTTGAAATCATGTCGGACTCGGCATTGGCGCCGCTGATCGAAAGCACCGTTCCGCCCGAGACGGCTACAGCTCCCGCCGGAAGCGTCTTGTCGCCCGAGCCGCTGCCGACGTATCCCGAGCCAACGCCCGCAGCGTACTGACCGCCCGTCGCCGTGACGATTCCGCCGGAGATCGAGATGTTGCCCTCGGACAGCGTGCACATCTGTCCTCCGCCGATGCCGGCGGCCTTCTCGCCGCCCAGTGCGACGACGGAGCCCGATTCTATGGCGATCTTCCCGGGCTTCACGTAGCCAGAGCCGCGCGAGCCGATGCCCGCTCCGCATTTCCCGCCGACGGCGAGGAGCTGCCCGTCGCCCTTGATGGTCACGGAGGCGTCAGGTCCGACTTCTATACCAGCCGCGTACTGTCCGCGCGCCGCAACGGTGTTGAGCAGCGTGCCCGCCAGCGTGATGGTGCAGCTGTTGGAGACGGACATCGCCGACCAGTATTTATCGCCTTTCGCGATCAGCGTCAGCGCTTCGAGCTTGACTTTAGTCGGCCCGCCCGGCAGAATGACGATGCGATGTCCGCCGTTGGTCGAAACACCCTGCACGTTAACATCACTGCCACGCAAAAGCCTAAGTATCTTGGTGTCATTGGAATATTCAAAGGTCCAATCGTTCTTGTCTCTGCCTTCCGGCACGAACGTCCCGTTTACGACGAGGCAGTCCAAGGTGTGCACTCCGCCGCTTCCGTCAATGGTGATGCAGAAGTAGCGTGTGGTGCCGTCCGCCATCATCACGGATATCTGCAATGCATCACCGGGGTCGGTGCTCGGCAGCCAGATCGTGAGCATCCCGTTTTCATCCGTGTACATGTCCCTCTGCCCGTAGAATTTGAAGCTGCTCGAGCCGCCGGACGATACGGCGTAGATGGCCAAGGACTGGACCCTGTTCGTCGGCACCCCGATGTTCAAGTCAACCGGAAACACCGGGATCAGCACGTGGCTGTCCCCGATCGGCGCGCGATGGACCCTGTCAAGCGTTGTATAGATGGCGCCGCCGCTGAAGATGTTGTTGTCGGACGTGTCTCCCCCGTCCCTGCCGCTGCCGATCGCCCACGTGGAACGCGATTCCACATGGACAGTTCCGCCGCTGATGTCGATGTTTCCGCCGTCCTTGCCGCCGCCACCGCCGATGGCCGCTCCGTTGGCTGATCCGACCGCCCGGATGCGGGCGCCGTAGATCTTGATCTCCAAGCCGGGGCTGTTGGCGCCGCCGCCGATGCCGGCGGCGGAGCCGGAGACCGAGCCGGCCGTGGCCACGACAACGCCGCCCTCTATCGTGATTGTGCCGCCGTTAAGTCCGTCCTTTCCGCTGCCAATGCCGGCTCCGTCTTCACCGCCCGTCGCCTTGACGTCGGCAGTGCGGCTGATGCTGATGGTGCCGCCCACTCCCTCGAGGCCGCCGCCGATGCCAGCGCCATACTGTCCGCCGTTCGCCTCGACGGTTCCGCCGGAAATGCCGATGTTCGAGCCACCCCTCTTGCCGCCGCCTATGCCCGCTGCCGAACCGCCGCCGTTGGCGGTGACTGTGCCGCTGTATATCCTGATTTCGCCGGTGCTGCCTGAGCCGCCGCCGCCGATGCCAGCACCCTCGTAACCGCCTGTGGCGGTGACGGTGCCGCCCCAAATCGCGATGTCGCCGCTGCCGCCTCCTTCGCCGCCGCCGATGCCAGCGCCGCCGGATCCTCCCTTGGCGGAGACGGTGCCGCCGCGAATATCGATTCCGTTGCCGACGCCGCCGTAGCCTCCGCCGATGCCGGCGGCCATCATTCCGCCGGTCGCGGTGACAGTTCCGTCGTAAATAAGGGTTCCGCCGCCAACGGCTCCCTGATTGCCGCCGCCTATGCCTGCGGCACGACTGCCGCCCACCGCCGTCACAGTACCGCTGCGGATGATGACATCGGCGCCCTTGCCTTCATAGCCGCCGCCGATGCCAGCGCCGCTTGCGCCGCCCGTCGCCGTCACGACGGCGTTCTGGATGGCGACGGTGCCGCCGCTTCCCCTGTAGCTGCTGCCGATGCCTGCGGCATCCGTCCCGCCCTTTGCCTCGACCTTCCCGCCGAGGATGTTGACGGTGCCGCCGCTGCCGTCCAGTCCGCCGCCGATGCCTGCGCCGTTGTAGGCGCCGGTGGCGGTGACTGTTCCGCCCTCGATGCGCACGGAGCCGCCAGAAACGCCGTCTCCACCGCCTATGCCCGCGGCATTCGTGCCGCCGCGCGCGACCACCGTGCCGCCGAGGATCGAGACCTGCCCGTGCACCTCGGACGGGCATCCTATGCCCGGGGCGTACAGGCCGCCGACGGCCTCAAGCATGCCTTCGCCGTCGATGGATACCACCGCAGTCGGTAAAACGTTGACGCCCGCACCGTTCTTCGCGCCGTGGAAAACGTTGGTGCCGAAGAGTTCGACTGCAGCAGTGCAGTTCGAGGAGACGACAAATGCGCTGCGCTTGTCGGGGACATTCGGAGACGACAAGTCGATCGTCACGTCCCTCACCGGCACCCGGCAGTTCGCGTCGGCCAGGACCCAGAAGTTCGAGCTGACGCCGGAGAGCACGTAGTCCATCTCGTTCGTAAGGATCACCCGCTTGGACTCCCAGTCCAACAGCCAGCCCTCGCCGGAGAAATACGCAACGTCGCGTCCGTTGACGGAGAAGCCCGCACTCCAGACCTCGGCAGTCGTCGCGGCTCCCGCAACGTTGACGCGGTATGGCGAGCCGTTCGCGGTAAACGCCCAGTCGCCGTCCGGAAGCCACAGTCGCACGAGGCCGTTTGTCGTGGGATAGACGTCCTTCGTAACGTAGCTTCCCGGCAGGTTGTAGAACTCGACCTGTTCGTCTGCATTCCACGTCTCTAACTGCGTGTCGACGGCCCATACCGGCTGGAAGGATAGGTTTTTCGGCGCAGGTATGACTTTCGCGGGTCCGGCGAGGATGTTGCCGCCCTGGAAGGTAACGACGTCCGCCTTGCCTCCGACGCCGCCGCTCGCGTCCGACCCCGCGCCGACGTCCGCCGGCGATGTGCCTGCCGTCGCCTCGACCGTGCCGCCCATGATCATGATGACGCCCATGGTGCCGTCAGCCGCTGGACCGATGCCAGGACCGCGTCCGCCGCCCTCGGCCGTGATGCGTCCGCCCAGGATCACAACCGACCCGCCCTGGCAGCCTGAGCCGCCGCCGATTCCCGAGCCCAGCCACGAGCCCTTCGCGGAGATCGTGCCGCCGAGGATTTCAACCGTGACGTCCCTTCCATACTGTCCCATGCCGATGCCGGTCGTGTAGTCCTTCGCGCTCTTGGGAATCGTTATCGTGCCGCCCTCGACATGAACCAAGATGTCAGAGCCTTCGTATCCTCCGCCGATGCCCGCACCGCCCGTTCCGGCCGTGCCCGTGAGGGTACCGCCGGTGATCGTGACGGTACCGCCGATGCCGCCCCGTCCGCCGCCGATTCCCGCGCCGAACTCAAAACCCTGGTCGAGATCCCGCCAGGAGGCAAACTCCACCGTGCCGCCCGAAATCGTGATCGACCCCGCCCCGCCGCCGGAACCTCCGCCGATGCCGGCGCCGCCCTGCGATCCGGTCGCGAGAACAGTGCCGCCCTCGATGGAGATCGTGCCCGCCGCAGCGCCGTCGTTGCCGCCGATGCCCGCGCCCCTGCGCCAGCTCGTCGCAGATATCGGCGCCGTGCCGTCCTTGATGCGGAGTGATGCGTTGTTCGCATCGCAGACGGCGATGCCCGCGTAGCCGTACGCTGAAACGAGCGTGTTTGTGCCTTCGCCCTCGCTCCACAGCTCCACCGTCACGCCGTTGCCTCCGACCTCGAACGCGGCGCGTTCCTTGGCGCGCAGGTAGAGGTTGCTCACCGTGACCGAGCAGTTCGCCCGCGCCGTCACGCCGTACACAGTCGAAGTGCCGCTCACCGTGAATGGCCCGGAAGCGGTGAGGTACACCGAGTTCGTCGCGTCGCACCACCAGCCGTCGCCGCCGAGATAGGCAACGTCGCGTCCGTTGACGGTGAGCCCCGCCAGCTTGAAGACGTACGCAATCGTGTCCGCATCCGCCACACGCGCCACATACTCCACCGCGTCGCCACCGTCCACCGCGAGCGTGAAGTTGTGGTTGCCGTTCGGCAGCCAGAGGTACACCTTGCCGTCGTCGTCGGCCCAGATGTCGTCGATGCCGTATCCGGAAAGATCAGGAGCGCCCGCGATGCTGGCGAGGCTTGTCACCTTGCCCCCCGGAGCGAGTCCGCCGATCTCCACGCGCCAGACGCGCGTGCCGCCGGCATTGATCGGCCGTTCGGTCACGTTGGGGGAGAACGTCGACACCGAGCCGCCCATGAATTTCACCTCCGCCGGAAGATACGACGTATCGTAGCCCGATCCCACGTCGTACTTCACTTCCGCCCCGTGCCTGGGCACCACCGTGCCGCCCGAGACGTAGACCTTCGACCAGGCGCCGCCTCTGCCGCCGCCGATGCCCGCCGCCTGGTTGCCGCCCATCGCGAAGACCCGTCCGCCCGAAATCGTGGTTGTCCCGCCGTGCCCTCCGCCGCTTCCGAACACGGCATAACCGCCGCCGATGCCGGCGCCGCCTTCTCCGCCCGTCGCCGTCACCGTGCCGCCCGCGATGGTGCAGGCGCCGGCGGATCCATTGAAGCCACCGCCAATGCCAGCCGCCCGATAGCCGCCCGCCGCCGTCACCGTGCCGTTCGAGATGACGATCGTCCCGCCCGCCTCGCGGAGGCTTCCGCCGATGCCCGCAGCCTGGCTGCCGCCCGTCGCCGCGAGCGATCCGTCGCCGTCGATGACCAGTGTTTTATTGGCGGCGACCGAGACGCCCGCATAGTTGTCGGCACTGGTCAGCGCGTTCGTTCCAGCGAGATGCAGCGTCACCGCTTCGTCAGTGTCAATCGCAATAGGCGAACCTGATCCAGACGACACGTCGAGCACGAGGTTGGAGACGACCAGTTCGCCTCCGCACACTGCGGACACCCGCACCTCCGCCGCCGTGTTAGTTCCGCTCACGACGTGAGGCACGTTCGTTCCGTCGACGTGGAGGTCAGCATTGGTGACCGAGAGCGTGAAGTCCTTGTAGGTCCAGCCGTCGCCGCTGCCCAAATAGACGTCGGTGCCGTCGATCGTGACGCCGCTCGACCACGGAGCCGCCTCAGTGTCCACGCCGTTCACGGTCGCGCAGAAGCCCGCGCCGTTTACAGTTAAATAGTGCGTCCCGTCGGGAAGCCAGACGTAGAGCCGCCCTTCCGAGTCAGTGCGCATGTCGCGCTGTCCGTAGCCCGCGTCCGCCGACATCAGCCAGGTTATTTCAAGCTCCGTGTCCGCCGGGAGCCCGGAAACCGTCACGCAGTGGACGATCGAGCCAACGGCGTTCGTCGCGGCGGGCTTCAGGTTGTCGGGCTTGTAGGTGTGGATCGAGCCGCCGGTGATTGTGCACGACGCCTGCTCGGGGTTGGTCATTCCGCCGACGTCAGGTCGGTCAGCGACCCTGGCGCGCGCGTAGACCGTGCCGCCTGAAATCGTGATGTTGCCGCCGTTGGCTCCGTAACCGCCACCGATGCCCGACTGCCGTCCCTGGGCGGAGACGATGCCGCCGGAAATCGTGATTTTCCCGCCGCTTCCCCACGTTCCGCCGCCGATTCCGGAGCCGCTGAAGTAGGTTCGTGCAGTGACAGTTCCGCCATGAATTGCGATCGAGCCGGCATCCTCGCCAAAGTCGCCGCCAATGCCCGCGCCGCCGGCGGCCTCTCCTGTACCGGCAATCGCCGTTAGGGTCCCCTCGCCGTCAATGGTCGCCGATGCCCCGGCGGGGACCGAGAGCGCGGCGCGCCCTTCGTTGGATTCTCCCGTTGCCGTTTGGATCGTGCTGTCGCCGGCGAGCGTGAAGTCGACCGATGCGCCCGGAGCGACGCGGATCGCATGCGCGCCCGGTTTGGCGGAGAAATCTATCGAGAGGTCCGAAAGCGTCACTGCGCAGTCGTTCGACGCCGTGATGCCGACACCGGCGGTCGTGCTTCCGCTAACGGTGAACGGCCCGGCGTTCGTGAGGAATACGGTGTGGTCTTCGTCCCAGTACCAGCCGGGTCCTGCTGCGTGGCCGGTGTCGACCTCGTTGATCAAGAGGCCCGTCGGGACGAATGGAATCGCCTCGCGGTGCGCGCCGCTGACGCGGACGACCCATTCCTTCGCGCCGGTCGAGGTGAGCGACGAAAAGGTGTAGGCGCCGTCGGGAAGCCAAAGGTAGGACTCGCCGCCCGCTCCGGCTATCGTGTTCTGCGGCGAGTAGGCATCGGGCAGGCCTGCCCAGGAGACCGCAGAGCGCGGAGTGCCGCCTACAGGCACCTTCACGCGCCAGATGCGCGTGCCGCTTCCGTTCGTCGAGAAGAACGCGGGCTGCTCGCCGAGAACACCCGTCCCGAAATGGATGTCGGGGCCGCGCGTGTTGATCCACACCGAAGCGGACGACGCGCCGTCCGCGAGCGCGATGTCCGCCGCGCCCGCCCCCCCGGCGAGGTTTATCACGCCGTTGCCCGCGATGGCGAGGTTCGCGCCCTGCCCGAGGGAGACCGCCGGGTACCCGTCCCTCGCCTTGAGCTGCGCACCGCTTTGAACATCGAGCGTCACCGTCCGTCCGGCGGAGACCGTCAACGGGATGACGTTCGGCTGCATGGAGCCGTCGAGACTGAAACTGTTCAAAATGACCATGCAGTTCTGCTCGGCGACGATGCGAATCTCACCGTTCGTCTCCGATCCGGAAATCTCGTATGTGGCACCCGCCTTCGAGAGCGCGAGAACGCCCGTGGTGCCGTCGTAGCTGAAGTTTCCGTTCGGATCGCTCATGCTCACGCCGCCGGTAATCGCGTTCGTCACGCCCGCAACAGTGACCGTTATCGAGGGCTGTGTTCCGCTCTCGAGCTGCCAGCCCGCGTAGAGCTTGAGGTCCCCGACGACGGAATACCACGGGAACTGCGGATTCGCAAGCGTTCCGTCGGCGTTGTAGTACTTCGTGCCGAGGGCGTTCTGGCGGTCGAACCATCCGAGGAAGCGGTAGCTGCCGCGCGACATGACCGGCGCGGACGTCGGCAGCGCGTAGCCAAGCTTGACGTCGTGCACCTCGTTCGTGCGCCACTCGTCGTCGAACGTAAGTTTGTATTCGATTGCGGGGTGGGTATCGGCGGAGAGGAAGGTCCTGGATACGGAAACCGTCGCGCCAGGGGCGCGATAGACGGTGCCGTTGCCGCCGGACGCGCCGCCAGAACCGCCAGAACCGCCGTCGCCGCCCTCTTTGCCGCGCCCGGAGTATCCCTTGCTGCGGGACGTCACCGAACCCTCGCCGCCATCGTTGCTACCGCCCTTGCCGACGCCACCCGTTGCACCTTCCGGCTTTGACAATGAAAAAGCGAGGGTAGTCCAATCGGAGCCGCCGCCTCCACCGCCGCCTCCGCCGCCGCCTCCGCCAGCGCCGCCGCCAATGGCGTATGCCACAGCTCCGCCGCCGCCGCCGCCAGCGCCTGCGCCACCGCCGCCTGCGCAGAACCGACGTGCCCAGTAATCCGTGTCGCCGGTATCCGACGTGCCGCCGCCGCCGCCGCTGCCCGCCGAGCCGCCGGTCGCGTTTACGGTGACGCTGCCCAGCACATAGAGAGTTCCCATCGAAGTGCCGTCGTTGCCTTTGGTGCCGTTGCTGCCGTCGTTTCCGTTCTTGTCGCAGTCACCGTCAGTTTTCGTGCGGTACCCGTCGCCTCCGTTTCCGCCGTTTCCGCCGTTTCCGCCTATGCCGCCGATGGCCGGCGACGCTCCGCCGCCGCCAGCGCCGCCGTGACCACCGCCAGTGGTGTCGACATGGGACGAACCGACGTCTGCGCTGCCGTCCCAGCTGCCGTTCTTGCGCCAGTCGCCGCCTTTTCCGCCGTTCGCCGCGTTTCCGCCAGTTACGTTCAGCGTGCCTTCGCCTGTGACGACAAGCGTCGAGCCGGGATCTACGCGGATGCCCGCGCCGGCGCCCTCGGTTCCGCTCGCGTTGCCGCCGTTCACCGTGAGCGTGACGCCGTTCGGGATGTAAAGCACGGTAGTGGCGCCGGGCTCGACATAAAGCGCGGTGTACGGCGTTGTGCGGGTGAGCGTCGCGCTCTTTGGGACGACGTAGACCGTGTTGTTCTTGAGCGTCTTGCCGACATCGCCACTGCCGATGGTGTCGGACGTCGCGAGGCCCGCGCGCGCCACGGCGGAAACGAGAAGAGACAGCGCCGCCGCGAGGAGCGCGGACACCCCGCGTCCTAAGCACCACCTCCGACTCGATGTCGTTTCCCGCCTATGCATTCTATAGTGTATACACCTCAGATCTGAAAAGGTTTCATCATCATTCCGAACTTTCTCTGCCGCTCGGCGAGCTCGCCGCCAGACGCAGAATCGGAAGACGGGAGACTCGAGACATAGGACGAGTCCAACTCCTCCTGTCTCATGTCGGCGTCCGACTCCCATTTCTCCAGCGGATCCAGACCGCGGCGCTTCAGCTCCTCGTTAACCGCCTCGCGTTGCGCCTGTGTGAAGTGGAAGTTCAGCACCTGCTCACGCGTGAGGCCCTGGCTTTCAAGCATACGGTCGGTCTCCGCAATCCGGAGCTCCGCCTGCGAAACGAGGTTCTCGCTCTCCGCAATCGTCTTGCGGATGCGTGCAAGATACGCCTGAACGTCTCTGTCTTCGGTTGACATTTCGCTACTCCTCCAGTGTAAAGAACACCCAGGCCGCAGAACCCCTCTGCCGCCAAACAAGCGGACTGCGCGCCGCGCATATTGCCGCCACACCCATATGACAACGAAAATTATACCAAAATAAAGGCCCTGCAATCAACAGAGGCGACAATGTTGCCGCACGGCTTCAGCGGAACCGCGGCAGTTCCATGCCGGCGGAAGCCATTGTCAGAATGGGAAGGTAGCGCCGAATACGTACTGAAGGGGGATCGTCGGAGGACGTGGTATGCGTCCCTTCGCGAGAACGGCGAGAGCGAAATTGGCCACCTTCTCGCCCGCCTTTACTGGATCTACCTCGAAACGCGTGAAAGGCTTGGTGTAGACGGGGGCTATTTCCGCGTCGGATCGCACCACGACCTTGACGTCCTCCGGCAGACGTATCCCGCGGTTGAGAAATGCCATGACAGCTCCCTGTGCCACGAATGTGTTCCAGAACAGAAACAGATCCCTGATGCGCTTGCGCGGCATCGCCCCGAACATCTCGCATGCGCGGTTTACCAAGTCGGCGTACCGCCCCCCGTTCGCCACTCCGCGCGATATCGTCAACCACGAACTGTCTATCCCGCACTTCGCGAGCGCGGGCTGTGCGTCTATCGCCACGTCTCCATCGAGACGCACCTGAACAACATGTCTGACGCCGGTCCGCGCGCAATGTCCCGCAAAGTGCGTGACCGCAGATTCGGGAGAAAACCGTATCCAGCGGCTGCCATGCAATTCGGGCCTGTCCCCGCACACGAGGATGTAGTTCACACCGGACTCCTCAAGATGCCTATGTACGTTCGGTGTCGCGTAAAGCGCTATGACAAGCTCAGTGGCCCGCAGAAGTTCGCTTCTGAGAAGCGCGAGCCCATCGTTCGGATCGAGCGAAAACGTCGCGACGGAAAACGCATAACCTGCCTCCGTCAAGCTTCGTCCGATTGTGCTTATCAGTATTGTCGGGCTATACCGCACAGCGTCCGCCTCTGGCAGTATCAGAAGAACACGCCCGCGCAGGATATTCCCGCCGCGGGGGAGAACGACGGTTCCGATGTACGGTCTGGAGTGGACGTAACCCTCCTTCTCCAGCCGCTCCACTACGCCGCGCGCCCTTCCGTACGTCAACCCGGTCGCTTCGCTTATCTCGCCCATTGTCGGAAGTTTCTCGCCGCCCTTTACGCGTCCAAAGGCGATCTCCTCCTGAAGGAATCGGCATACCGCGTCCTTCAGCGTCATTGCGCCGTTCGACTCGAACAAAAAGTTGTCAAAGATGTTGCTCACCGTTTGTTCCCGTTTGTCTGTCTTTAGTGGAATGGATTCAGTACACAGGTCTACACATAGTTTCGCGAAAGGTTACAGGAAAATGCATTCATTAGTCTTTCGTACGTCAGCGGCTTGAAAAGCACACCGGAAAACAGACCGGCTCCGGCATCGTCCAGCGATTCCGTGTCGCCCGTCACCGCGAAGACCGGAAGTCCGGCAAACCGAATGTCGCCGCGGAGCTTCTTGACGAACTCAAGGCCATTCATGACAGGCATCCAGAAATCCGAAAAGACGAAGTCGTGCGGACTCCCCGCAGCCAAGGCGGCGTCAAGCTTGGCAAGCGCCTCCGCACCGTCGGACGCAAAGTCTACAGATGCAACGCCTGCTCTTCTCAGGTGGGCTTCAAGGACCTTCCTGTTGACGGACGAATCGTCGACTACCAGTACGCTTTTCGGGATGCATCTGGAGCTGCTTTCTGCCACGCCAGCCTGATCCGTCTCCCCGTCCAAGCCAGCTTCAGCCTCCTTTACTCCGTGAATCGCGATCCTAAACGTCGACCCCTTCCCAAGTTCGCTCTCCACGTCGAGAGTGCCTCCCATCAACCTGACCATGCTCTTGCAGATGGACAACCCCAGTCCAGTTCCCGATGCACGATCCGCCGAATGGCTTCTGTCCTGCACCTGAACAAACGGGTCGAGAACGTGCGCGAGCATATCTTGCGGAATGCCGCAGCCGGTGTCCGAAACCGCAAGCTCCAGCCCTCCGTCGGCGTATGACGCGGATACAGTCACGGAGCCCGTCTTCGTGAACTTGACGGCATTCCCGACGAGGTTGAAGAGAATCTGGCGGAAGCGATGTGCATCCACAAGAACCGCCGGAACGCCAGCAGTCCTGTCGACAAGGGATATCCCCTTCTCTGCGGCTGCAAGACGAAACGACGCGAACACATCGTCAGTCAGCATAGACAGACTTACTTTCTCGGGGTTGAGAGTCATCTTCCCCGCATCCATCTTCGCAAGGTCGAGGACATCGTTCACGAGCTGAAGGAGCGTCGTGCCGCTCGCGCGGATGGAATCGAGCGCTTCGTCCATCTCGGCCTTGGACGTGATTCCGTGCCGAAGAATCTCCGAATATCCGAGAATAGCGTTGAGAGGCGTTCGGATGTCGTGGCTGACGATGCTGAAGAACCTGTTCCGCGACTCCTCCGCCGCGCGAGCGCGTGCAAGCGCCTTCTCAAGGTCTGCTTCGTACTTCGCCGCCTGTTTTTCCTGAATGACAAGCATGCGGAAAAAGCATGCCCCGACGATACACCCGAACACCGCAAACGGCGCATACGGCCATGCGACCTGCATAGCCACGGAAGCGATGACGGTGCCACAGAGCGTCAGGTATCCACGGCGGAGCGCACGGTGCGCCAAGACCGCTGCCTTCCCGCAGTTGTCTTTCGTCGAAATCACGGCTTCATCTTCCTGTCTTGTCATGTCAGGTGGCATTGTTCTGCTTTTACGTCAAGTTCTATTTCGTACAAATTTTTTTTGGGCGGGATTTTACCATATACGCCCCTCTTTGATAAGAGGCATTTTTTCGCAAAAAAAACAGAAGTATGGCGTTTGCAGTCAACAGCCTCATGTGCGGACTTCTTTTACGTCGGACAACACGCCCGCCGATGCATGAGACTCGCGCTTGTCACGACCGCCGCGCAAGTTGCGCGGCAGGCAAAAAAGCTGTTTTTACAAACTTGTCTCCAACCCAAATACCCCACGCCAAGCAACAGTTGTGCGCGGTTCACCGGGCCTCGACGCGGTAGAACGTCCGCGGCACATCTGCCGCGCGCGGAACCGCCAAAGTCGCCGTGCCGTCTCCGTTGGTCGAGACGCCCACGCTCTCCCGCGGCAAAAGCGCCGCGTCGTCCGCGGGGAGAGGAAGCTCATCCGCCGCCCTGACGCGCAGAAGCTGCGCCGACACGTCCGTGATCCAATCGTCCGGCTCGGCCGAGACGACTAGCGACACCTCGTCTTCCGCCGCCGCGATCGATTCGATGCGCAGCGCCGTCGGTCCCACAATGGCTGCGGTCGTCGCGGCACCCGCAACCGTCGCCGTCCAGCGGACGCCGTCAACGACGAACTCGTAATCGCCGTTCGAAAGCCACAGGCGAAGTTTGCCGCTCTCGTCGGTGTAGAGATCTTCCGTGCCGTATGCGCATTCCGCCCCGTCGCGGAATATCGCGACCGAATCCACCTTGGCGTCAGGAGTCCCGATGTCGAAGTCCACCGGAAAGACGGCGGACGAGAAATCGTTCGTCGGGGCTGGGCGCAGGCCTTTGTCCGCGACATAGATCGCGCCGCCGGTGAACACGACCGACTGCACGTAGCCGAGGGCGGCTCCGCCGAGTTCGGGCGAAGCATTGCCGCCGCCGATCGACACGACTGTGCCGTTCTCTATGCGGATCGATCCGCCTCCTCCCTGGTCTCCGCAGCCGATGCCCGGCGCGCGATTTCCGCCGGTGGCCTTGACGATTCCGCCGGAAATCGTGATGCTGTCGCGCCTGGCATCGGCAGTCGTGGCAAAAGATCCGCTTCCGATTCCAGGCGACTGCGGGCCGCCGTTGGCAGTCACCTCCCCGCCCGAAATGACGATTCTTCCGCCCGCGCCGTAAAAGCCGCGGCCGCCGCCAATGCCCGCGCCGCCATACTGGCTGCTGCTGTTCGCCGTCACGACGCCGCCCGAGATGGTCACCGCTTCGCAGGCTCCGCGATTGCCGCCGCCGATGGCGGCCGCTTGGCTGCCGCCGTTCACCGTCACGACGCCGTCTGCAATCGAAATCGGACCGGCACCCTCGTCATCGCTACCGCCGATGCCCGCCGCCAAGCTGCCGCCGGAAACGACAAGCACGGAAGGCGGAAGTCCCGCAGATTGAACATCGGAGATCGCAAGCGACGACCCGCCTGCCACGTGGATTCCCGCAGCCTTGCTTCCCGTTGCGACGAGACTGTTTGTCCCGCCGATTGCCATCAAGACGGAACATGCGCCGCAGTCGAACGGCGACAGGCCCGCGACGCTGTTCGAGATGGAAAGGCCATCGAGCGCAACGGCACAGTCAGATTCGACGCGCACGCTGATGTTCGTCCCCTCGCCGGAAATCGTGAACGGCCCTTCGCCCGTGAGCGAAACGATGCGTTTTCCGACAAAGAATTTCCAGCCGCCGCCCTGGAGCTCGGACACGTCGACGCCGTTCACCGTCACGCCGACGCTCTCGCGCTCCGTCATCTTCTCCGCCGTGCTCGCGGCGTCGGAATTCACAACTACGACCTTGTAGAGCTCTCCGTTGGCGAAGAAATACGTTTCCTCGTCCACATACGTGGGCTCGAGGTAGAGATAGACCTTGCCCTCGGAGTTTGCGACGATGTTCGAGGCGTTGTAATACTCGGGCAGCCACATGAACTCGACGGGCGCGTTCGGCTCAAGGTCCGGCACGATTACGCAGCAGGCGTCTTTGCCAAGTGGATTCACCGAATCTGAGTTCGACAGCACGGAGTGGTCACCGTACGGATCTCTGCCGATGTAGATGTTACCTCCTGCAATGACGGGCGAGTCTATTACGGAAACCATCCCCACCGCGCCGCTGCGCACATCGATGTTGCCGCCGGTGATCGTGACGGTCCTGTGCTGGAATTCATGGTACATGCCGTCGCTAATTCCTATCGCGGGGCAGCCCCAGTAGTCGCTCGTCGCCCCGCCCTGCGCATAGAGCCATCCGTCGCCGCCTATCTCGAGGTCAGAGACGCCCGGCACTTCGAGAGCCGCGCAGTACCTCCCGGCCTCGAGCGTGTTCTCTCCGGTGAACCAGACCTTCGCCGTCACGTTCGACGCGATCGCGAACGGCGTGCAGCGGTTCGCCGCTGCCCTGAGCCAGAGGTTGGAGATCGTGACGGTCGCATTCGTCTCGACGCACACCCGCACGTTGCCCTGCGTGTTCGTGCCGGAGAGGACGTATGGACCTTCGGCGACGAGCGAAAGAACGCCGTTCGTTACATTGTAGGCCCAGCCCTCGCCCTGCAGAAAACCGGCGTCCTCCCCGTTCACGCTCACCCCCATGATGCGGTGCGCAACGGCCGGAGCGCCCGAGACCGACACGGCCCAGGGGCTGCCGTCGACTGTGAAGGCGTACTCGCCGTCAGGCAGATACACCAACGCATCGCCGGACACATCCACGATTGAAGCGCTCGCATACGGTTCGAGTCCGGAAATCGCGACCGTCGCGCCAGGGACCAGCTGCGGCAGCGTTACGCGCCAGGTGGTGACCGAGCCCTCCTTGCGGCTGTCCGGCGGATCCGCCGACCCGAATGCGGTGTTGAACACGTTGTTGGTCCTACCGCCCGCGGTGAAGTACGTGCCGTTCACGCTCACGACGCGCACAGCGTTCGTCACCGGAAGCCACAAGCAGACGGAACCCGTGGAGTCCACGACAACGTCGTTCATCCCGTATGTCGCGGGGATGTCGGACGATGCGATCGAAACCGCCGCGCCCGCCGTCATGTTCGTGAAGAGAAGGTAATTCAGGAGATTGCCGTCGGCGTCCTTTGGGTTCGGTCTTACGTCGCGGTTCGCGCCGTGGACGCTCCCGCCAGTGATGCAAAGCGACTGGTCGTAGCCGGACGCAACGACGACGTTTCCGCTTTGGATGAAATCGCCGACGTTTGCGCCTCCTCCCTTCGTCGCGAGAACCGTGCCGCCGGAAATCCTCACCGCGCCATTGGTAATCGCTGCACGCGAGAGTCCTGACCCGATGCCTACTGCGCTATCCCCTCCTGTCGCGGTGATTCTTCCGCCGGTGATGACGATGTTGTCCGGCTGGAAAAGGTTCGACGAGACGCCGCCGCCTATTCCAGCCGCCTTCTCGCCGCCCTGCGCGACTATGGTTCCGCTCTCGATCACTATCCTGCCTGGGGGCGTGAAGCCGCCGCGCGAGCCGATGCCAGCGCCGTTCTTGCCGCCGAAGGCGACGAGGTTTCCGTCTCCGGTGACCGTCATTACGGAATTGGACGCGACCTCGATTCCGGCCGCGTACTGTCCCTTTGCCGCGATGACGTTGTCGCCCGAGAGCGCGACCGAGCAAGCAGAGTTGGACACCACAACTGCGGATGCGTATCTCTCGCTGCTCGCGACAATCGTCAGGTCCTTCAGCGTAAGGTTCGCGACTCTGTCGTCTGCCACGACAATCCGGAAGGTGCCGCTCGTGGAGACGCCGCTGACTGTGGCGTCATTGAGAAGAGCCAATTCGCTCGTGCTTTTCGTATAGGTCCACTCCGCGCCGATCTGGTCGACATCTCCAGTTATGATCACTCCATTCACCATGAGGAAGTCGCTCGATGTCACTTTACCGTCGGCGCCGACTTTGAAGCAGAAGACATGCTCGGATCCATCCTCCATTATGATGCGTATTCCATAGCTGTAAATGGAAGAAGCCAGCCAGATGCGCAGGATGCCCCTGTCGTTGGTATAGATGTTCTCGAATCCGCTGTTTCTGGTCCCCAGCTCGAACTCCGTCACCAGGCTGTTGGGGAGGCCTATGTCGAGGTCGACTGGGAAGACTCTTTTTTCGAACCCGTCTTTCGGATCGGGCTTAACCTTTTCCTTGTCAACATAGATGGCGCCACCGGTGAAAGCCACGCTTACATTATGTTCGTTGCTTCTGCGGCCGATATCTGGGGATTCGCGACTGCCCGAAGCGTAAATCGTGCCGCCGGAAATGCTGATTGATCCAGTGCCTGCGTAGGTCCAGCCTTCGTAGCCACTGCCGACGCCTGCGCAGCCGTTCGTTCCTCCGACGGCCATGACGATTCCTCCCGAAATGGAAATCGTGCCCGGAACGCAACCGCTGCCGCCGCCGATGCCCGCGCCGAGCGTATCGCCGGCTGCGTCCACATGTCCGCCCGTGATGGTGATTGTGCCGCCGATTTTGTTTCTGCCGCCGCCGATGCCGGCACCATAGCCCGTTCCCCTTGCGACAACATCGCCGTCGGAAATCGTGATCGACCCGCCGGCGCCGCAGTCGCCGCCGCCGATACCCGCGCCGCCATCGCCGCCCGTCGCTCTCACGGCGCCACCCGTAATCGCAATGGTGCCGCCGTCACCGTTGACGCCGCCGCCAATTCCCGCGCCGACACGACCGCCTGTTGCATTGACCGTGCCACCGGAAATGGAAATGTTGCCGCCAGCCGCCGAGCTGCCGCCGCCGATACCCGCGCCGCTATCGCCGCCAGTGGCCGTCACCTCGCCACCAGTAATCCGGATGACGCCGCCGGGCTGCGAAGCGCCGCCGCCGATGCCAGCGCCGCCGCCGGAAAAACTGATTCCCTTGCCAACGGCCGTCACAATTCCGCCGGAAATGGTGATCGAGCCAAAACCGCCGTCTTTCGCCGACCCTATGCCGGGTCCATAGTCTCCGCCGTATGCCTCGATGGTGCCGCCCTCGATTTTCAGGCTGCCGGTCGACGTACCGGGCGCGCCGCCGATGCCTGGCGCATTCGCGCCGCCTGTTGCATAGACAACACCACCGCCGTCGCGTATCGTAAGGGTCCCGATGCCGTACGTGTAGATTGCCGGAAAGCCCACGGGGCCGTAGAGGTGGTTCGTGCCCGCGAACATCAGCACGGGACTCGAGTTGGGATTGTTCTCGAAGGGCGGTCGGTTCACGTTGCTGCTTGCGTTGATGGTGAGGTTGGACATGACGACCGTACACGATGCATGTGCATAGATGCTGAACTCGCCGGCCGGGTCTCTGCCGGTAATGACGTAGGTCTTGTTTTTATCGCGGAGCGTGACATATCCGGAGGTTCCGTCATAGTGCCAGCCGTCGCCAGTCTGCGTCTGCCCGCCAACGAGCCCGACGCCGTTGACGCTTATCGTGTCGGCGAGATGCGGATCTTCAAGCGTCCAATAGGCGTAGAGTGTGAGGTCGCCCACAACCGAGTACTCGTCGATGGCGAGCGCGAGCGAGCAGTCGGCGTTGTAGTATTTCGTGCCGCCGCCGTGCTCCTCGGTGAACCATCCCTTGAACGCCCATCCGGGACGCTCCGGCGGCATCGGCGCGGTGGGATATGCGTAGCCGAAGCGGGCGGTTTTCGTCGTGTTCACGCGCTGGCCGTCTTCGAACTTCAGCGTGTATTCGATGGCGGAGTGCGTGGTGGTGCCGTCGACTTTCGAATAATATGAGGCGTTCAGCGTGATGCCGGGATCCGTATAGATCATCCCGGACACGCCGTTCGCGCCAACCGCGCCACCGTCGCCGCCCCAGCCGCCGCGCCTGCCGGCGCTTT
>CACWJS010000041.1:5076-23646 GCA_902761275.1 uncultured bacterium | reverse complement strand
CAGCACCACCGTGAGGACTGCCACCACGGCAATGATCCACGGCAGGAAGCGCGCAGGGCAGGAGCCGACGGGACGCTCGGTGCGGCCGTTGCCGCTCGGCGTATCTGGAACCTTTATATTGACGTGCTTCGCGCTCTTGACCATTTGCTCCATACGTTCCTTTAGAAGCTCCTCTTTCGTCTTTTCGGGCTTCTTCGGCTCAACCTTCTTGGGAGGCTCAGGCTTCTTGGGCTCGTCCTTCTTGACCTCCGGCTTCTTTTCGGGAGGTTTCTTCTCGGGCTTCTTCGGCTTTTCCTTCTCCTTCACGACGGCGTCGACCTTGGTGTCGACTTTTGGGGGCGGCGGAGGAGGTGTTACGACCTTAGGAGGTTCCGGGGGTTTCGGCGGCGGATCGTCGAGCGGCGGCGGTTCGTCATCGTTGCCGTCAAGGTTTTCGTTGACGACGACCGTCAGGTCGATTGGAATCACCGTCTCCTTCTGCTTGAAATGGAGCCGCGCAAAAATGAAGAAGCCAAGGAAGCAGACGATATGTATGACGAGCGCGAACACGACATTCGCCGTGCTCATCACGTCAGGCCGTTTCTCGTCTATCCAAACTTCCATTTCTATTTACCTTCTAACTCCAACATAAATCTTACCCACCGCTCTCCAACTCTGAACTCCAACTACTGACTCCTGACCCCTAACTCCTATCTCCAACTCCAACTCTGAACTCCAACTCCTAACCCCTAACTCCTATCTCCAACTCCAACTCTGAACTCCAACTCCTAACCCCTACTTCTCCACCGTCACAAGCGCCATTCTGTGTATCTTGCACTTGTAGACGACCTTGACGACCTTCATCACGTCGCCGTACGAATTGCGCTCGTCGCCACGCACGAGAACTGGCACTTCGGGATCCTCCGCCGCCATCGCCATAAGCTCGCGCTCAAGCTCCTCGAGCGTGAGAGGCTTGTCGTTGAGGAATATCACGTTATCCTTGTCGACCGTGACCGTGTTCGCCTTCTTGTTCTTTGTCGGCAGTTCGTCGGTCTTCGCCTGCGGGAGCATTATGGAGATGCCCTGCTCGAGCGCTGGAAGCGTCACGATGAAAGTTACGAGGAGAAGGAAGGTCAAGTCGATCAACGAGTTCATGTCGATCGACGCCTTCGGCTTCTCGCCGCGCAGCCGTCTGCGTCTCCTAAGCATCTCAGGCACCCCTTCCCTGGAACTCGCAGGCGATGCGGCCCATAAGCTCGTCGGCAAAGCCCTCCATCTCGGACCTTATCTGCGTGATAGTCGCATTCATGCGCGTGTAGGCCATCACGCCGGGGATTGCGATAAGAAGGCCGACGACCGTCGTGACGAGAGCGGCAGAGATTGACGGTGCAATCGTCGCGAGGTTGGCGCTTCCGGCGGTGCCCATCTCGGCAAACGCATCGAGAACGCCCCAGACGGTGCCGAGAAGTCCGAGCATTGGCGAGAGCGAGACGACAGACGCGATCACGCCCATGCCATGGTCGAGACGAATTTCCTCCTCGTCAAGCGCATGTTCGCATGTTCCGCGCACGAGTTCAATTTCGCGCGCAGTAAGCGCGGCAGCACCGTCTCCGTCCGTCTGTCGGCCGACGAGCAGCGCGCGCACATTCGGCGTCAGGAGCTTCAGTAGCCGCTCGCACGTATCCTTGTAGATGCCCTCTACGCCAGTCGCAATCGAAGGACGGCGCTCGAGATAGTATTCAAGGGCGTCGTGGCCGCTCGTGAAGTCGCGCACGAACCGGCGTGTCGCCATTCGCACGTAGCTTAGCTCTTTCCACTTGCCGAGAACGACGGCAAGCATTACGACAGAGCCGAGGAGCTGGACTGCGACTATCCCCTGTCCCATCAAGTTGGAACCGAGGAATCCGTCAACTAACGAATTTGCGAGTATCATGTCTATGTCTCTTTTCTTGTCTGTTTGAGTTTGTAGTCTGAAATCACCTGGCCTTCCGGCGGAAGGTCGGCGCGTGACTTGCCGCACGCGGAAAGGACTTTGTCCGTCGTCTGGAAATGGGCCTTCACGTGGTTCATTAGCCAGACGGGGCCTTCCTTGCGAACCATCTCCTCGGCGAGCGCGCGGACGCGAGGATCTGACGAGCCAGCGGGAACATTTTCGCGATCTTCGGCTGGCGGGCCAAAGATTTCTTCGCCCATCTTCATGATGTCACGAAGGAATATCTCGCGCGCGATTACCGAGGCGGCCGCGACAGCGATGTCGCTCTCGGCCTTGTGCCGCTGTTCGACCTTGATCGCCTTGCCACGCGTCTTTAGGGCGCGGAGGATGGTCGCTTCAGTCGGCGCAAACTGGTCAACTACGACGCGCGGGCAGGCAGTGCGCCTCTCGAGCAATTCCTCGATGGCGGTGCCGTGAGCCCAGGCGAGCATGCGGTTGATGTTCTTGATCTTTGAATAGAGCCGGTTGTACGCCGCGGGACCGAGTTTCACGACGGCATAGCCCGTCGGCCCGAGAAGCGCGCGCAACTTCGCTCCAGTCGTGAGAACCGACTTGTCGGACATCTGCTTGCAGTCCTTGACGCCCATCTCCTGCATCTTCTCGGAGAGCACTTCGTCCGTGTAGGCACAGCAGACGACGAGAGGTCCGAAGTAGTCACCCTTTCCAGACTCGTCGCTTCCGGCGTGGGGCGCCACGAGATCGGGATTCAAAATCGTCTCGTAGCCGAGCGTCGCCGCGCCAAGCACATGCGGCTCAAGGACGAAGAGAACAAAGTCCTCGGCCTTCGAACCCTGCACGCAGAGCTTGCGCTTGCCGTGCTTCTCCTTCTCGTAGAGCGTCGCGTTGAAATGGTCGCCCTCGATTGACCAGAGGGAATAGGGAACTTCGCGCTTGCGGTAGTTGCCGTTCAGCATCACGCCCAGCAAAAGTTCCTGCTGGTCGTTCGTAAGCTCGTAGGTGAAGCTCGTCTTCTTTGTGCCCTCTGCATTCATTGGTGAATATTATAGCAAATCTGAATCAACCGAGATTCAACGGCTACGCAAATGCCGCTTCGATCGCAGCGGAGAATTCCGCAAGGTCGGGAAAGCACCCCGCAACATACTTGTCGAGCGATGTCGGCTGTGCGTTCACGATAAAGACCTTACCGCCCTTCTGAAGCGTCAGCCGAGGAATTCCCGCCGCGGGGAACACGGTAAGCGACGTGCCGAGAACAAGCATCACGTCCGCCCTCATCGCAAGTTCCTGCGACTTCATAAACGCCACCTCCGGCAGCTGCTCGCCGAAGAACGTGATATCCGGCTTGTACGCACCGCCGCACTTGCAGCGCGGCACATACGGCGCGCCAAGCTTCTCGGCGCCGCCGTTCGCATTGACCATCGCCATGATCTCGTCGAAGCTCTTCTCGTCTCCACAGAGACGGCAATGGTGCATGATCGGAGATCCATGCACTTCGTAGACGTTCGACGAGCCCGCCTTCTGGTGGAGCATGTCGATGTTCTGCGTGATGATTCCATCGAGGCGCCCAGCGTCCTCAAGTCGCTTCAACGCGCGATGTACCGGACCCGGCTCGAACGCGCCAAGACCGTAGACGAGCTCGCTGCACCCGCGGTAGTAGACCGCCGGATCGCGGTCGAACCAGTCGATGTCGAAGATACGTTCCGCGTCAGGATTCTTGTATAGACCCTTCGGGCCACGAAAGTCAGGTATTCCGCAAAGCGTGCTAACGCCAGCACCCGTCATCGCCGCAACGCACTTCGCGTCACGCACCGCTTTTATCATGTCGTCAAGCATTCCCGCCTCCTATGAATGGTTTCATTACGCCCCGTCCGTTCCTCATTGGCAACATTATACCACATGCGGCCCTATATGATTATCACACCTCCTTGAAAATTTTTTGTCAGAAACACGATTTTTGCTTTCCTTACTTAGCACAAGCATAAAAATACACATACGACAATGCAGAAAGGCAAGGTGTGACATGAACAAAGCAACGAAAATCCTCGCAACGGCAATCGCGTGCCTCGCATTCACTGGCACATGCCTTGCCGACACCAAGACGACCTACCGCGACGCACAAGGTCGCCTCCAGGGCACAAAGACGACTACCACGAGCGGGAAGACGACCTACCGTGACTCGATGGGTCGGCTTCAGGGCACGACGACAACAGACAAGAGCGGCAAGACCACCTGGCGCGACTCTATGGGCCGCCTCCAGGGAACTGCAACTACCGACAAGAACGGCAAGACTACCTACCGCGACTCGATGGGTCGACTTCAGGGCACGGTCACGACCGACAAGAACGGCAAGACAACTTGGCGCGACTCGATGGGACGTCTCCAGGGCACTGCGACGACCGACAAGAACGGTAAGACGACCTACCGTGATGCACAGGGCCGACTCCAGGGGACGAAGACGGTGAAATAACCGCCCCACCTTGCCTGGAAAGGTCTTATATCGCCGCTGCTGCGAGCTCGATGGACTTTGTCATCATGCGCGGAATGTGGAACGGCCCCTTGAAGAGATTGCCCTTCGCGGGCTGGGCAACCGTTCCATCGCGGTGAAGATAGCCGTACCACTCGCCGTACTTCCTGTCGGGCATGCGCTTGTACGTCCATTCGCGCATCTTCTTGTGCCAATTAAGCCACTTGCTGTTCTTCGTGAGGTTCCAGGCGTACTGCGTCGCGATTAGAGTCTCGCACTGCGGCCACCAGAACTTCATGTCCTGCTCGTAGCACTGCGGCGGGAAGTTTTTACAGTCGCGGAAGCTTATAATGCCGCCGTACTTCTTGTCCCACCCCCACGCGAGCGACCAGTCGAGGATTGTCAACGCAAGCTTCAGTAGCTCCTTGTCGCCCGACTTCTCGGCAACTTCCATGAGGAACCAGCTCGTCTCGATGGCGTGGCCGGGGTTTATCGTGCGGCCGATCATCGTGTCGATGAACTCGCCGTTCGGGCCGACCGTCTCGAGAAGCGCCTTGAACTCAGGATGGACGAAGTTGTCCTTGAGGAGCCGAATCGACTCGGCGATCTGCTCGTCGAGAATCGGATCGTCGCAGACGTCCTTTAGACGGAGCGCGACATTGATGAGAATCATCGTGAGGGAATGACCCTGCGCCTCAAACGACGGCTCGAACTTGGCCGGCATCATCTTCGGGTCGGCCATGAACTTCTTGATGCGCTTGAAAAGCGCGAGCGCCTTTTTCGCGTATTCCTTTGAGCCGGTCGCCTTGGCGTACTCGCTCATGGCGATTGCCGCGAAGCACTCGCTGAAGACGTAGCGGCGCATCCTGAGAGGAGTGCCGTCGGCCTTCAGCGAGAAATAGGCGCGTCCGCGCTTGTCAAAAAGATGCGCCTCTATGAAGTCGAGGGTCGATTTCGCCGCCGCGAGGTACTTCTTGTCCTTCTTGACGGCGTTGTAGGCGTAGGAGCAGGTGAACGCGAAGCGCCCCTGGAACCAACCGCTCTTGGTCGAGTCCATCAGCTTGCCGTCGCGGTCGACGCACGTATATACGCCGCCGTTCTTGCGGTCCCAGCCGTACTTCAGCCAGAACGGCATGATGTCGGTCGTGAGGTCAGAGCGGCACTTGTCCGCCCACTTCTTCCAGTATGTCTTCGCGTCCATTTCTTCTCCTTGTCTTAGTTGGAGAATTTCCTATCTCCAACTCTTCCCTCCAACTCCAACTCTATTCTCCAACTCTATTATCGATAGCCGATCTTCTTGAGGCGCTTGACGCAGTCGGCTTTCTGCTTGTCTGTGAGCGAGATGTTCGGGAGCCGCACTCCGCCCATGTCGAGCCCCCACACCGCCATCATGGCCTTGCCGCCCGCAACGCCGCCATACTGCACGAGGATATCGACGATATCGCAGACCTTCTTCATGCCGGCCTGGGCCTTCTTGAGATCGCCCTTCTTCACGGCATCCCAGATCTTGTAGTAGATGCCGGCAGAGTAGTTGTAGGTCGAGCCAATCGCCGACTTCGCGCCGAGCGCGACCGCGCCCGCGAACCACTCGTCGATGCCCCAGGTGATGTCGTACTTGCCGCCGAGGCACTTGACGCAGCGCTGGTACATGTAGAGGTCGGGATAGTTGAACTTGATGCCGGCGAGGTTCTTGATCTTGCCGTCGGCCGCAAGGAGGAACTTCTCCATATCGAAGTTGACGCCGCTCATGCCGGTGTGGTAGTAGTAAAACGGGAGCTTCGTAGAAGTCTTGAGCGCCTCCTTCAAGTAGGCGACGAGCGCATCGACCGAGCCCGGCTTGAAGAAGTTCGGCGGGACGATCGAGGTCGCGTCCATGCCGCACTTAACGGCATACGCGCCGAGTTCCTGCACATCCGGGAGGGCGAGCGCGCCGATATGCGCAATGAGATAGAGCTTGCCCTTCGCGGCCTTGACCCACGCGTCGAAGACGGCCTTTCTCTCGGCGATCGAGCAGCAGATGCCTTCGCCTGTCGTGCCGGAGACGTATACGCCCGTCACCTTCTGCTTTATAAGCGTCGCGGCCTGTTTCTTGACAAGCGCGAGGTTGACGCTGCCGTCTGCGTTAAACGGCGTATGAGCCGCTGCGATGAGTCCTTCGAGTTTCTTCATGTTTTCTCCTTTGTGGAAGTTTGACGGGAAACTTGTTTTAAGTCTGCGCACATTATACCAAAATCCACTCACTCTATGTAAAAAGAATTACGTGCAGTTGACCTTTGGGGCAAAATCGAATATAATTCCCCGCATGAAACGACGTGCTGCACTTATGGCAATCGCAATGACGGCATCTTGCGGATGCCGGCTGCTTGAAACCGGATACGGCGACGACAACATCGTGGTCCGCTCGTCCGCCGACGCCGTATCCGCCACGGCCAGCGCGGCAAAGTCGACGGTTGCCTGGGCGGGAGCGAAAGTGATGTCCTTCGGAGACGATCTCGACGAGGACAGGCAGAAACTCTTCATCTCGATAGGTGAGCACGCCGCTGCCGCCTACCGCGGCCATCCAGCCCTTCCCGAAGGATACCGCCCGCTTTCGCCAGACGAGTTCGCGAAACTCGCGCTCCCCTCGCAGCTCTATAGCTACGAGCCAGAGACGGGGTTTGTCGAAGACGCGGAAGGCGAGGGCTTCGGCGTACGGCTCTCCCACGCCGAGAAGGACGACACGACGGTCGTCGCCTTCAGGGGATCAAACGCGCCAGGCGAAGACGAGCACTGGATGCAGGACTGGGTTGTCGACGCCCAGCAAGGCGGTGGCGGAACGCCAAAGCAATATCTGCACGGCGCGGAAGTCCTGTCTGCCGTCAGGCGCGCGTTCCCGGACGCCAAGATCGTCGTCGCAGGCCACTCCCTCGGCGGCGGAATCGCCGCGTATTCGACGATCAACCTTCCGAGCCCTGGCGACATTCTCTGCGCCACCTACAACGCGGCAGGAATTTCAAGCATAACTCTGCTTACGCTTCCAAAAGACGTCGCAGCAGAAGCGGCAAAGCGTATCTCCAACATCAGAAGTAAAGGCGACCCCGTCTCCGCGATTCCGGGAACGCAGCTCGTCGGGGATATCTTCGAAGTGGACAATCTCCGCTTCGCAAACCACTCAATCGACGGGCTCCTCATCGACATGCGCCGCCGCGCGGAGGGACGCAGAGCAGGATGGCTCCGCGACCTATTCGACGATTAATGCTTCAAAGTCTTTAGCGTCAGCCCAGCAAGGTCTTTGCCCTTCTCGCGGAGGACGAACGACGCGATGTAGGCAACGGCGACGCAGACGACAAGTCCGATTCCGCCCAAGAGGAACGGATGGAACTTGAGCCCGAAGACATCGCAGTGGAGTATCTCGCAGCTGAAGCAGACGAAGTAGTTCGCCGCAAGTCCCAAGACCGCCGCGACGCCCTTGATGCGCGGCATGAAGACGCCCATAAAGAAAAGCCCCGTTAGGCCCGCCGTCAGCATCGCAATATACTTGTTGAAGTTGTCGAACAAGGCGCTCGACTCCATCCTCGCGAGCGTCAAGGCCGCCATGATGCCGATAATGCCGACGACATAAGTGCAAATCTGTCCGCATCTGATTTGCGTCTTTCCAGGGATATCCGGCTTGAAGCGCTTCACGAAGTCGGTGACGACGGCGGTGGACGCGGAAGAGAGATTCGCCGACAAGGTCGAGATCGTCGCCGCGAAGACGGCCGCGATGACGAGCCCCGCAAGCCACGGCGGCATTTCGGTCGCCATGAAGATCGGGAGAACCGAGTCGCCCTTCGGCATCGTGACGTCCATTGCCTGCGGATACGTATGGTAGAACGCAAAGAGCGCCATGCCGATTCCGTAGAAGACGACCTGCGCGAAAACGCTCATGCAGCCGTTGAACCACAGCGAGCGCTTCGTCGCGTTCTCGTCGGGCGTCGCGATGTAGCGCTGGATTACGCACTGGTCGCTCGTGTAGGAAGAGAGGTTAGAGATAAGCCCCTGCACAGCAACGACCCAGAAGACCGGCTGCGTCAGGATGAAGCGGAAATCCCACATCGTGTTCTTGTTGTAGGTGCTCGCGACGTTCCAGAACGTCGAGAAGTGCGCGCCATCGCCGCCCGTCTTCATGATGAGAAGGACAAGTACCGAAACCGCGCCACCCATAAGGACGATGCCCTGCACGAAGTCGGACCAGATGACCGCCTCAAGCCCGCCGAGCGAACAGTAGATCATCGTGAGGACGCCGCAGATCAGGATGCACGCGTCGATGGAGATTCCAGTGACGGCATTGAGCGCAATCGCAGGGAGTAGCGTCACGACAGCGACACGGCAGACCATGAAAACGACGAACGCTGCAGAGCCGAAGAGCCGCACCCCAAGATTGAAACGCTTTTCGAGATATTCGTATGCCGAGGTGATACCGAGGCGGCAGAAGAACGGCAGGTAGTAGTAGATAGCGACAGGCGCCATGCCGATAATAAAGAACGCCATCACGAAGTAGCGCCAATCCTGCAAATACGCCTGCGTCGGAATGGCAATGAACGTAATTGACGAGAGCATCGTAGCGAAGATCGACATTCCGGCGACATACCACGGTATGCGGTTTCCGCCGCGGAAGTAGTCGTTCTCGTCCTTCTTCTTGAAGATGAAGAAGCACGCCATGCCGACCATCAAGAGCGCATAGACACCGACGACCGCCCACGCCATCGCGCCAAACTTGCCGGTCTTCTTAAAGCTTGCGACAGAGACAGAGTCCGTGCGCGTCGCAGGCGCGATTTCACCACCAGCGATAAGAAGCGTGTATTGCTCAGGCGTCTTGCCAGGGCGAATCGCGGCAGCAGCGCCGCAACGCGGCTTGTCGCCCGGCGCAATCTCGCCATATTCGCACCACGCGTCAGTCACGCAGTTGTAGGCAAGGACTTTCCGCTGCCAACCAAGCTTTACGGGGTCGGCCTCGGTCGAGCCGTTCACCGCGCGGTCGATCCATCCCTTCTCGCCAAAGCCGCCGATCAAGAGGATGTGCTGGTGTCCGCTCGGCAAAAACGCCGCGCCAATCGTGGTGGTGCTCTCGGGGAGGGACGAGAGTTTCTTCCAAATCGGATTGCCTGCGGGATGAACGACAAGATCCAAATCTCCGTCTTTGCCCTTTACCATTTCTTGTCTAGGAAGAGTTATGCTCGAAAGCACCAGCGCATAACCATCGTGGAGCGGATGTTTTGTATCGGCGTCATAACCACCGTAGATGACAAGCATCTTCTCCTTTTGATCACCGTTCTGAATCGCCGCCACCATCTGTTTACGGGCCGGGCCGGGGATTTCGCCGATCTTGTCATACTTGTATGCGCCACGCAATAGGTCTATGCAGTAGACATTCTTCGAATCAATGACAAAATACCTTTCGTTGTCGTATGCCGCGGCGCCCATTGTGATTGGCTCCGGAAGATGAAGCAACGGGAAAGTATCGCCATTCGGCAACAGCTTGTATGCTTCGTCAAAAGTCTTCTCGCCATCCGTGCCGCCAGCGCAGAATATGCCGTTCGGTGTCTCGCAGCAGACGCCCTCGGCGACCGGATGCGGCAGCTCGCCGACCTTCTTCCACGTCCCGTCCAGTTCGCGGACATGTATGTCCGCGCTATAGACCTTCTTGCCATTTTCAAAATAACTCCCGCCAGCGACGAGGAATCGCCCATCAGACAAGAAGCCGGAGAATGGCCGTGCGACTTTCGCGGGCATTGTCTCGCCCGCCTTCCAGTCAACCTCAACAGGCGTTGCAAACGCGGTGGATGCGACGGTTGCCGCGATGGCAAGGAGAACATTCTTCATGAAAGAATCCTTTCTCGAACTCGAACTCTAAACTCCAACTACTTCAACGATACCGGCATAGACTATCACTTCGAAAGCGCCGTTATCTGTGCCTTGATGTCGGCAAGCGGCACCGTCGTGAAGTTGATCGTTGCGTAGCCCGCGCCCTCGTAGAGGATGCCGATGTCGCCGTCCGGGAGAATTGTCATGTCGGAATACGCAGCGCCCTTCGGCTCGATGCAGATTCCGTCGCTCCACGTCTTGCCGTCGTCGGCCGACGCGCGGATGTAGAGAAGCGCGCGGCGGCTCGGGCTCTTGCAGTTCGAAAAGAGAAGCATATTGCCGTAGCGCATGATCTGAGCATTGCACTGGGGATCTTCGAGCGCCTTGTCATAGCGCGACTCCCAAGTATTGCCGCGATCCTTTGTGACATGGATCTGACGCCCGCCGCCGCGCCAACGCGAGTTGATCATCCACGAGCCGTCCGAAAGCTCCACGACCTTGCACTCGTCGCCGTTCTTGACGGGCTTGCCGAAGGGCTTCCACGTCTTGCCGTGGTCGTCAGACCCGAAGAGCGCGTTGCCGTCGTTCACGTGGACGATCGTGTGGAGAAGCGTTCCGTCCTTCGCCTGGATACCCGAGCCAGACGTGATAAAGATGAACCCGCCCTCGCTGTCGCGCTTCCCGAACGGCCATTCGGGAAAGGCAATGTCGCTCGAGATATCACGCGGCTTAGACCACGTCTTGCCGTTGTCGGACGATTCCTGCACGTAGAACTGGAACACCCCGTGGCGCTTCTTCGACTCCCACACGTTGTAGAAGAGGAATATCTTCTTCGTCTCGGCATCGACGATGAACGACGGATCCGATCCCGCCCAGTGCTCGTTGTCATTCCACGCCCACTTCCACGTGAAGACCGGCTCAGTCCACGTCTTGCCGCCGTCGGACGAGCGGCGAACGGCGATGTTGATCGGTTTCGCGTGATTCAGGTCACCGCCGCCTTCATGCCGCGCATCGCAGACCGCAACGAGGTCTCCGTTTGGCGCAGTGCAGAGCGCAGGAATCCTGTAAACGGCGGTCTCCACTCCCTCGACGACATCGTTGTTCTTGAAAAGAACCTGCTTTGAGTCCACAAGCGCGTCAAGCGCAAGGCAGGCGTCTGGACGGGGACCGACCTTCGTCTTCGCGTTCGACATTAGCTTGATGTTCTTGTTCTCGGTGTCGCCGCCAGTCGTGAGGGCAAAGCCGTTCTCGACCACTTCCGCGTCGATCGTCATGATGGGATTCTTGTCGGCGGTGAAGCGCCCGTCCTCAATCGCCATCCACTCCCCGCCAAGCGGTTTTGAGAAGAAGTTGGTGAACCTCGCGCGGCGAACCTGGCTGCGCGACGCCTCGTTGCGGCGGAAGTCCTCGACAAAGCTGTAGACGTTTTTGATGGCGTGGGCGCCTCTCGTCTGCAATGTGGTGAATGTCGCGATCTTGAACCATGCGCCGTCGCGGAAGAGGTAGCCAGTGAACGCCGTCCTGTAGTCGCCGTCCTGACGGGAGTGTAGGGCGAAACGATATGTCTCGCCAATCTTCCAGTCGAACGGCAGCATGGACTTGCCGCCGGTGCCCTCGCCGCCAAAGCGGCTTATAGTCACGCCCTCGCCCGCATACAGGTTTTTCGTGCGAACCTTCTCGTCGACGCTGTCCTGCTTCGCCTTGAAGTCGAAGGGGTCGCCCGGATCCCACACAGAGAAGATCGCGACCTTCTTCCCGTCGTAGAGCTCCTGAATGCCGCAGTAGCCGCAGCTGAAGCAGATGGCAGCGAAGTAGCTCCCCGGGACGGACTTCTCTACCGTCACTTCGCCATACACCCACTCGGCGTCAGGAGCGGGATGCCACATGTGCACCGAGCGCGCGGATATCGGACCAGGAGCAGCAGCCGCGGAAACGGCAACGCCGCACGCAAGAATTGCAGAGAATGCGAATTTCATGTTATTCATCATTTTTTGCGATTATTCGATTACCGGCTTGTAGAAGAGCGTCGTGCCGTCCTTCACGTATCTCAGCGTCGTAGTGTCGCTGTTTATAAAGGTGAAGTCCGAGACAGCCTTTTCCACGAATGCCTCGCCAAGCAGAGAGGTTCCCATCAGTTTCAGAGTGCCATTGATACCGCCAAGCGCACCGTGACGTTCAAGCGAAACTCCAACAACGACATATTCGGTCTCATTCTCCGTTTCAAAGTGGAAGTCCGTGACAATGAAGTCGCCCTTCTCGTAGTCCCGATAGTCTCCGTCCAGGATATTAAGGTTCAGAAGATACGCATCGGAGAACTGCTCAAACGCAAGATTCTCGAGCGCATTGCTGACTGTTGTCTTGTCGCCGCATTTCTTGAGCCAAGCCGCCTGGGAAGCGTTTATCGTGACGTTGGTACCGTCGAGGCAAATATCCTGACCCTCGACGTAGACCTCGCTAACCGTCCATATGCCGGTCGAATATTCGTAGGCCGCATACCCACTCGCACAATATTCGTTGATATCCCTGTTGAACGTACCACCGGTGACGGTGATGGTCGAGGAGTAAGAACCTCGATGAAACACTTGTTTCTCCGATCCCGGGCCAATCATTAGAGAACCACCGCTAAAGGTGACGGCATCAATCTCAAAGCCGCCGCATTGAGATTCAATTTCACCTGCGGTCACGTTTACCGAGCCATTGACATTCACAATAGCGTATGCGTGCTCCGATCCTGTATAGTTGCAGACCAGCTTGCCGCCATGGATATTCACTATGCGATCACCATTGCTGTTGTAGAGATAGATCGGATTATTGCCAGACTCAAGCGTTCCAGACGCAAGCGTGAAGGTGCAGGGGGAGGCAGAGAGGATCACCTTCGATGCGGCCGACACCGCCTTGCCGGTGCCGCCTACGCTCGTGTCCGCAACCGTGAAGCTAACCTCGCCGAGGTTAAACATGGGAGTGTCCCCGGCCGCACCCGTCACGGTAAACCCGTTGAGATCGAGCGTCAGGTTATTGTTCGTGACACTGGTTTCTCCTGTCAGCGTGTTGTTGGTAAGAACCGTTATCGTATCGCCATCCTGCGCGTTGGCAAAGGCCGCTGAGAGGGAGGCATACTGGCCGCCACCAGCGATTTCGGCCACCTTTGGCATCTCAGTAGCCGTAGCCTGTATGGTCATATTAGTATCGCCTATAGTGACCGAGTAGACACCAGCTTCTGGAGTTAACGTGACGTTGTTGGCCGTAACCACAGGATTCTCATACCCTTCAGCAGGAGTGGCTGTAAAGTTGATCACATCACCCTCGTTGACGACCGCTATTGCACCCATCGTTTCGCCGCTCGGCGAATACGCCAACGTTACATTGACGCCAGCCGCATACAAATACAAAGTCTTAACCATGGAATAGGTCTTAGTCCCATCGCCATTCGAAGTGCTCGCGAACGAATAGCCAGTGATCGGACGCATTGAAGGCTCCGTATAGTCTTCCTCCGGCACCGTCACCGTCGCACCGACATCGTTGAAGCGAATCTGGCAGTTAACACTGATCGTAGATACGAGCTTAAGCGCAGCACCTTCATCCAAACGGATAAATTTGTTGAGATCTGCACCTGTAATAGTTGTACCGGAGGCGACACCGCCCAAAGTCACTTCATTGGTAATTACAAGGACATCATCAAGCGTGATCGTATCAACGAGGCAAACCACCGTACCGCCTGCCGTAACCTCACTCATGGCCTCGGCAAGCGAATCATAGTTTTTCATGCCGACACGAGCCACAAAAGTGCGGAAGGTGTACGTCATTTCGGACTCATCCCAAATGTAAAACTCGCTATAAGTTCCATCATCCTCATAGTCGGAATCGAGAACCTTGACCACCACGCCAGCCGGATTGGCATAAGTCATGTAAACGACGCTCAACGCCTCGGCAACGCTAGTATATTTGCCAGCAGCAGTACCGCTCATGATTTGAGCCTTGTATTCTTCACTCTTCACCGAGGTCGTATCAACCGAGGTCGTAGTAGTTGACGCTTCAAATTCAACCGGGCTGCCAGTAATCTTATGGTCTTCATCCCCGGTGTACGTCACGACAACCGTATCTCCAACAACAACCGTAATCTTGCCGTCATCGATCTCTCTCGGCACACCGTTCACGGTGACCGTAGCGGTCGCACCCGCAACCGGAGTAATCGTGATGGTTACATTGGCTTTCACGTAGATGCCGTCGGACTTCGCCTCAATCTTGATAGTATCGTCAACAACGCCATTGACCGAGACCTTGGTAGACGCAAAGCCGTAAAGGATTTCTGCTGATGGGCTAATTGAAAATAGCTTGCCGCCGGCAGATGGTGTCTCGGAAAGGTTTATAGTCCCAATTGAGGTGCCTCCTGCTGCTTCACCAACAATTGTGCCAGTAAAACCATCAAGAACAGTAATATCAATGGGATATATACCACCTTGTGTAAATGTTCCAGTTCCCGTCAGTTTCGTGAAAGTTGTTGTCTTTCCGGAATAGCCATTGTCAAGCTTCATAGTGCCGCTGACCTTGACCGTGGGAACAACTGTCACATTTGCATTCGAGCCGCTGACATGTCCACCAGCAAGTTTTGTTACCTCAACAACCGAATTTGCATTGCCGTAGGAGTTGATGTCAAAATGCGCATCCTTTGCTCCTGCCCAGTCAGCAACGAACGTACCAGTCCAAGCGGAGGACTGGAGCGCTGTCGCAAGATCGCCGCCGGGGGCGGAGGTCTTCGTGATAGATCCGCTGACCTTACCAGCACCGGAGAGCGTGACGTTGTTGTTGGCAATGGACGTAATGTTGACGGGGACAACTGTCTCAGCCTCTGTCGCAACGACTTCAAGGTAGGAGCTGTTGCCCTGCAAAGCGACGGGGAACGCGAGGGTCGTGTCGACAAGGCGAAGCGTTCCCTGCGTCATGATCGAAGCGTTACCGGAAAGACCGACACTGTTAGCATGGATTTCCAGCGTGCCGGGGCCAACCTGCTTGAAACCGCCATGATGGCCACTGCCATCTTTAATGCCGCCGGCAAGGACAAGTGTCATGTTTTCGTCAACCCAGAAACGTGATTCGTTTCCGCGAACGCGCACCGGACCTTCGATAGTAACAGAATTGGCCCCCGCCCCGCCATAGACATCAATGCCGTTGGCGCTCAAGAAGTCCAACGAGGCAAGGCTGTCGCCCGCACCTGTCACAGCAGCGCCGGGGTGAACCTTGAATATAACGCCTTCACGGACAGACCAACGCGTCGTACCCATGTCAAGAGTGCCGTAGACATCAACTGTCAGCGATGGGCTGTTGTAGTTAAGCGAGTCTGTCTTGATGTTTTTGAGCGTCGCGCCAGCATCGATCGTGATGCTGCCCTTTATCTTGCAGTCAGCAGAACCGCCAACCGTCGTGACACCATCAAGGACTTCCAAAGCAGAGCCGACTGATGTTGCAATATCTGTAATCTTGATGTATTTAGACGTCTTGAGCGTACCGTTTACCGTGACAGCGGAAAGCGTGACAAGCGCGTCGGTCGTCTCACCGCCAATGAAGGTGTAGACACATCCAAAAGGCACGACATCCGGGAAATCTTCGGTAAACGTCAACTCCGTGGTGACGGATTCGGTTGCAGTTATCGCACCTCCAGAAACTGTAAGCAACATCAGAACAGCATCGCCATCGCCAATCTTCACGTAAACATTGTCGCTTGCCGTCAAAGTGCCGGAACAGATCGTAAAAGGCGACTCTCCGTCAATTGTAGTTCCTGCAGGAAGCACGAGCGTCGCGCCGCCAGCAAGGGTCACATTGCCGGAAATCGAAGGAACCGTTGTAGCCGAGAGATCGAGCGCACCAGCGACGTTCATCGTCGTAACGGCCAATGTACCGGAACCCTTCAACTTGAGCGTTGAATCCACGGGGACAGACGCGACCTGCCCTGAATATGCCTGAGCCGTAAAGGTTGCGCCCGCATCAATGTCAACCGTGGCGGTTCCGCGGAAAGAGGAAGTGCCTTGACGATTGATTGTGAACGACTTTTCAAACTTGAAAAGAGTAGACTTGCCTGCTGCACCAAACTCGGTGCTACGGGATCCCGTTCCTGTAATTGTAAAAACAGCATCATTCGCCGCAAGCGTTTTCACCCACAGACCACCAAAAGAAAGCGGCCCAAACGAGCAGTCAACCGAGGCCGAGTAGTTTGTACTATCACCGTCCCCCGGCAAATCATAGACAAGCACCAAACCAGGCGACGTGTACGCATTGGCCATGTTGCTTGCGAAGCGCTGCCACGAGGTCGTATTGTTGTTGGGATTCGCGACCATCGCATACTCGTCGCCAACCATACCATCTGCAGCAACATTTCGCACCCTACTATTGTGAAAGTCCGCTCCAATCGCTCGCCACAAGACCACGCCGGCAGTATCACCGAATTGTTCGTAGCCCGCGGTTGTTACCGCCATTGCCGCAAGGGGCAGTGTGAGTGCGAATGCTGCGACTATGCGCGCAGCGGCCCAGTTGAACAGTTTACTCATTGTATCTTCCCTCCCTTTCGTGTGATGTGTGCAGACCTTGCCCGCGACAACACCTAATTAATCACGCACACAAGACACACGCCCTGCGCTTATGACGCCTGCATTATACCAAAACTCCCCATCCCCCGCAAGGGTGGATGCGGCGACAGGCGCGGTCACTGGAGCAGGATGTTGAGCATGCCAACGACGAGTTTGCCGGCGACGAGAAGCGAAGATTCCGAAATCTTGTCAGGGGTGTCCTTCGCGGTGTGCCAGTAGTCGTTGAGCCCGGGAGCGCTGCCGTACTCAAAGTCTATGAGGTCGATCGACTTGAAACCCTCCTCGATGAACGGCACGTGGTCGTCCTTTACGAGCAGGTCAATGCGCGAGACCTTGCCCTCGATCCCAGCCCTCTTCGCCGCGAGCAGCGCTATCTTCGAAAGCGCGGGGCTTGAGTTCCTCGGGATCGATATGTGGAGGTCCCTGTCGCCAAGCATGTCGACGCATATTACCGCCTTGACGTTCACGCCACTCTTCTTGAGCGACTTCGCCGCGTGCCGCGACCCCCAGAGCCCGTCGTCCTCCATATATGCGGTCATGCATTCTTCCCCGTCGGTCCATATCAGCATCACGTTGTCGCGCAGCGCGCGCTGCGAACGCAGTATGCCGGCGAGCGCGACGAGAAGCCCTGAAGTCGAGGCGCCGTCATTCGCGCCAGGGCAGTCAACCCCGGGCTTCGTGTCGTAGTGCGAGACGAGGACGACCCAGGGCGCGTCTGGAGAGGTCTTGAACGTGGCGACGAGATTCGTGAACCTGCGCTCGCCCTTCGGCGTCTTTGCGACGAACATGTCGCGCCTTACGTCCGCACCGGCGGCGCTCGCCGCATCAAGGAGAAAGTTTGCAGCAAGCATGCTGCGCGTCGTGCCGGAATCCCGAGGGGTATGGCGCTCGACGAGCTGTACCGCGGTGGTGCAGGCGATGCTTGCGTCTGCCGGAGAAAAAACGAGAGACGCCGCGAGCAGCGCAGAAACCATCGTCAGTCGATCTCCACGCCAATCATGCGGATGACGCGGTCGAGGTCGTCATTGTCGAAGAAATCGATCTCGAGGACGCCCTTCGTGTGCTTGCCGTTGGCGTGCGTGACGCCGCTCGTCACGCGGACGGCGCACCCGAGATGGCGCTTCAACTTGTCGGAAAGGTTGCGAACATACGCGTCGGGGAGATCGGGCACGCCGGTGGAGCGCGCAGGAACAGGCGCGTGGAGGCGCGCGACCTTCTTCTCGAGGGCGCGCACAGTAAGCTGGTCGTTTACGCAGTCGCGCGCGAGGAGAATGCGATCCTTCTCTGAATCGACGGAAAGGAGAACCTTCGCGTGGCCTGCGGAAAGAAGCCGAGACTGCACAAGACCCTTCACCTCGTCGGGAAGCTCAAGAAGCCTGACTGTGTTTGCGACAGTGGCGCGGCCCTTGCCAACCTTCTCGGCGACGTCGGCTTGCGTGAGATTGAAGCGATCCTGCAGCGTCTTGTAGCTGACGGCCTCCTCGATCGGGTTGAGATCCTCGCGCTGGAGGTTCTCGGTAGTCGTCATGATCGCCGCGGTCTGGTCGTCGACGTTCTTGAGGACGACTTCGATCTTCTTCCAGCCAATGAGCTGGGCGGCCCTCAGGCGGCGCTCGCCGGAAATGAGTTCGTAGCGGCCGGCGGCGTTCTTGCGGACGGTAGGCGGCTGGACGAGACCGTTGTTCTTGAGCGACTCGCCGAGTTCCTTGAGTTCCTCTTCCTTGAAGTCGCGGCGCGGCTGATAGGGGCTGCGCTCAATATCGAGTATGTTGAGC
>CACWJS010000041.1:0-5070 GCA_902761275.1 uncultured bacterium | reverse complement strand
CCGACGCGCTCGAGCGCCTCAAGAGCGCCGTCGAGGAGCGCATCGCGGCTGGCGGCGGCATAGACGAGGAAAGAAGCCCGTCAAGCCCGCGGCCAAGCCCGTGCTTGCGCTTCGTTTCAACGGACGCGGGGGCCTTGCCAGCCCCCGTCGCCTTCTTCAGAAATGGATTACTCGGCTTGCTCACTCTTCGCTGCCGCCAAAATACCCGTTGACGAGCGGAAGTATCTTGATCTTGTTGTCGAGAATGATGTTGATGACGCCGATCTGGAGGCCCCAGGGGCACTCGTGCGCGACGTTGATGACACCAATCTGGACACC
This sequence comes from uncultured bacterium, assembly GCA_902761275.1. GTDB lineage: Bacteria > Verrucomicrobiota > Kiritimatiellia > RFP12 > UBA1067 > UBA1067. The sequence goes on along the minus strand of CACWJS010000041.1, from coordinate 4,752 downwards.
ATGGAGCTCCTGGGCGCTGTTGATGGTAGCGGCCTGGAAGCCAGTCTCGATCTTCGCCATGTTGAGCGCAAGCGAGAAGCTGGCGCCGGTGCACTCGCCTTCGGTGAAGTTGCAGACGCAGGAAGTCTGCCAGCCAACGAACTCCTTCTGGTAGGAGGCGAGCAGGTTGACGTCCATGCCCTTCATGAGGTTGCGCATACCGAACGACGCAACGTCGATGCCGTAGACATCGCCGAAGCCGAGGTTCGCGCCGAGCGTGATGCCGAGGCCGCGGACGTCAGAGTCGTTCCAGTTGCAGACGCCGGAGATGAGAAGTCCGTCCTGGTTGTCGCGGGTGCGCGAGGCGATGCCCGAGATGCCGAGGCCCTGAAGCTTGACTGTCTCGATGTAGAAGAGATTGAGGTCAAACCCCTTGACGTCCCAGTCGAAGCCCCACGGAATGGACACAGGCGCAAAAAGCCCGATCTGAACGGGCGTCCAGCCGATCGCACCAACCCCCTGTCCCTCGGTGCCGGGTTCGGCCTCGCCATTGGCGGCGAAGACGGTTACAGATGCCGCAATCGCGGCGGTCGCAAGTACAAGCTTCATGTTCTTCATTTTTGGACTTCTCCTTTGATGTGGAAAAATATAGGTGAATTTTACACTTTCGCGGCCGCCGCGTCAAGTGCACGGGCGCGAACTCGCAAAAAAACAATCCCCGTCACGGGAACGGTCAGGACGTAGAGAACGCCCATAACGCCGACGGTCATCCAGAAATTCGATATCAAAAACGCCACGACAAGCAACAGCGCCGCCATCACCGGAAGCTGGTATTTTTTGCTGATGTGGACAGACTTGAGCGAGATTGTCGGGAGCCGCGACGCCATCAGCGCGCCCACGAAGAGGAGCATAAACATGCCGAAGTACGGGTTGTGAAGCGCGTCCTGCAGCGCGGGATACTTGTCCTTGGCGTCGAGCGCGAGCGCAAGAATGGCGGGAGTCAGCACCATCCAACACCCCCCTGGCGCGGGAACCCCGGTAAAGAAATGCTTCCAGTAAGGGAGCGTAGGCTGCTCGAGCATCGTGTTGAACCGCGCGAGGCGGAAGCAGTCGCAGAGCGCGTAGAAAAGCGAACACCCCAGGACGAGCCGTACCATCTGCGGCGAGTAGCCCTCGTGCGCCGGACCGCCTGTGAGCCAGAAGAACATAAACATCGCCGGGGCGACGCCAAAGTTCACGAAGTCGGCGAGCGAGTCGAGTTCGGCGCCGAGCTTGGAGCTCGCCTTCAAGAGTCGCGCGATGCGCCCGTCCATGCCGTCGCATACGCAGGCAACGAGAAGCGCGATAAGCGCATGGAGAAACCGCCCCTCGCTCGAAAGCGAAATCGACGTGATGCCGGCGCACGCAGCCATGGAAGTGACGAGGTTCGGCACAACCGTGCGCAGAGGAATCATCTCGGCGCGCGACCGCTGGTCGCGGTTGCGACGTCTCCTGCCTCTCAAACGAAATCTTCCCATCTCGCCCTTCTCAGCTGACGGATATGTGTATCTCGCCCGGCTGCGCGGGAGCCGCCGGACGCGGCTGCGGCTTCGGACCGTTCTTGCGAGGCGGCCCGATAAGCGCACCAAGAACGCGACCGAGCGTCTTCGGCGCCTGTTCGACAAAGCACTCGTCCTTAAGCTCCTCGAGGACTCGGTTGATTACGTCCTCGCCAAGTTCGCGGTGCGCGTTCTCGCGACCGCGGTACTGAAGTGTGAGCTTCACCTTGCAACCACTCTCGAGAAAGCCCCGAATCTGGTTGAGCTTGTAGTTGAAGTCGTTCGTGTCGGTGCCGGGATGGAACTTGATTTCCTTCACCTTCTGCACCTTCTGGGCTTTACGCGCCTGCTTCTCCCTGATGGACTCTTCGTACTTGAACTTTCCGTAGTCCATGATCTTGCAGACTGGTGGCTGCGCGTTGGGCGTGATCTCGACGAGATCGAGCCCTCTCTGGTCCGCGAGACGCTGTGCGTCGCGTGTCGGCATTACGCCGAGCATGTTTCCCTGGGCATCAAGAACGCGAACCTGCGGAACGCGAATCTTGAAGTTGACACGAGTGAACTGTGCGATAACTCACCTCTTTTTTTGGTTTATGATGTTGTATTATACCACAATCAGGCGCGCGGGTGTGATGAAAAATATGCGTCTTTCAATCTCTCCACGGAAACATGCGTGTAGACCTGAGTCGTGGAAAGCGACGAGTGCCCCAGCATTTCCTGCACGCTCCTCAGGTCCGCACCAGCGTCTAGGAGGTGCGTCGCGAAGCTATGTCGCAGCTTGTGGGGGGTAAGGTCGGGCGAAAGCCCCGCCTCTGCGAGATACTTTTTCATACGCCTCTCAATGAAGCGCGACGAAGCCGCCTTCCCGGCCGAGGACTGAAACACCGCATCGCCGTCGTTCGCGGCAGATGCGCCGCGCAGTCTGCCTAACGCATCAAGCGCCTTCGACCCGAGGATTACGAGACGGTCCTTCGAGCCCTTGCCTGTCACTATCGCCGTGCCGCGCGCAAAGTCGATGTCGCGCCACCTGAGCGGCGTGACCTCGCCGATTCGACACCCTGTCGAATACAGCGTTTCGAAAAGCGCAGAGTCTCGCAGGAACTCGCGCTCGGAAAGCCGCCCCTCGGAAAAGTCCTTGCCCGGCTGCGCAAGAAACGCCTCGACGTCGCCGACCGAAAGCACCTTCGGCAAGGCCTTCGCCTTGCGCGGCCCGCGAAGCGATGAAAACGGATTGTCGGTTACTGCGCCTTCGCGCTGGAGATGCCTGTAGAACGCGCGTAGCGCCGCAAGCTTGCGGCGAACGGTCGTGGCCTGCGCGCCAGCCGAACCGAAAGCGGAGAGGAACGCCCTTGCCGCCGCATCGCTTGCCTCGCCCCACGGAAATGGCGGCGCCGCATCGTGTCCCCACACGAACGCGGCAAATTGCGCGATGTCGGCGGAATAGCCCTCCCAGGTGTTTGGCGAGACGCCGCGCTCCGCGAGGAGGTTCGCCTCAAAGCGTTGCACCCGCGGGTCTTCCGTCGTACGCGGATTAGTCGGAGGGACCATCTATAACCTCTGCCTTCTTGTCACGGCTCGAGGGAATGTCTTCAAGGCCAAGCGGCCCCGCGACTTCGGCATAGCCGGGTATCTTGTCCTTGTAGGCGACGAGGACGCGCTTGAGGGCCATTACCTGCCGCGGCGAAAGTGACCTGCGACGCTCGAACTGGTCTACGAGCGACTGGACGAACGCCTTGTCGTCGTAGGTCTTGCGACCCTTCTTCGAAGAAGGCCGCCACTCAGTCACCTTGCCGACGAGTGCGATGAGACGCGGCACGACGGACTCGCCCTCGCGCTGGATTGGCGAGAAGCCGCCTGAGACGTATTCCGAAAGCTTAGCGCGTATCTCGTCGCAGTCGTCGAGCCCCGCGGCATTCTCGCCAACCGCCTTGACGAGTATGGCGAACTGCTTCTGCGAGAGGCCGCGCCCACGCTCGGTCTGGTCGCGCAGACTCTTGAGGAACGGGTTCCGCATAAGCCCCACAATCCTATCGGCCGTGTCGAAGCACCACTTCACGAGTTCGGGGTCCACCGTCTCCGGCTTCTGCGCCTGCGAACCGGCGATGCCGTGCTCCTTCAGCGTCGCCTCGCAGTTCGGTATCTGCGACGAATACATGAGGGCCATGCGGACGAGATACTCGAGCTGGCGCGAGGAGAGGGGCTTGCCAGTGTCGAACTGCGTGCGCACCGACTCGACGAACGCCTTGTCGTCGTAGGTCCTCTTGCCGACGGTCTTCGGTTCCTTCCACTCCTTCACCTGGTCGAGAAGCGAGAAGACGATCTCGAACTTCTCCTTGTCGGGAGCCGGCTCCTTGCAGGACTCGACGGCCTTTAGGAACTTCGCGTAGAACTCGCTGAGCATCGCGTTCATCGGCTCGCCATCAGACTCGACCTTGTCGAGCTCGGCTTCCATCTTCGCGGTATACCCGACATTGAAGAGCGCGTCGAGCTTCTTCACAAGCCAGTCGCAGACGAGGAAGCCGCGCTCCAAAGGAATAAGTTTCTTCTTCTCGGTCTTCGCGTATTCGCGCGCCTTCAAGGTCTCAATCGTCGCCGCGTAGGTCGACGGGCGGCCTACGCCGTTCTCCTCGAGCGCCTTGATGAGCGACGCCTCGGAGTAGTGAGACGGGCCCTTCGTCTGCTTCTCGTCTGCGAGCCAGCGGACGGCATCGAGAGTCTCGCCATTGGAAAGCGGCGGAAGCGCCGCGACCTCGTCGGTATCGTCGTCGTCTTCCTCGCCGTCAGGGCGCTTCTTCTTGAGCGAGAGGTTCATCACCTTGAGGAAGCCCTCGAAGTCGATTTCCGTCGCGCTTGCGGTAAAGAGGTAGTCGTGCGCGAGCGCGGGCTTTCTCGCGGCGAGCGAGACGGTGCGGACCGTCGTCTTCGCATCGGCCATCTGGCTCGCGACGAAACGCTTCCACACGAGTCCATAGAGCTTGAGCTCCGCGGCGTCCATGCCATTCTCCGCAGCGCGCTCGGGCGTCAGCATGACGTCGGTCGGGCGTATCGCCTCGTGCGCGCCCTGCGCGTCGGCCTTGGACTTGAAGAAGTTGGGGCTTTCGGGGTAGAACTCCCCGCCGAAGGTCGCGGTCACGTATTCCTTCGCCGCTACGCGCGCCTGCTCGGAGACGTTCACGGAGTCGGTTCGCATGTAGGTGATGCGCCCCTGCTCGTATAGAGACTGCGCGAGCTTCAT
>CACWJS010000040.1 GCA_902761275.1 uncultured bacterium | reverse complement strand
GCGCACTGTCGGGCCTCTTACTGCGAAGCTCGACGGGAAAGTGCCGGCCGCAGTCTGGGTGAGCGCACTGGACGATGCGCCGATCGCCTCGTCAAAGCGTCTTCTGCTTACGCATGTCGCTGACGTTCAGGACGAGGGCACGGTCTATGCGGACGATTCGAAGAAGGTGCTGCTCAAGTGGGGGCGGCTCCCACACCTCATGCGACGAAGCGTGGCGGAAGTGACGCTCGCGTTCGCCGACGGGAAGCCCTGCAAGGTATATGCTCTCGCGTCCGACGGCACGCGCCGCGGCGAGGTGCCGGTCGTCCAGGAGGGCGGGAAGGTCTCGTTTGCCGCGAACACCGCGCGCGATCCCGCCGAGGCGACCTGCTACTACGAAATCGTCCGCTTTCCGTAAAAGCGGCAAAACGCCCTTGACGGCAGGCGCGTGGTTTTGGTAAACTACGCGCCTGTTGTCATCTAAGACACATGGCGAGGTAGCTCAGTCGGTAGAGCAAAGGACTCATAAGCCTTGGGTCGAGGGTTCGATCCCCTCCTTCGCCACCACCCAAAATACCCCCTTGCGCCAGTCGGCGCGTTTTTGATATACTATCCAAGTTTTCGCACCAGACGGGTGGCCACTTTAGCTCAGTAGGTAGAGCACATCCTTGGTAAGGATGAGGTCGGCGGTTCGATTCCGCTAGGTGGCTCCAGAAGGTGCGAAGGCAAAAGAAGAACAACTACTCACAGGAGTTAAAAAATGGCAAAGGAAACATTCGATCGCGGCGGAAAGCCGCACGTGAACGTCGGCACCATCGGCCACGTCGACCACGGTAAGACCACGCTTACGGCCGCTATTACGCACGTCCAGGCTCTCAAGGGCCTCTGCGAGGAGATCAAGTACGACCAGGTCGCCAAGGCGTCCGAGTCTGCTGGCCGCCGCGACGCGACCAAGATTCTCACGATCGCCTCCTCCCACGTCGAGTACGCGACGGAGAACCGTCACTATGCGCACGTCGACTGCCCCGGACACGCTGACTACGTCAAGAACATGATTACCGGCGCGGCCCAGATGGACGGCGCCATCCTCGTCGTCTCCGCCGTCGACGGCCCGATGCCCCAGACGCGCGAGCACGTCCTTCTCGCCCGCCAGGTCGGCGTGCCGAAGATCGTCGTCTTCCTCAACAAGTGCGACCTCGTCGAGGACGCCGAGATGCTCGACCTCGTCGAGATGGAAGTCCGCGAGCTCCTTTCCAAGTACGACTACGACGGCGACAACGCCCCTGTCATCCGCGGCGCGGCCTATCCCGCGACCCAGGCGGCCTCGAAGGACGACCCGGCGTGCAAGTGCATCGACGAGCTCATGAACGCTCTCGACACCTACATTCCCGAGCCCCAGCGCGAGCTTGACAAGCCGTTCCTCATGCCTATCGAGGACATCTTCTCGATCGAAGGCCGCGGCACGGTCGTCACCGGCCGCGTTGAGCGCGGTGTCGTCAAGGTCGGCGACGAAGTCGAGATCGTCGGTCTCAAGCCGACGGCCAAGACTGCCGTCACGGGCGTCGAGATGTTCCGCAAGCTCCTGGACCAGGGCCAGGCCGGCGACAACATCGGCACGCTCCTCCGCGGCACGAAGAAGGAAGAGGTTGCCCGCGGCCAGGTTCTCGCGAAGCCGGGTTCCATCACCCCGCACACCGAGTTCAAGGGCCAGGTCTACGTCCTCACCAAGGAAGAGGGTGGCCGCCACACCGCGTTCATGAAGGGCTATCGTCCCCAGTTCTACATCCGCACGACGGACGTGACGGGCGACATTCAGCTCCCCGACGGCGTCGAGATGGTCATGCCCGGCGACAACGTCGAGATCACCGTCAAGCTCATCGCGCCTGTCGCGCTTGAGGACAAGATGCGCTTCGCCATCCGCGAGGGCGGCCGCACGGTCGGCGCCGGAACGGTTTCGAGCGTCATCAAGTAATAAAGAAGAGAAGTCCTGTGAGATGCCCGGCCGGAAGTGGCCGGCCGGGCTCTATCTCCAACAGGGCGGAGGTATCAGAAATGCGAGATCTCGCTATTTTGGCCTGTGGTGAGTGCAAGAACCGCAACTACACGACGACCCGTAACAAGAAGACTATGACGGAGCGTCTGGAGAAGGTGAAGTTCTGCCCGCACTGCCGCAAGCGCACGACCCACAAAGAGACGAAGTAAGTCTCGCCATTAGGGTAGTAGCACAATGGCAGTGCAGCGGTCTCCAAAACCGCCTATGGGGGTTCGATTCCCTCCTACCCTGCCAACAGAACAAGGAAGAGTAAGATGAGCTTTTTCAAGAAGACGAAGGAATATCTGGTCGGCGTGTCAGCCGAGGCCAAGCGCGTTACGTGGCCCGGCAAGACCGAGCTTTGGGAGTCGACGCTCGTCGTCATATCGTTCATCTTCATCCTTGCGGCTACGACGCTCGTCTGCGACAAGCTGATCGAAGGGTTCATCAAGGTCGTCCACGCAGGGGCGTGATTGGCCGTTTGTGACTGACACAGGAGACTGAAGGGGTATAAAGATGGTCAAGCAGTGGTTTGTGCTTCACACGCTCACCGGCCAGGAGAACAAGGCCCAGAAGTCGATTGAGGCGCGCGTAAAGCTCGAGCGCATGGAGGAGTTCATCGGTCGGTGCGTGATCCCGACCGAGCGCGTCACCGAGAAGAAGGACGGCAAGAAGCGCACGATCACGAAGAAGTTCTTCCCGGGCTATGTGCTCGCAGAGCTTGCGCTCTACGACGAGGCGAAGGGCCTCGACGAAAACGGGAAGAAGGCGATTTTCGAAAGGACGTGGCAGTTCCTCCGCGAGACACCCGGCGTGATTGGGTTCGTTGGCGGGGACAGGCCGCAGCCGCTGAAGCAGAGCGAGGTTGATTCCATTCTCCTCGACCGTCCTTCGGCTGGCGCGATGGCCGAGCGTCCGAAAGTGGATTTCAGCGTCGACGAGACGGTGAAGATAAACGATGGCGCGTTCATGGGCTTGACGGGCCAGGTGTCAATGGTTGATCCCGACAAGGGCAAGCTCAAGGTCGAAGTAGCAGTCTTCGGCCGGAAGGTCCCTGTCGACGTCGAATACTGGCAGGTCGAGAAGGTTCCGATCGAGGACACTCTCGAGCCGCTTAAGTAGTAGACAGGTTTTGCGGTCCGAAAAGGTTGTGCGAGCCGAGAGGCGAGTATGACCGAGATCGTTCGAGCGACGAAGCAAGTGAGCAAGGGCGAAGCCCGAGCGGAACGAGCGTAGGAGCGAGCACAATCTCACCACCGGGAGGGATCCTCGGGAGGAGCCGCACGAAAGAAGGAAAAGGCAAATGGCCAAGAAAGTAACTGGAGTCGTCAAGCTCCAGATTCCCGCCGGCGCCGCGAATCCCGCGCCGCCCGTGGGCCCGGCCCTCGGTTCTGCTGGTGTCAACATCATGCAGTTCTGCAAGGAGTTCAACGCCAAGACGGCCAAGGACTCAGGGCTCGTAATCCCCGTGATCATCACGGTCTACCAGGACCGCAGCTTCTCGCTGCAGTTCAAGTCGCCGCCGGCGTCGGTGCTCCTCAAGAAGGAAGCCGGTCTCGCCAAGGGCAGCGGCGTTCCCAACAAGAACAAGGTCGGCAAGGTCACCAAGGCCCAGCTTCTCAAGATCGTTGAGATGAAAAAGGCAGACCTCAACACCGACGATCCCGAGCAGGCGATCAAGATGATCGCTGGCACGGCTCGCAACATGGGAATCGAGGTGGTCGAATGAGCAAGCACGGAAAGAGATATTTCAACGCGCTGAAGAAGGCCCCCAAGAAGGAGGTCACTCTCGAAGAGGCGGTCAAGTTCGTCAAGGACAACGCCGGCGCGAAGTTCGACGAGACGGTTGACGTCTACTTCCATCTCGGCAAGGAGCTCACCAAGGGCGACACGGCGGTGCGCGGCACCGTCAAGCTCCCCAACGGCTCGGGCAAGACCGTCAAGGTCGCGGTGTTCGCCGGCGGCGACCACGCCGAAGAGGCGCGCCAGGCCGGTGCCGACTACGTCGGCCTCGCAGACCTCATCGACAAGGTCACTAAGGAAGGTTGGTGCGATTTCGACGTCGCGATCGCGACTGTCGAGGCGATGAAGGAAGTCCGCAAGTGCGCCCGTATCCTCGGTCCCCGCGGCCTCATGCCCAACCCCAAGACCGGCACCGTCACCGACGACACGGCCACGGCCGTCAAGGAGGCGAAGGGCGGCAAGGTCGATTTCCGCATGGACAAGACGGGCAACATGGCCGTCGTCGCGGGCAAGCGCTCGTTTGACGCCGACAAGCTCGTCCAGAACATCAAGGCCATCGTCGCCGCCGTTCAGGCCGCGAAGCCGGCCACGGTCAAGGGCGTCTTCATCAAGTCGATGAGCGTTTCCTCGACCATGGGCATCGGCGTTCCGGTTCAGGTCGTCGGTGATGCCGAATAAGGAGGGTGACTAAAATGAGAATCGAAAAGATTGCAATCCTCGACGAAGTCATCGCCCGCGTAAAGGACTCTGACTACTGCTTCATCATCGACCACGGCGGCGTTACCGTCGCGCAGTTCGCGAAGCTCCGCAAGGCCCTCCGCGCGCTCGACAGCCGTCTTCTCGTCGTGAAGAACACCTTCCTCGGCAAGGTTGCCAAGGAGAAGGGGTGGAGCGAAGAGGTCAACGCGATGTTCAAGGGCAACTCCGCGATCGTCACCGGTCACGGCGAGCCTACGGCCGTTGCGAAGGCCATCATGGAGTTCGTCAAGGACTCCGGCGGCAAGGCGTCCGTCAAGGGCGCTGACTACGACAACAAGATCGTTGATGCCGCGATGGTCGATGCCCTCTCCAAGGTTCCCGGCAAGGATCAGCTCCGTGCGACGCTCCTCATGCTCCTCAAGGAGCCTGCGACCCGTCTCGCGCGCGTCCTCTCCGAGAAGGCCAAGAAGGGTCCCGCCTCCGCCGAGGCTACGGCGGGCGAGGGAGACGCCGCACCTGCAGCCGAGGCGCCCGCCGCCGAGGCCGCTGCACAGTAAACAAAATTTCCCTGGCATGAAAAACGGCCAGGGTTGACAAGTAAAACAAAGGAACAAGACAATGACTAACGAAGAAATCATCAAGGAACTGTCGGGCAAGACCGTTCTCGAAATCAACGACCTCGTGAAGGCCCTCGAAGAGGCGTGGGGCGTGAGCGCCGCCGCAGCCGTGGCCGTCGCCGGTCCCGCCGCTGGTGGTGCTGCCGCCGCTGAGGAGAAGACGGAGTTCGACGTCATCCTCAAGGCCGCCGGTGCCAACAAGATCGCGGTCATCAAGGAGATCCGCGCGATTACGGGTCTCGGCCTCAAGGACGCCAAGGACATGGTCGACGGCGCTCCCAAGAAGGTCAAGGAAGCCATCGCGAAGGACGAGGCCGAGAAGATCGCCGAGCAGCTCAAGAAGGCCGGCGCCGAAGTCGAGGTCAAGTAACCTCGTCCGGGTTCGGCCCGCGAAAGGAAGCGTCCGTCTGCTTGCGCAGGCGGGCGCTCTTTTTTCGGCACCATCTTTTATCTGGATCTGGCGCGGTAGGCGCGCATGGACATGTTGTAGCGCCGCTTGAAAAGGTTCTTCAGGGCGTTGGCGTTTTTGAATCCGCAGGTTTCCTGAATGGCGGCAATGGAAAGCCTTGTCTCTCGCAGCTTTCGCGCAACTTCCGAGAGTTTTGTCGCCGTGATGAGCTTGCCGACGGAAGTCTTTTGCGTTTCGCGGAAGCGCAGGTCCAGAAGGGGGCGCGAAATCCCGAGGTGAGCTGCGACGTCTCCTGGCGAAATGCCGTCTGTTGCGTGCTTGTCGATGAATTCCTTCGCTCTTGCGACGAGACTTTCCGCCAGCGGAAGTCGCGGCGTCGACTCTCGGATGACGACTCGCTTCACGCCGAAGAAGAGGTGTCGCGCGCTTTTTGGAACGCGGCTTCTCATCATCTTGTCAAGAAGCTCCGCTGCCGCTGCGCCCTCTGCATGGAAGTCTGGCTCAATGCTGGACAGCGCAGGAGAAGTGCCGTCGCAGACGTACGGATCGTTGTCTATCCCGAGTACCGCCAGTTTCCCCGGCACGGAGATTTTCGCCATCTTCGCGGCCGCGACGACATCCATCGCCCGCATGTCGTTCGCAGCTAGTACCGCCGCCGGTTGCTCCAGTCCCGCCAGGAAGTCGGCGAGCCGCGGGCAGTCGATGTCGGGGCTTGCCGCCAAAGACGAATAGACGTTCGCCTGCATTGAAGTCTTTTCGACTACCTCCCTGGCAAAAGCCGATTCGCGCCTCTTCGACCATTCCTGCCCCGACAAGTCGCCTACATACGCGAACGACTTGTACTTTCCCATCTCCATGAATGTCTTCAAGGCGGCTTTGGCTATTTCGGCGGCATCGTTTCTTATCACAATGAGGTTGTGCGTTCTCCGTTCAAGTTCCGGCGATTCGTTCTCCATGACCACGACAGGACACGGTAGCGCCGCAATCGCCTTAAACGCTGCCTTGTCGTACCTTCCGGAATAGATTATGCCATCCATGCCGTTCAGGGCTTTCTTGTCCGCGAAGAATGCTGCAATCTCGTCCTGGGCGCGAAGTATGCGCAGATTCCATCGGTGGACAGTCCCAAGATACGAGAACAAACCCGCGAACTTGCGTTGCCCGGCTGGCTCGGCAAGGATGCTGGCGATCGTGACATTGGGAATAAGGCTTTTCATTTTGGCGCGTATTATACACCAAGTAGCTGCGGGCGCACAACAGTATTATTGGATTAGTGATTAATCTTTTATTTGGAAAATGATATGTTGTCTATGTGGATATGCTATACTATGAAAAGAATGTTGAAGGACTGTACAAAGAACTACAAGTGGATTCTGCTCGCGATCATCTCCGCAACGTATTTTCTTGCGCAGGGGTCGCGGCAGATATTCAATGCCGTCTTGCCGCAGATAAAGGCGGACTTTGCAGGCGCGGGACTCACCGACGCGCAGCTTGGACTCGTCGGAAGCGCGTTTACGCTCGTGTTCGGAGTGGCGATTCCCTTTGGCGGCGTCATTGCCGATTTCTTCAGCCGCAAGTGGATGATCGTCATTGGCACTTCGCTCTTTTCCGTTGGAATCTTCTGCTCTGGCTTTGCCGCAGGTGTAGGTATGCTGATTGTTGCATACGGCGTGGTGAACGCCGCGGGACAGGCGCTGCTTCCGCCGGCCAATTCTTCGCTCATCGGCCAGTTCCACGTCAAGACGCGGGCGACGGCGTTTTCCATCTACCAGATTGTGATCTACGCTGGGATTGTCGTGTGCAGCTGCGTTTCTGGCTATCTCGCCGGACTCGGCGCAGGCGGCTGGCGCAAGGCCTTTATGGCGTTTGGTGCTTTGGGTGCGGTCTGGGTCGTCGCGCTTGCACTGCTTCTCAGCGACACGCCGCAAGTGCGGGGAGGGGGGAGTGGAGAAGGGGCAACGGAGGATAAGGCGAGCGTCCGTGAGGCACTTGGAGCGGTCATGTGCAAACCATCCGCGCTTCTTCTCATGGCGGGGCTCGGCTTCTACTTTTACGCGAAGTACAGTTTCAACACCTGGATAATTGCATACCTCCAGCGCGAGTTTCTGGACGTCACCGCCGCTTCCGCCGCGTTCCACGCCGTATTCTGGTTCTACCTTGGCGCGACTGTTGGCGTGTTTCTGGGCGGGTGGATCTCCGACCGCTTTGCCGCATCGCGTCCGCAGGTCAGGTTTGACGTGAACATCGCCGGCATATTTCTCTGCGTTCTCGGGCTTCTTTTGACTGCGCTTGCGCCATCCGCCGTGCTCTGCATCTTCGGCACGGCGGTGTTTGGTTTTGCGTCGGGCGTCTACGACTCGAACATCTATGCGTCGCTCTTCGAGGTCGTAAAGCCACGCTACCGCGCGGCGGCGGTCGGTGTCTTTGGCTGCGGTGGAAGCGTGATTGGGGCTTCTGGCCCTGCCGTCCTCGGTTGGATGAACGCGCATTTTTCGATGAGCGCTGGCCTCGCATCGCTTTCGGTGTTCGCGCTTGCCGGAGCTGCAGCGATTGGCATCGCGCGAATCTTCTTCTTTGAAAGGGATCGGGAGTCGTGAAGTTGAAAGTTGAGAGTGCAAAGTTGAAAGTTGGAAAAGCGGCGTTGCTTGCCCTCGCTCTTGTTCTTTCGCTTGGTGCTTCTGCCGCCGACGCGCCGATTCGCGGGGCATATCCGATTCTGACTACGCCATATCTTGCCGACGGGACGGTTGACTATGGCTCGCTCGTGAAGGAAGCGCAGTGGGTCGACAAGGCAGGAGTGGACGGCATCATCTGGCCGCAGTCTGACGATAGCATCGACCTTTTGACTATGGACGAGAAGAAGCGCGGAATGTCCGACCTCGCGGAAGCGGTAAAAGGGTTTCGTGCCCGACTTTGCCTCGGCGTAGAAGGGCGCGACACTGCCGAAATGATGGAACTTGCGCGGCACGGCGAGTCGCTTGCTGTGTCCGTCAATCCGTCCATCGTATTCATTTCGCGCCCAGCCGACGACTGCCGCACGCAGGACGACCTGTGCCGCTACTACGAAGCGTTGGCGGAAGTAGCGAAGCGTCCTGTGATAATCCAGACCTACAACGGCGACAAGTGCCCCGCGCCGTCCGTTGATCTTCTCGTTAAGCTCGCAGAGCGTCATCCGACAATCTATGGCTGGATCAAGGAAGAGGTGCGTGACGGTTTCGAGGCCAACCGCCGCATGAAGGCCGAACTTGCCGCGAGGCCTCCCCTCAAGACAATATTCAGCGCGTGGGGTGGCTGGCAGTGGCTCTACCAGTCGAGGCGACTTGGTAGCGAAGGCGTTATCTCCGAACGCGCCGCGCTCGCTCCGATGCTTGCCGAAATATGGCGTCTCATGGAGGCAAAGGACGACACTGGAGCACTCGACGCGGCTTATGCGAAATATCTTCTTGCGATCAACCTGATGCAGACTGTTCCGGGCGACCTTCGCGGCTATCAGCTTGTCTTCTTCAAGGAGAAGGGGATTTTCAAGACGACGGTTTCGCGCGTATGCAAGGACAAGGCGAACGATCCGTACAAGTGGAAACTCGACGTCCTCGAAGTTGACGAAGCGACAAAGCAAGAAATCATGAGGAGGTGCAGCGTTGAAGGAAATTGACTTTAGCGGAAAGGTCGCCGTTGTCACGGGCGCGGCGAGCGGCATGGGGCTCATGGCCGCGCAGGAGTTTGCGCGGCTCGGCGCGAAGGTCGTGATGTGCGATCTTGACGAAGCAACGCTTCGTCAAGAGGTTGAAAAGTTGAGAGGTGGAAAGGTTGAAAAGAGCATAGAAAGCGTTGTTGCCTGCGCTGGCGATGTGCGCGAGTTCGCTCACGCCGAGGCCGCGGCGAAAATCGCGGCGTCTCTTGGTGGCTGTGACATTCTCGTCACATGCGCCGGCGGCAACGAGGCGCGGTGCTGCAAGTCGAACGTTCCGTTCTATGAACAGCCGGTCGATGTCATCGACTGGGGGCTTGACGTGAATCTCAAAGGCGCAGTCTACTTCGCTCGCGCCATGATGCCGCAGATGGTGGCAAAGAAATCTGGCGTCATCTGCTGCCTCGGTTCCGTGACTGGCTTCGAGGGCGACGGTGTAGGTACGATGTACGGCACTGCCAAGTCTGGGCTTTTCAACTTTGTGAAGGGGCTTGCGATTGCGGGCGGGCCGCACAACGTCCGCGCCCTTTGCGTGACGCCTGGCCCCGTCCTCACACGAGCCGCGATGAGAGGAATGCCCACCGCGCTCGGACGCGCCGGCGAGACGCACGAACTCGTCGACGTCATTCTCTTCATGTGCAGCGACAACGCCTCGTTCGTGACAGGCACGAACCATGTCATCGACGGCGGCCGGCTCTGCATGTACCAGCCATTTCGTGCAATTGACAGTGAATCTTTGGGGATAGCGAAACGTTGAGCTTAGAGCTTGGCTTGTCCGCCATAGCTCCGTTAGGAGCGAAGGCGGAAGCTTGGAGCTGAGAGCTTAGAGCTTAGAGAATTTTGTAAGTAAAGGAGAAACAAGATGAGAGTAAAACATTTGGCCATTATCACTGCAGCGCTTGCGACAACTGTCGTCGTGACCGCCCGCGCCGATTCGATCAACAACTACGTGGTGCTGCAATACCTGGAGTCGTCGGGAACTCAGGCGATCGACACCGGTGTAAAGTTTGGCGGCAATACACGCATGAGTTTCCGCATGCAGGTGGTTAACGGTGCCACTGGCGGGCAGATTGGCGCCATCGACAAACTCGGCACCGACGGCAAGCATGACCGCTTCCACTTCAATGTGAACAACGGTCTTATGCGGGTGTGGTGCGACCGCCAGGACGGAGGATGCCCGAGCGCAAGCAGCGAGGGCGGAACATGGCACGACTATGACATCAACCTGGCGAAGGACAGGGTCTATCGCGACGGGGTGCAAGATATCGCGCAGATTACCACCTCGGGGAATGCCTATGTCGGCACAGTGAATGAACACAGCACCATCTGGCTTTTTGGACGCAATAGCAATTTGGGTTCTGCAGGCATATCGTATGCTACCGTTCGTCTCGGCAACGTTGAAATCTGGCAGGATGGACAACTGGACAGTCCGAACCGACGGCTTTTTCCCTGTATGCGCCTAAGCGACAACGTGCTCGGTATGTATGATACCGTGACTGTCTAATATTCTAAAGTCTGACTGTCAAACGCCGTAAAATATGACTGTGAAAAGGTAAAATATCTGACTATGGTTGCTACCTCAGTAGGGATTGGCAGATTTCTGAGTGTGTGGTATAATTTCCTCATGCTTTGCATAAGTAATAGTATTTTTGCAGGGGGGGGGTAAACTTAATAGTTTTCTCGCCTCTTCATTTGCATACTCAAAATTCAACAGGAGAAGCAATATGAACGGGGTGAGAAAACTCGCGTGTGGTATCGTGTGTCTCGCGGCTTTCGCTGCATCAAGCGCGTTTGCGGCGGGGTCGTTGCCGAGCGGATATACCGAGGTCGAATACATCGAGAGCGACGGCAACCAGTACATCGACACGCTCTGGACGAACGGGAGCGACCATGTCGTCACGCTCGACATTCAGCCGACCGAGCTTCCAACCTCGAGCAACACTTCTGGCTTAGGCGGGGTAAGGCCATGCTATGGCTGCCGCACCGCCTACAACGTGAAGAACATTTCCTTTTTCATGGATTACGCGAACAGCGCGCCGGCAGTCACTGTTGACTTCAACAACAGCAACCATACCCCGTACCGGCTTAGCGCGGGCAGCATTTCGGCCGACCGCCGCTATGTCGTCGTCGATTCGGCGGCGACGCGCTCGGTGACCGGATATGACTCGAGCAGCAACGTTGTCACCACTGCATCCGACACCGACAACTGCTCCGACACCTTCACCTGCGACGGAAGCGCATACCTCTTCGCCATAAACGACATGTCCGGCGGTTCGCCAGCCTTCCTTTGGGGCAACAAGGCGAAGGTGAAGTTCTTCGGCGGAACCGTGAAAACCGTCGGCGGGACGCTCTGCTGCAACTTCGTTCCCTGCCTCAAGAACGGCACCGAGTCGGGCGTGTACGACACCGCCCGCGATGTGTTCCTCCCGAACTCGGGCAGCGGCACGTTTGCCTACGGGGCCGTGATAGGGGTCATAAGTTTTTCCATGCCGGCGTTCTTTCCCCCATCCGTTTCCGACCTGACCGCGACGGGCGCCACCGTCACGTGCGAACTGCGCGCGCTGGGCGAGGGGGCGACATCGGCCAATGTGTGGTTTACCTACACCGACGGCGTTGCAACGAATACGGTTTCGCTTGGCGCGAAAGACCCCGCTCCGGCAAACCTCTCGGTCACGCTCGGGAACCTCGCGACAGGGACCCCATACTCGTGCTGGTTTACGGCAACCAACAATGCGGCGACGCCAGCCGGATCATCTTCCGCTCCTGCCGATTTCCGCACTCTCGATTCGATCGGCAACTACATGCAACTGCAATATCTGGAGTCATCGGGCACGCAGGCGATCGACACCGGCGTCCAGTTTGACCGCTATACACGCATGCGTTTCCGCATGCAGGTGTTTAACGGTGCCACTGGCGGGCAGATTGGCGCCATCGACAAACTCGGCACCGACAACAAGCATGACCGCTTCCACTTCAATGTGAACAACGGCAAGATATGGGTGTGGTGTGACCGCAGGGATGAGGGAATCGGCAGTTTGAATACCGATGGTGGAACATGGCACAACTATGAGATCAACCTGGAGGAGAACAAGGTCTACCGCGACGGAGTCCAAGACTTCGCGGCGATGGGCTCACCGGGGTATGCCGGTGCAGCTAACGAGCACAGCACAATCTGGCTCTTTGGCCGCAACAGCAGTACGCCTTCGCTTAAGCAGTACGCGACCGTTCGTCTCAGCAAGGTCGAGATCTGGCAGGACGGACGGGAGACCGGCCCAGACCGGTCGCTCGTTCCGTGCATGCGCGCAAGCGACAACGCGCTCGGCATGTACGATACGGTGAAGAATGAATTCCTGACCAATGTGGGGACGGGGGAGTTTGTGCCCGGGCCGGGCAGTCTGGACTATGACGAAATTCCACCGCAGATACTCAACGACGAGCCGGTATGCCCCGAGGTCGTCGTCAAGGTAGGCGGGCATAGACTCGTCAAGGACACGGACTATACCCTCGCCTGGATGGACAACACCGATATCGGCCTCGGCAAAGTGACGGTTACTCCAATCGGGAGCTATACAAACTGCGCGGTGTTCGCGGTCCAGTTCTTGATTGTGCCGAAGGAGAAAACACTTCCTCCGGAGTATCAGCGCATCGCATATATCGAATCGACCTCGGGCGGCATGCAGCAGCTCGACACGCTTGTCCATCCAAACGGAAACATGCGCGTCGACATCAAGTTCCAGTCGCCGATACCAGATGCAATGGGGCAGGTCGGCATGATCGACGACGTGGGGAGTGTTGTTGAGCGTTTCCACATGGGCAAGGGGGACAGGATTTACGGGGGCATCGGGAACAAGTACTCTCCAGGGTTCGTCTATTCCACCGTCGTGGGTGACAACTGGGCGTTGATGAAGCTTCGGACGCGGCTTGAAAACAACGCGCCTTGCGGCTGGTTTGTCCTGAATGAAACTAACATCGACAAGCTGACCGATATCGGCACGTTCCGCGCGGACAACACGACTTTTGGACTCTTCGGACGGCTCAGCAACAACAACAATTACAAGACCTACGTCGCCTATCGCGTCATGTATATGGATGTGAAAGAAGGCGACGAGCAAGTCCAGACGCATCGCTTCGTGCCGTGCCGCCGCCTTGCGGACGGCGAGCTTGGCGTCTACGACACCGTAGCCAATCAGTTCCTCTACGACACCGGCCGCGCAGCGCGCGGCGCCGATGTCTTCCTTGCCGGGCCTGATGTCGTCGATGCCTCGCCAAAAGGTCTCACCATCTTCGTTCGATAGGCCTTTTCGCTTTCGTCCTAACTTCCACCCCCTACCGCAGTAGGGGTTGGCAAGTCCCGTATGTTTTGGTAGAATTTCACCAAAACTTAGAGGAGTATGCCATGCTTATAGTGAGAAAGTTCGCGTATGGGTTTGTCGTTTTCACGGCGATGTCCGCGATAAGCGCGTTTGCGGCGGCGCTGCCGGCGGGCTACAAGCAATGCCTATGCATTTACGTGACCAATGAGAACCAGTATATCGATACCACGGAAACCGGCTATCTGCCGAAACTGGCCACCGATGTCGAGGCGCATTTCGAGGTGCCGGACTTCGCCCAGCAGAATCCGCTCTACTGGACGCGCAACAACAAAGACAACCGAAGTCCCTCATTCGCCTTTGTCCTTACGACTAATCGGAGGTCGGTCCGTGCGTACCGGCTGTCCATCGGATCAAGTGGCAATGAAACTGCGCTCTTGAACGATTTGACAACTGATATCCGGCTGTCAACCCGATATTCCGGCAACGGCTCGGTCAACACCTTTACGGTCAATGGCGAGACGGTCAAATTCCCCGCAAAGTACCTGGATGAACTCGACAAATACATCTACATCTTCCGGCTGAACGACAACGGCATTCTCAATTCGGGTGTAAAGGCCGTGGTCGGCACCAAGCTCTACTCGTTCAAGCTCCGCGAAGGCGACGTGGTCAAGATGAATCTCGTGCCGTGCTTGCGGGAGTCGGATTCCGTCGCCGGTGTTTACGACACGGTTAGCGGCAATTTTCTTTCCAATGCCGCGTCGTCCGGCGGTAGCTTTGGATACGAGTTGCTCTCCCAGGTGCTTGAAGTCTCCTCGTCGGCTTATGGTGCCGGCTCGCCTTCGCCCGCATACGGCATAACCAATGGCCTGGCTGCGGGCGCGACGTTTCCAGTTTCGTGCGGTGCGTCGCC
Source organism: uncultured bacterium (assembly GCA_902761275.1). Classification (GTDB taxonomy): domain Bacteria; phylum Verrucomicrobiota; class Kiritimatiellia; order RFP12; family UBA1067; genus UBA1067. The sequence continues at coordinate 18,205 of CACWJS010000040.1, read as the reverse complement.
TTGGACCAACAGCTGGGGAATGATCGAATACACCTGCACTGGCTGGAAACTCTACAACGAAGACGACAGTGAACTCACGAACGGGACGGAAACCGCCTTCACCTACAAACACCCGGACACGCTCGGGTATCGCCGCCTCGAGTGGCAGTGGACATCCCGCAAGATATCGAACATCCCGAGCAGTCTTGTGGAGTGCGAATGCATTGTTGTGAACGACAACCGGCAGTACATCAATACGCTCTACAAGCCGAAGGTGACGACCGACATCGAGGCGCACTACGAGGTGCCGAACTTCAACAGCATGAACGCGCTTTACTGGGTGCGCAAAACCAGCTCCACGTCTTTTGGATTTATCCTGCCCGCCAACGCCGACAACACCAAAAAAGTCCGCGCATACCGCCTGACCAACGCCCTCACGTCGGAGATCGCCGTTCAGAACGCGCCGACGACCAACCTCTACATCTCGACCGAGTATTCAAACGGCGGGGCGGTCAACGTCTTCACCCTCAACGGCGAGGCGCAGAACTTTGCGGCCAATGACGCGGATAGTTTGAACTACGAGATATACCTCTTCCGCCTGAACGAAGGTGGCGCTGTGTATTCAACCGTCTATTCCGTCGTTGGCACCAAACTCCATTCGTTCAAGATCTACGAGGACGGCGTGGTGGTAATGGATTTTGTGCCTTGTCTGAGGACAGCCGATAACGTCGCCGGACTCTACGACATCCTGAACGAAGAGCCCGCCACCGCGTTTTACGTCAATGCCGACACCAGCGGAAGCGGAAGCTTCGGATACGAGGCGAAGGCCGCGGGAGGCACCACCCTGAACGTGACCGGCTCGCCCTCGCAGCCGGGAACCCCCTATCCTTCGTATGGAATCACGAATCTCGAGGAGGGCGTGGCCATCAACGCCGTGATGCCCCAGATCGCCGTCACCAACTACCTGACCGGCGAAGAGCGAGTACTCCTCGGCTGGACGCTTTCCATCACGCGAGGGGTGGAGACGATCACGACTACATCTACCGACTTGACCAAGCAGACCTGCTCCTTCACGCCTCAGGAGGGCGACAACATCTCCCTTGTCTGGCGCTGGTCGCCCGAGCAATACGGCGCACGAACTCTGCCGGACGAATACGAGGCGACTGATCGGTTGGAGATAACCGCAACGGACTTTCAGCGGTGGTCTTTTGTCGATACGAAATACATCCCAAGTCTCGATGACCAGATTGTCGCCGCAATAACGCCGGCCGGTTCAACCTACTTCCTCTTCTGCTCGCGCGAAAGCGCCGCGCTACCGGCGGTCAAGCCGCAGCTGAGAATCTACGTGAACAACGGTGTTCTATCCTATATGTGCGGAACCGGCGCCAACAAGGACAATCTCGGCTCGGTGACGGCAAACACGCGCACAACCCTCGCCATCAACGGACGCGGGCTCTACAAGGACGGCGCGGTCGTGGATGCGCGGTTTGGGGAGACGGACCTTGGCACTACGTGCCCGCTGACGATTGGCGGCGGCTATACTGCGTATGACAGCGAGGCACAGCGCGTCTATGGAATCTTTTATCCGTTCCAGGGCGACATTTTCGCGTTCAAGGTCTGGACCGAGGACGGGACGCCCCGCGTGGATCTCCGCCCCTGCACTCGCAAGGCGGACGGCGTAAAGGGTCTTTACGATGTCGTGCGCAATGTCTTCTGTCCGTTGCGGCAGAACCCGATCATCTGGACTTCGGGTGATCCGGACAATCTCGGCACTCCGACTGCCGGCGTGTACGGCCCCCAGAGAATCAACATAAGCGGAGCCACCAGCATGGCATCGACCAACACCGTCAGCTATCCGGCGGGCGAGATTTTCCCGGCGGGCGGCGCGGCGAAGTTCCAGGTCGTCGGCTGGACGATGAGAACGGTGACGGCGGAGGGCGTCGAGACGGTCGTCTCGAACGACTCGAGCAACGTGAGCACATGCGACATCCCCATCTATTACGGCGACACGATCTATTTTACCTGGCGCTTCGACGTGACGTATTTGCAACCTGCCGGGCCGGACCTGCCGCAGCGCTACAAGGAAGTCGAGTGGATGGACTTTACCAACACGTATGTCAAGACGGACTATACTCCCCATCCCGACAAGATCAAGATGGCGACGTATTTCCAACTTGCCGACACGAATCTTCAGTGCGTTTTCTGCGCGCGCGCCAATGTGAATAGCGCCTGCTACACGACGCTTATCTATCCGCCGGGCGATCCAAACCACAAGCAATTCGAGTTCCGTGTCAAGAACACGGCATCGGACATCTCGTTCATCCCGCCAGTGGGAGAGCGGCTGACGCTCTGCAGCGAGGCGAACACCGTCTGGTTGAAGGGCAAGACGGAGAAGTACAGTGTCGGGACGTTTGACAGCACCTTTACTGCGGCTGGCAGTGTGCTGGTGTTCGGAGCGACGCATCAGGGTCTCCAGAACTTCGGCAATTACAGCACGATGCGCTTCTTCGGCTCGAAGATATGGGAGAAGGAAAGTGGCGAGTACCAGCTCGTCCACGATTACCGCCCGTGCTTTGACAGTCTGACCGGTGCCTCGGGCCTCTACGACATTGTGGATGGTATCTTCTTCCCCAACGAGGCAGGAACGCATTTCGCATGGGGGGAGAAGACGTATTCGGAAACGGAACAGACGTGGGGAATCTCCTTCCCGTCGGCACCCGCGCTGTCCGCCGCGCTCGACAATTTCCCCGTTCTCGTGCGCTTTGCGGAGAACCGCCCTGCCGGTTTCCTGTATGGTGACTGCACGAACCCCGCCTGCCTCTGGTTTGAGGACGAGGACGGAGACGCGCTTCCCTGCGAGATCGACACCTGGAATCCGTCCGGCGAGTCGCTCGTCTGGGTCTCGGTGCCGTCGCTTTCGTTGTCCACGAAGATTACGATGCACTGGGACAACGCCGGGGCCCCGGCGGTCGTGCCGGCCTCGTCCGAGGTCTGGTCGCGTGCGAAATACGTCGGCGTCTGGCACATGAACGAGATTCTCGAGGATACCTCCGCCTCTCCCGCCACGCACTACACGCCCGATTCTTCCGCGAGCGGCTGGCACGCCTACAAGACGATGGAGGCCGACGCCTGTCCGACTCCCGTCACCACTGCGACCGGCGTCACCGCGAACCCCACGCCACTTACCGGCACGGCGATGAACATCGCCTATGGGGCCGGAAAATCCAGCACGGCCTGGGGCGGCTTCCTCGTGCCGTCGGATATGACTTCTTCGACAACGCTGAATGGCCCCGGATTTACGCTTTCCGCAATCGTGAATTCGCAGCAGGTCGCCAACAATGGGTGCTGCCGCGTAATCACCTTTGGAGACGTGTACAGCGACATGGCCAACATTTCCGTTGGCATGGACAATGTCTATGTCATGGCCGGCGGCAACGCGTCCAGGTCGAATCTGCGCGGCGCAACCGACTGGCTCCACTTTGCGGGTGTCTTCGGAGCCAAGTCGTACATCTACGAAGATGGTGTAAACCAGTCGGGAGCAGGCGAGAATCTGGATAAGACCAGCATCGCGCTTACGAAGGGCATCGGGCTCGGCTGCTTTACGGATAAGGATGGGCCACTTGACGGTTATGTTGACGAGGCGCGAATCCGCAACGCCCAGTCGTCCGCCACTTGGATTGCCGCGGAGTATGCGACGATTACGGATGCGGACTTTGTCAAGTTCGAGGGCTTGAGTTTTGATCCGGCGGCGGCTTCGGATGTAACGGAGAACAGCGCCGTCGTTTCCTCGCGGCTCGCTTCGCTTGGCCCCGGCGCGACTTCCGCCGACATTTGGCTGGTCGTTTCCGGCGGCGGCGCGACGCGCACGATTCCGCTTGGCGCGACGAACGCGGCGCCGGCGGAGATCAGCGTCCCTGTCCGCGGCCTTGCCGACGGCACAGTCTATACCTGCTGGTTTACCGCCACCAACAATGCCGCGATGCCGGTGGGGGCGGATTCTGATGCGGTGACGTTCAGGACACTTAAGATTCCGAAAGGGCCTGGCTTTGCGAGTGTCCTCTCCTTCCCGTCCGCGCCTGCGACGCCGCTCGAGAACTTCCCGGTCCTCGTGCGCATCTCGGAGGGTGCCCCGTCCGGCTTCTCCTACGCGGAATGCCCGCAGGCGGGCTGCCTCTGGTTCGTGGATGACGAGGACGTGCCGCTGCCCAGCGAAGTCGATACCTGGAATCCGTCCGTCCGGCGAGTCGCTCGTCTGGGTCTCGGTGCCGTCGCTTTCGTCGGCCACGACAATCATGATGCGCTGGGCGAAGCGGCCGCGCCAGGCGTCCTTCCTGCCGCCGCCGTCCACAGTGTGGTCGCTGGCCGGCTACAACGCTGTTTGGCACTTTAACGGCAGCGCGGCGGAGTCGGTGAACGGTCTTGCCATAGCCATCACCAATGGTACTCCGACGTATGAGGGCAGCGCCACCTATCCCGGCCCGCTCGGGAAGACCATCTGGCTCGATGGTACGTCCGCCATCCGCTATGCCCCCGATCCGGCCTGGACGACGCTGGGGGCGGGCTCGGCGCTCACGCTCACCTGTTGGTCGCGCGACACCAATAGCGCGGCGAACTATGGACGCATGATTTCCAGCATGTCTAATTGGACGAATCCCGCCGGCTATGAACTGACGCTTCAGAACAGTCGCACTATTGTCACCGTAGGGTCATCGAACAGCAGCCAGATGCAGGCGACCATTTCAACCGCATCGAATGCGGCATGGCAGCATTTCGCGGCGACCTACACCAACACGACGGCCTCGCTCTACGCCAATGGCAGTCTCGTGAAAAGCGACACGCTCAAGGCGGTTGTCACGCCAACCGAGCACCTGGTCATCGGCTGGAAGGGCGGCGATGGATCCCAGGATCCCACCGCCGCCGCCTGGACTGGCGGCATCGACGAGGTGCGCATTCGCCGGGCGACGTCTTCCGCCGCGTGGATCGCCGAGGAGTACAAGACCGAGACGATGGCGAACTACGTCAGCTTCGGCGCGGTGAAGAGCCTTGGTGGCGGAGGATTTCTGCTTATCGTCAGATAGCCGCGATGACGCGAAGCCCTTTGTCATTACCCCTGTTCCCTTTGGGGAAGAATATGGTATAATTACCAAAAACAAGGAAGGGCGGAAAATGGCAGAACTGATTGTTGCGCTTGACGTGCAGACGAGGGAAGAGGCGGTCGCCAAGGTGAAGGCCATCGGTGACGGCGTCGGCTTCTACAAAATCGGGCTTGAGCTCTACACGGCCGAGGGTCCCGATGTCGTGAAGGCGGTGAAGGACCTTGGCAAGAAGGTGTTCCTCGACCTCAAGTTCCACGATATCCCCCGCACAGTCGAACGTGCCGTTCGTTCGGGCGGAAAGCTTGGCGTAGACCTTATGACGATCCACTCCGTCGGCGGCAAGGCGATGATTCGCGCTGCAGCGGACGCCGCAGCCGAGTTCGGCGCCGCCGCGCCGAAGATCCTCGCCGTCACTGTGCTCACCTCGATGGACGGCGCCGATCTCGCCGACGTCGGAATCGTCGGCCGCACTCCTGCCGAGCAGGTCGCGGCGATGGCGAAGTTCGCCGTCGAGAACGGTGCGAACGGGCTCGTGTGCAGCCCGAAGGAAGTCGGCTCGCTTTCAAAGTCGCTCGCCGCCGGGACCATCTTCGTGACGCCTGGGGTCAGGCCTGCTGGCGCCGCAGTCGGCGACCAGAAGCGCGTTGCGACGCCCGCAGACGCGGTGCGCGACGGAGCGACCCATCTCGTTGTTGGACGCCCGATCCTCGCGGCAGACGATCCTGTGGCGGCGGCCGCGGCGATTCTTGCGGAGATGGCGCTGTGATTTTTGCGCTGGCAGCACTTCTGCTTGCCGCGACCGAACCGGCGATGACCGACGGCGAGGTCTGGAACGAGGGTGTGTCGTTTTATCGCGACGGCGACGTGACGAACGCTCTTAAGACGCTGCGCCCGCTTCTCCTCTCAAAGACGCACGGCGCTCGTGCGGCCGAAGTCGTCGCCAAGCTCGAATACGAAAAGGGAAATCTCGAAGAGGCGGCGAATGCGGCGCAGATCGCGCTTAGGGCCGCACCCGAGGACGCGAAGGCGAATCGCAACTTCACGCGTGCGACCGACCGCCTGCCTGCAATTCGCGAGGAGGAGCATTTAAAGTCCGTTCTCAAGGCCGCGGAAGGGAAAGATCCCGGGGCGATGCTCCTTGCCGCGACGAAGGATTGCCGTGCGCTCATGTCAGAGTCTGGCGCCTATCGCACAAACCGCGCTGAAAAGGCGGTTGCGCTCGCAGACGCGCTTTCGAAGCGCGCGGAGCGGCTTTCGGATTCGTGGATTCCCGTCCGCGAGCTTATCGCGCAGTCTGTCACGAACGAGGAGCAGGCGGCGACGATCTCCGCGCAGATTGACACGGCGCGCAAGAAGACGAAGGACGCGGCGAAGCGGCTTTCTGATCTCGACCCCGAGGCGTATCCTCTTCTCTCTGACGCAGAGCACGACTTCACGCGGTTCGTAAAGCTTACGGTGATGCCGCCCGCGGCGATGGACGAAGACCTTGTCGCGCAGTCGAACGCATGGCTCGATGTGGAGCAGTTCAATGGTCGCAGCTGGCAGCAGGATGCGCTCGACTACACGCGTGCTTTCCGCTCGAAGTTCCCGGCGTGGGCGCGTGCCTACGAGCAGCAGGCGCAGAGCGACACCAACAAGCCGCCATTCACGGCCGAGGATCAGGCGAAGATATCGGGTCTCGCCACGGAGCTCGAGAAACTTCAGATGGAGTGTGTCGAGAAATCGCTCCCGCCAAACCAGGAGGATGCGCTCAGGATCATCAACGAGATACGCGAGCTGCTTCCGAAGGACAACAATGGCGGTGGCCAGCAACAGCAGAAAAACGATCAGCAGCAGAAGAACGACCAGAACCAGCAGCAAAACCAGAATCAGCAGAACCAGGACCAGCAACAACAGCAACAGGATCAGCAGCAGTCCGAGGATGAAAACAAGGACAACGATAAGGACAAGGACGAGCCCGATGAGGGCGATCAGCAGGATTCCGAGGATCAGGAGGTCGAAGCCGTTTTGAAAAAGGCGCAGGAGCGCAGTGATGAACACGAGGCGGAGAAGAAAGCGCGCATGAGAAAGGCGCCGCTCCCGCCAAACGAAAGGGACTGGTAAAATGAAGATTGTCGTCGCCTGTGGCGGAACCGGTGGACATGCGTTTCCGGGGCTCGCGGTCGCGGAAGAGCTCAAGGATCGCGGCCACGAGGTGACCGTGTGGGACTCGGGGCGCGATATCGAGTCGAGCGTAATGCGATTCTGGCACGGGCCTGTTTTCTCTACTGGCGCGAAGCAGCTTTCCGCTCGCAACGTTTTTTCGATACTTCGCTCGATACTGCGCTGCCGCAAGGAAATGCGTCGCGCAAAGCCAGATGTCCTGCTCGCTATGGGGAGCTATTCGTCTCTTCCGCCTGTTCTCGCGGCGAAAGGCTGCGGCGTCCCGGTCGTTCTCCACGAGGCGAACACGGTCCCAGGGCGAGCCGTGGAATTTCTCTCCCGCTTTGCGAAGAAGGTGGCGATAAGTTTCGATGTGACGGCCAAGCACATGCCCAGTTGCGACACGGAGAAGACAGGACTTCCCGTCCGTGCCGACATCGCGTCTGGAACGCGCTTTGACTTTATCCCAAAGGACTCTTTTGTCGTGTTCGTGACGGGCGGCTCGCAGGGTGCGCACATGGTAAACTGTCTTGCGAGCGAGGCGCTTGCGATGATGAAGAGCGAGATTGACCGCCGTGCTGCGTCCGGAAGGGAAGTGCGGCCGCTCTATGTGATCCATCAGACTGGTGTCGCAGACGAGGGGGCCGTTATTGCGACGTACGCGAGCGTTGCGCTTGAATCGCGCGTCCAGGCGTTCGAGCGCGAGATGGCGAACGCGTTTGCCTCGGCCGACATCGTCATCGCGCGCGCCGGCGCATCGACTTGCTTCGAGCTCGCGGCCTGCGGCAAGGCGGCGATGCTGATCCCGCTGCCGTCGGCGATGCGCAACCACCAGCATTTCAACGCTGAGGCGTTTGCGTCGAAGGGCGCGGCGGACGAGGGCATACAGTCGCAGTTGACCGCGAAGCAGCTCTATATCTACCTTATGGGGCGCTATGACCGCCCCGAGCGCCTTGCCGAGATGGCGGAGAAGATGCGCGCTCTCGCCACGCCCGACGCCGCAGCTCGCGTCGCCTCGCTCGTCGAGAGCGTGGCAAAGTGAACGGCTTTTGGCTTAGCGCTGAAATGTGATATAATACCTGCATGAAGCGTCATGCTGAAACTACGGAGGAAAATGCAATGAGAGGTTTGATCATGAAGATGTCCGCAGTTCGCTCGGTGACTGCGGCGCTTGTTGTTTTTGCCGCTCTTGGCGCCGCTCCAGATGTTCAAGGCGCTGGGGAGCCGACCATCTCGTTAGAGGGTGACACGATCACGGTGACGGTTCCCGAGGGAACGGTTGCGACCAATGCGTCGCTCTACCTTTGCTGGGGCGCGCTGGACGCTGGCGAAGCGGTCCCCGCGTGGAGCCATTCGGCGTGCCTTGCCGACGGCACGGTGACGGAGGCCGGCGGCGTCTGGACCGTCTCGGCCGCGGAGAAGGGCGTCTTCGCCGCCATGCGCGCGATTGTCGCGGTGACGCGTCCCTACAAGGCGGTCGAATATGTCGAGTCCACGACCGGAACGGCTGGGCTCGGCGGCGAGGACGTCACCCATAAGACGCTGTCGGTATATTCGGGAGTTCGCGCGAGGACCGGCCTGCACGTGAAGACGCGGATGATGTGGCTTGCGTATGCGGACATGGATCTATGCGGCGGACGTATGGCATCCGGTAGCGGCGATAGCAACCGCATCTTCCCCATCCACACATACCAGAACAAATGGTTTCTCGGCTACGGCGGCACGAGATACAACTCGACTGCGTGCGAGACCAACGTCATCTACGAGGTGGAGGCAAAGCTCTATCGCGGACGGCAGACGCTGTCGGTGGACGGGAACCAGATCTGCGAAACGGATGACAACCGCTACGTCGATACGGGCGGGCAATGCGCGGTTTTCGGCGCATACTATATGGCCAACACCGTCAACCCGATCGGTTCCACGGCGCATGCGCGCTGCTATTACCTCAAGATGTGGGAAAATGGCAACACGACGGACAACCTAGAGGGCGACCTCGTGCGTGACTTCGTGCCGGTGAAGGACCCAGACGGACACGGTGCGCTCTACGACAAAGTGTCCGGTCTCGTTTTCGAGCCGGTCTATTTTGGCCAGGGCCCCGTCGAACACCTGGCTGTCGGAGCGGAAACCGGCGAGACGCTTGACCTTACGACCTACCGCGCCAGCGCGGTTGCGAACTGCTATCTGCCGACAGTTTCCGTTGCGGGCGACACGATCAACGTGTCGGTGCCGCCGGATGGGGTTGCCTCGCCGTGCGGCGTGGTTCTATGCTGGGGCTACGAGGCCGGCGGCGACACTGTCGACTCCTGGCCAAGCTCATACGTACTCACGACGAACGGACTCACTTCGGCCGGGGGAACCTTCTCCGCCTCGGCCGCCACGTTGGGCATTACGGGCGGCCAGCGCATGCGCGCCTTCATCGTTCCTGGCGAAGCCAAGCGCGTCGAATACGTGGCGAGCGACAACACCATCCGGGTAGACAACAACATCCTCCGCACGGTCTATATCGACACGGGCGTGGACGCGCGAAGCGGACTTCGCATCGAGGCGGAGATGATGTGGCTGAATTTTGGCGACTGCGAGTTCTGCGGCGCGCGCTATACGACCGCTGACAACCGGCGAATATTCCCGGCCCACATCGTCAGCGGCCACTGGTACCAGGGATACGGGGCGGTCGGAATGGATACTGGGCACGACGTCACCCTTTGCACCCGCTACCAGGTTGCCTCACGGCTCTACGACGGCTTGCAGCGCCTTGAGGTCATAGACGTCGATGCGGGGACGACCAACACCGTTAACGAGCAGACCACCGAAGGCGAGGTCACTACGGAGGGAACCTGCACGCTTTTCGCCGCTTGGTACGGCCAGGGCAAGTTCCCCTGGCTTTCCACCCGCGCGCGCTGCTATTCCCTCAAGATGTGGGAGAACGGCAACACGACGGACAATCCCGAAGGCGACCTCGTGCGCGACTTCGTGCCGGTGAAGGACTACTACGGGCGCGGCGGAGTCTTCGACCGCGTGACCGGCAAGGTCTTCCATTCGGGGTGCTATCTCAATGGCCTTGACACGCCAGCCTACATCAATTGCGGCGACGAGACGGGCGAGTCGGTCGTGTTGCTGCAGCCGGAAGTGGTGGTGGGGAGTTCTGCCGTGGCCGACTACATGCCCGAGACCCTGGAAACGAGCATTGTCGGCGGCACAATCAACGTCACGGTGCCGCCGGGCGCGGCAGTCGGCGAAACCAACATGCTGGTCGTCTGCTGGGGCGACCGCGACTATGGCATCTTCGCGAATGACTGGCCCAATGTCCTGGCGACGCAGGTGGCCGTCGGGCAGGAGGGCGGGAGGTTCTCCTTCCCGGCGAAGGTGGTGGAGCCCAAGTCCGCGTTCCGCGCCTTCCTGGTCAAGGCGATAGGCTTCGCCGACTACATTTCGTCCGCCGGCAACTCGGCTTACAACAACATCACCGTCTATCTCGACACCGGGGTCAAGGCGAAGCACGGCCTGCGCGTCCAAACCCGCATCGAATGGCTGGCAAGATGGTCCGACTTCGGATTCATAGGCGCACGCCCGGATAGCGGCGACTCGCGGTTCCTCCCGATCTACGGATACCAGAACGGCCAGTGGGGGCTGGGCTGGAAAACCGGCAATTGGAATAAGGGCGTTTTCGCCGTCGACACGCCCTACGAGGTCGAGGCGAAGATGTATTCCGGCGAACAGCGGCTGACGGTCGATGGCGTGGACAAGTACGCGGGTTCGGACACCTCCTGGACGCCGGACTACAACGTCAATGTCTTCGCCTTTGCGGTAAACTGGTACCAGCCAACGCAGGGGTCGCCGAACTATGGCTGCCGGGCGAAGTGCTACTACCTCAAGATGTACACCGACGGCGACCCGACGACAAATCCGGATGGAACGCTCGTGCGCGACTATGTGCCGGCGGTGCTGGACGGAGTCGCCGGGATGTACGACCGCCAGAACAAAACCTTCACCGCAAGCGCCGGCACGGGCGCGTTCCAGTACGGCGCGGTCACGAATGTCGCCGGCTATGTCCGGACGACGCTATGCGCATCGTCGCCTGGTCGAATGACGGGCAATGGCGGATTCCTGATTATCGTCAGATAGTCCGCTGCCGAGTGATAGTTCGAGAATTCGCGGCAAAGCACATAGACGCGCGGATTTATGATATAATTTCCCCTTTAAGCGAGGAAATGTCCAGATGATAGACAGAAAATGGCTCAAGAAACAGGCGGAAAAGGCGCGTGCGGCCGACTACATCGACCCTGCGCTATACACGAAGTATGGCGTCAAGAGGGGGCTTAGGAACGATAACGGCTCGGGAGTGCTCGTCGGACTCACGACGATAGGCAACGTACACGGCTATGTCATGGATGAAGGGGAGCGCAAGGCCATCCCCGGCGAACTCTACTACCGCGGCATCAACGTCAAGGACATCGTGCAGGCCGACAAGCGCGAGCACCGCTTCGGATACGAGGAGACGGCGTACCTTCTTCTTTTCGGGGAGTTACCCACCGCGCGGCAGCTCGTCGACTGGAAGCAGCGCATCGGCGAGTACAGGAAGCTTTCCGACGGGTTCAAGGAAAACGCGATCATGAAGAACCCTCCGAAGGACATCATGAACGCACTCGCCCGCGCCGTCCTCTTCGCGTATGCGTTCGACCCCGAGGGGACGCCCGACGACCTGTCGCTCGACAAGTGCCTTGAACAGTCGATGGACCTCATCGGCTCCATTCCGACGATCGTCGCCTACGCATACCAGGCGAAGGCCCACTACCATGACGGCGGGTCGCTGATGATTCGCAACCCCGACCCAGCGAAGTCGACGGCCGAAACGCTGCTGATGCTCATGCGCGAGGACGGGAAGTACACGAAGCTCGAGGCCGAGACGCTCGACCTCTCGCTCATACTCCACGCCGAGCACGGCGGCGGCAACAACTCGTCCTTCACCACCCACGTCGTCACCTCGGCGCACTCCGACATCTATTCGTCTGTCGCCGCGTCGATACTTTCGCTGAAGGGCTCGCGGCACGGCGGCGCGAACCTGCGCGTCATGCGCCAGATGGAGGAGATCAAGGCGAACGTCAAGGACTGGACAAAGGCCGAGAGCGTCGCCCGCTACCTGGAGCGCATTGCGGACAAGAAGGCCGGCGACGGGACGGGGCTCATCTACGGCCTTGGACACGCCGTCTACACGATCTCCGACCCGCGCGCACAGCTTCTCAAGGAGAAGGCGAGGGCCCTTGCGAAGGAAGCCGGACGCACAGACGACATGAAGCTCTTCGAGACCGTCGAGGAGGTCGGTCCCGCGATAATCAGGGCGCGCCATCCGCGCGCGGAGGACATCTGCGCCAACGTCGACCTTTACTCTGGGCTCGTCTACGACATGCTCGGCATCCCGAAGGACCTCTACACGCCGATCTTCGCCGTCGCGCGCTGCGTGAGCTGGTGCGCGCACCGGATGGAGGAACTCGTGAACGAAGGTCCAATCATTCGTCCGGCGTACAAGCCGATCTACAGGCCGCGCAAGTACGTGAAGCTTTCCGACAGGAAGGGCATCCTCGGCATTCTCGGCAAGTGAGTACAATGGCAAAAGCGGATATTATACCGTAATTGCCGCGTCCCGAATGGCCTGCTTCGCGCGCACTTGCGCAACTCCAACTACAATCCAACCGCTCCACAACCATTTCCCCCTCGTCCGCATTCCCCTCGCCCGCTTTCCCCTCGTCCGCCCAAAGGCGAGATACACTTCTCGCCGCCGCGCCGCCCGATGGCTCGCGGGGCTCTCGTCCGGCTCCAGGCTCGCGACGGCTCTCGCACATCAGACAAATAACCTTACTCAGTCTGCCGTGCCTCGGCGTCTATCACTGGTTGCGTACGCAAGACTCTCTTACGCCTGCGACCTTCCGCCTACCTCACCCGCGACCATCGGCTCGGCGCGGCTCTATCCCCCCTCGTCCGCTTTCCCCTCGTCCGCTTTCCAACCACGATAAATTAAGAGCGCGGCAAAAGTGCCGCGCCTTATGTCCTTATTCCTCGCCCGCTTTTCAACCAAGGTAAAATGGAAAGCGCGGCAAAAGTGCCGCGCTTTATTGACCTTTCTCCCTCGTCCGCTTCCCAACCAAAACAGCGCATATCCTCCGAACGAAATGAGCAGCCATATGCGGGCGCTCTGCGGGGTGCAGATTCACCGCGTATTATTCTGGCTTGGCGCGGCGGAGGGTGCGGGAGAGGTGGGCGGCGCAGCAGAAGCCCGTCTTTGCCGCGACTTTTTTAAGGGTGCTGCCCTTGCGACCAAGAAGAGTCTTTGCCTTTGCGACGCGCATGTCGATGATGTAGTCGCCAGGGCTCTTGCCTACGGCTTTTCTGAACTCGCGGTGCAGGGTTCTAACCGACTTGCCTGAAACGCCGCAAAGTTCGTCGAGCGTGATCTTGCGGCTCAGGTTTTTGGTGATGAAGTCAATCTCCTTTTGCACGGGGTTTTCCTGCGATGGCGCACTCACGCGCCGCGTCGCGCGGGCGAGCAGGAGCAATAGCGACATGAAGAGCGATTCGCATGAAACGCGGCGCAGAGGTTGATCGGAATGCTCTTCGCGCCGGATTAAGTCGATTATCTGGAGAACGGCTTTGAGATTGCTTCGCGCGACACGTCCGAGCGTGTTGGCGCGGACGGCGGCGGGATCTTCGGGGAAGATCTCGTCCATCAGCGGAAAGCCCAATATCGATAGCGGCAGTGGCGGCCTTTCGCGGTGGTACAGCACATTGAAAATGACTGTCTTCGGCGCAAGCTTCGCGTAGCCGTGCTGCTCGCCGGGATGAATCACGAAGAAGTGCCCCTTTGAGAGCCGGTCGGTCTTGTCGGCGTGGACGTGGCTTATCTTTCCTGACGCGACGATCACCAGTTCCGAGAACTCGTGATCGTGCATTGCGACAAATGCATTACTTGGCGCGTCACGCATTTCGCGGACTATGCAAGGCAGCTCGCCGCCCTTGAAGTAGTCGTCATTCCGCAGTATTTCATTGTGTTTTATTGCTGGCATGTCGGAAATTATACCATAAATCCGCGCGGAAATGTGCCCCGAAATCCTGTCCGAATGTTATAATCTGATGGCAGGATTATGTATTTACAACCGGAAGGGGAATATGATATAATCAATGCCATGAACAGGAGAAGTGTATCTTTTGCTGCTGCCGCGCTGCTGGCCGCATTTGCCGCGACGGTGCCTCTGCTTTCGGTGAACGGAGGCGAGGAATACCCCGAATTGACGCGTCGGATCACTGGTGAGACGGACGAGGCGCGGGCAGAGCGCATGGCTTGGTGGCGGCATGACCGCTTCGGCATGTTCATTCACTTCGGCCTATACTCGGTCGCCGCCCGCCACGAATGGGTGAAGAGCTACGAATACATCCCTGACGAGGAATACGACTCAAAATACTTCTCCCGATTTGACCCCGACCTTTTGGACGCGAAAGCGTGGGTCGCGGCGGCGAAACGCGCTGGCATGAAGTACGTCGTCCTCACGACAAAGCATCACGAGGGCTTCTGCCTCTGGGATACGAAGACCACAGACTACAAGTCCACGAACACGCCCTTTGGCCGCGACATCGTCCGCGAGTTCGTCGATGCCTGCCGCGAAGCGGGGCTAAAGGTCGGCTTCTACTTCTCGCTCATGGACTGGCACCACCCCGACTACACGGTGGATATCGGCCACCCGCGCTGCCCGAAGGACAAGCGCGACTGGACGGAAGAGAACTTCGCCCGCCTCAACGCCGGAAAGGACATGGCGCGTTTCCGCGAGTTCATGTTCGCCCAAGTTCGTGAACTTCTGACTGGCTATGGCAAGATCGACATAATCTGGTACGACTTCACTATCAAGGACAAATTCGGCAAGACCTACAAGGACTGGAACGCCGTTGAACTCGTCCGGCTGACGCGCCGCCTCCAGCCGACCGCGATCATCGACAGCCGCCTCGACCTGATGGACACGGACGACGGCTGGGATTTCGTCACCCCCGAACAGTTCAAGGTGCAGTCGTGGCCTACGGTGCGCGGCAAGCGCGTTCCGTGGGAAACTTGCCAGACCTTCTCCGGTAGCTGGGGATATTACCGCGACGAAGAGACGTGGAAGAGCGTTCCGCAGCTCGTTGAACTGCTCGTTCATTCCGTCTCGCACGGCGGCAACCTGATACTGAACGTCGGCCCGACGGCTCGCGGCGAATTTGACGCGCGCGCAACCGAGCGGCTTGACGGGCTCTCCCGCTGGATGCACTGGAATTCCCGCTCGATATACGGATGCGGCCCCGCGCCGGACGGCCTCGATGCGCCGCATGGCACGATTCTTACTTACAACGAGAAAGCAAAGCGGCTCTACATCCATCTCTTCGACTACCCAATGGGCTTTCTCCCGCTCGCGTTCCTCGACAAGATCGAATACGCGCAGTTCCTCCACGACGGCTCGGAGGTCAAGATTCAACCTCCTGCAAATCACCATAGTCAGTCAGGTGACCAGAAGGGCGCATTGGGCGGACTCGTCCTCCCCGTGAAAAAGCCAGCGGTCGATTGCCCTGTCATCGAATGTTGGTTAAAGCAGACGAACAAGGGAAACTGAAAATCAGATGAAAGAAAATCAAATGAAAGCATTGAATAGCATTACGACCTTTGCCGTACTCGCCGTTTTTTCGGCGGCGACGGCGTTTGCAAATATGCCGCGCAGAGGCGCGGCCGTGTTTGTGGATGGCTTCGACCAGCCGGGGACGTTCGCCGAGAACTGGGGCAAGCCCCACGGCAAGGTCAAAAGCGAGGATGGCCGCATGGTCGCCAACGCCATTGGCACCGTTACACAGGCCACGCCAGCCCGCACTGCGCCACTTGACGTTCTCATTGAAGGGTCGATCGCCATTCTCGACGAGGGGCGTCGAGTTGGCTGGACTGGCTTCAACTTGGACGGCTACCTCTTTCTGCTGACGCCTCGCGGCAGCTCGTGGCTCAACCTCAACAAGAAACTTCAATCCGCCGACAACGGCAAACTGGTCAAGATCGGCGGCTACAAGACCGGCGACAGCGTGAAGCTGACTGTCGTGCGCCGCAAGCGCGGCGAATCGTGCGAGTATTCCTTCTACGCCAACGGAATTCCCGCCGGAACCTTTGCGGCCCCTGTGCCGGACAAGCCCGCCATGCCCGTGTTCAGCACGTATGATCTCAAGTCCACGCTTGACGACATCGGCGTGTATGCGCTCGCGGACGAGAATGCCTCGCCGAATCTCATTTCCAACGCAAGCGTCGAACACGACCGCGACGGCATCCCGTCCATGTTTGCGCGTCCAGGTCTCTACGACTTTGGCAAAGGGCCGTCGGAGGGATACGAGTGCGACTTCTTGACGGGCTTTGGCGTCGATACGAATGTGGCGCATTCCGGACGCCAGTCGCTCTTCCTGACGGCGGGCCCATACCACGGCGGTAGCATCCAGCCGTTCAACGCGGGAACGGTCAAGGGCGCGGCGGGCGTGTTTTCCGTTTATATGAAAGCATCTGTGCCGGATGTGACTGTTTCGCTTTCATACGCCGGCAAGTCGCGGAAGGTTCGCCTGACGACCGACTGGGCGCGTTATGAAGTCGCCAACCCGTCTCTTCAGGGCAAGGGCACATATTCGCCGGTTAGCGTCAATATCGTCAAGAAGGAAAGCCCCGAAGGAAAGTTCACGGTCTGGATGGACGACTTTCAGGCCGAGATCGTCGATCTGCCGGAGGGCGGTTTCAAAGATGGGGTTTCTTACGCAAGTCCCTTCCGCGTGGCGGACAGCGACGCCGTCCGCTACGGCCCGAAGGAGGTGATCGAGCGTCCACGCTACGATGTGCCGGAACTGCCGCAGGGAATTATTCCGAGCCTCGATCTTGACGCCTGGTGCGAACACGCCGCTGTGGGCGGCGAATTCCAGACGGGCCCTCGCGCTGCAAAACTCCAAACACGCCTCCAGCTCGCCTGTGATAAGTCTAACCTTTATGTCGGCATGAGGTGCGAAGGGGAGCCGGCGGCGAACCTGACGGCGAAGCCGCTTCTGTCAAACGGATCGACGGAAACCCGCGACGTGCTGGGGCTTTACATGCGCGACTCCATCGAACTCTTCCTTTCGCCGACGCAGGAGAAGAAGTGGTTTCACCTTATGGCAAACGCGAACGGACAGCAGACCGATCTCTGGAGCGAGAACATTGCATGGAACGGCAAGTGGAAACTCGAAACGAAGGCCGTCCCCGGCGGAGTCGATTACTTCGTGGCGATACCGGCCGAGGATTTCGCCTCGCCCGACCTGAAAGACACCTGGTTTGCGAACTTCTGCCGCAAAGATATTGCGAACAGGGAGAGTTCTTGCGTCTATCCAGTAAAGATTGGCACTCTCAACTTCCGCGACATTCAACGTTGGGCGGAACTTTCCTTCCCGCACGACGTGGCGGCAGCGTGGCGGCGCGTGAAGGGTTCGACGGTCGTGGAGAAAAAGGCCGAGGCCGTTAAGGTTGTCGGGCGGCTCAACTACTACATGAACGAGCCGGAAGCGAAGTTCCGCATTACCCGGAACGGCAAGACGGATGAGTTTACGCTCGACATCAGAAATCTTCCTGTCGGCACGAACACTGTCGCCGTCGACGGCGAAAAGGCGGAGGTCGTCAAGCGTGACTACGATCCGGAAGGAGTGCAGGTCAACCGCTTCGCACTCTGCCTCGAACGTCACGGACGCAAGCTGCTGCCGTTTGCGATCATGGTCCCGCATCTGGACTTCGACTGGATCTCTGCCGAACTTAGGGGCAATCTGGCGCGCTTCTTTGGTGAGACTGGATTCAAGTACTTGAGATATACGGCTACGCTTAAAAAGAAATGTCGAAACATGGAGTCTTCGTTGGATGCGATAACTCGGGCCTGCGATGAATTCGGGATGCTGCGATTCCATTCCATACATTACCTCGACACGACCGTGCCGGG
>CACWJS010000039.1 GCA_902761275.1 uncultured bacterium | reverse complement strand
ATCGGGAATTGCCAGCAGTTCAAGGAAGAGCTGCAGTCAGATCACGCCATGTCGCTGCGGATGGTCGTGGATGTACCTTCAAACTGAATCACCATGCCTAATCTAGGGGGGGGGCGACGTGCAGGAACTGCGTGTAGCGGATGCTGCCTGCGATAGAAGAAACTGCGGCGCACACAACTTTAACTTTTTTCATTGCGATAGAACTGCTCAGCCCCGCAACTTATCTTCAGCGGAGGATAATCATGAAGCCAGACTGCATGATATCGTAGGCGACAATCACGACGCCGGAGCCGCCGCGTCCGCCCGGTTGGCTATTTGCAGTAGGGAGTGCGTATCCAGACCCGCCACCACCTGCGCCGAGTCCGTCCAAACCATCACCGCCAGCTCCGCCATTGTAGTCGGTGCCATTGCCGCCGCCATCCGTGCCAGGGCTACCAGGACAGGCGCCGCCGTCACCGCCGCCGCCGCCGCCACCGCCGCCGTAGCGAACGGTTTCGCCCGTAATGTCACAAGCCAATCCCGCGCCGCCGACAGCCGAGGCGGGCTTCTGGACACCAGACCCCGCAGTGCCGCCGTTGCCACCTGGACCGCCTGCGCCACCGCCGCCGGAAGACGAGCGTACCCCGCTCGTGCCACCGGCGTAGCCCTGCCCTTCAATTCCTGATGCACCGCTGCTGCCGCCGCATGCGCCGCCGCCAGATCCTCCTGCATTCCCAGTCTTGCGCGCCCAGGATGCACCGGCGCCGCCGCCGTAGGCAACAATTTCGTCGAACGAGCTGTTCCCGCCGTTTGTTCCGTTCGGGGTTTCGAGGTCGTTTACATAATCGGCCGGGATGCCGCCAGCACCGACCGACACGTCATGCGATCCAACCGCGAGGGCAACGCCCTTTTTCCAGACCACGCCACCGCCGCCGCCACCGCCGCCGACGCCGGTGCCGCCCGAACCGCCGCCGCCCACGACAAGGATATCGACGAATCCGCTCTGAGTCACTTCGAAGGTTCCGCTTTGGGTGAAGACATGGATGCGGCGGTGATTGTTTTCAAACACCTTGTCGCCACCTGTCGCGCTGACCGAACGGTTGTACGGAACTATTGTTCCAACATCCAAGGCGGTGGAGGCGTCACGGTCATTCGTGGCAACGGCGGTGATGTCGTAGGTGACATTTGCCTTCAGACCTCTTAGCACGCATGACGAAATGCCGGTGCCAATGACGGGAAACTCCCCCGATACGACCGCTCCGCCGGCCATCGGTGTCGCGGTAAGGAGGATGGTAAGCGAAGAGGCGTCACGCCCGAAAGAGACGACATTAAAATCAATCTTTGCAGACGCGATATCCGCAACAGCGTCGCCGAGCCTGACCGTTGGCTCGGCCAGCATCGACGGATCGAATGAATATCGCAGAATCACGACACCCGAACCACCATGTCCGCCGTCTTTCGGCGAACTATCCGACGACCAGCCGGATCCGCCGCCACCGCCGCCGCGGCCGTTCTCGCCGTTGCCTGCCGCCGTGATTGCGTTCATATCCGTGCCGTCGCCGCCGCCATCCGTGCCAGGGCTACCTGGACAGGCGCCGCCGTCACCGCCGCCGCCGCCACCACCGCCGCCATAGGCGACAGATGAACCAGAAATGTCGCTCACGAAGCCCGCTCCACCGACAGCCGAGGCAGGTTTCTGGATACCAGCCGCCCCAGTGCCGCCGTTGCCACCTGGTCCGCCTGCGCCGCCACCGCCGCCAGACGAGCGCGATCCGCTCGTGCCGCCGGCGTAACCCTGGCCATCCGTTCCTGCCGCACCGGCCTTGCCACCACAGGAAGCGCCGCCGCTTCCCCCGCTACTGTGGCCCTGATTCGAGTTCCAGCCCGTGCCACGTCCGCCGCCGATGGCAGGAAGCGATTCCGACACGTCGGCGCCGCCCAGCGTCAGCGTCGTATAGCCGCCGTTGGTGCCATAAGGTACATTCTTGGTGCCGCCGTTTCCGCCGGCTCCGACCGTGACGGTATAGGTTCCGGGCGCAAGGACGAGTTCGCCGAGCGCGACCACGCCTCCTCCGCCTCCTCCGCCGCCCACGCCGCACCCGCCGCCGCCACCGCCCGCGACAAAGAGCGCGCGAACCGTGGTTTCCGATGCAACGGTCAGCGTACCGGACTCCGTAAAAGTGTTTACAACATCAAATCCATCTCCCGTCTCGACAAATGTGCGCGTCCCGCCTTCGAGCGGATAGGACGATTCCGCGGCGGCGAATGGCACAGCGGCGAACGCCGCGAGCGCGGAGATGGCGGCGGAGATCAGGAGACTACGATATCTGCCCCCCTTGTAAAACATGGTGTTTTGCAAAGTTATCATGGCACACTCCTTTTGCGAGTTTGAGCATATTGTACCAAAATCCCTTTCTTATGCCTACTCCTATCGTCACGGCTTACCGCACTACCTTACAATGATCATTAAGCCTGTGGAGCGGTCGACGTCGACCTCGATCCACTCCGAGTCCGAGCCGCTGTAGACGCCACCGGAAGCAGCGCGTGCAGCGTTCGCCACCGGACGAAAGCCGAGGTTGCCGTAGGTGTCGTAAAGCCCAAGCGTGTCATTAGAATCACACACCGGAACGAAGTCGTGAAGGAGCGTCGTCCCCTCGAAAATCTTGTAGCGGTAGATGCGCATTGGCGAACCGGCCGACAGCGACTGCGTATGGATTGTTCCGATGTAAACCGAACCATAGAAGGACGGCGTTGAGTTCACGGTGAAACTGTGGCGCCAGCCGCGGCTCAACTCCGCATCGCAGTTGAAGAGCGAAATCCTCATGCGGGTGAATGCCTCCTGTCCGCCGGTTGCGGAAATCGCTTCGGTAGTCGTTCCGAAGCACATCTGTCCGCGTTCAGCGCTGGAGCCCGAGTAGTTCCCCGTTTGGACTCCATCCCATTTGTTGTTGGCGCGCGAAGCCGAGCCCATCACGCGATGGCCGCTGTTGGCGGCATACGATTCGCCTATGTAGTAGTCAAACAGGAATCCGAACGTCAGCGTCGTCGGGGTGAATCCGGTGTCGACATAGGAATCGGTGCCACCGCCATCGAGCCCGATGTAGTCGAGCATAGCGTATCCGGACGGCAGCGCAAGCGAGTCCCTGACCCTGAAACAACGGCGCTTGAGATACGTGGCCGCCCCTTCGAGCACCACCTTGCCGGAACAGACTTCGCAATTGCCTGAGAACTCCGCCCCGGAACCCGCAAGGACAAGCGTGCCGAGTCCGCGCTTCAAAAAGCCCGACGATCCGCGAATCGGCCCCTTGATGGTCAGCGTCTTCCCTTCCGCCACATCAATCACCGGCGTCGCGCCGCTGCCGAAGTCCCAGGCACGCCTCGGGCCAGTCTGCAGGTCCTGATCCACGACCTGCACCGCGCCGTTCGTCACGTAAATGGTGGACGTGTCAGTTAGCACGACATCGATCGAAGTTGCCGGATAGTCGCCGGAAAAAACGAAGGTGACGCGCGCTGAATACGATTCACTGGCGGCAAGTCCGGTAATGTTGGTCGAGAAGACATATCCCGCGCCGATGCCGGACGCGACCTTCTTTCCCGCCGGGAACTCCCCTCCTCCGGCCGCAACGCTCAAGTAGAGGTCGCCGGTCGCGAAAGCGGTGTACGGAGACTCATTGAGCGTGGCGACAAGGCTGGCGCCTCCTTCGACATCAGACACAGTCGTTGTGAGCGGCTTGGGCGCAGCCGCAGCGACCGGGCCTGCAACCAGCGCGGTCGAGCTCGCCGAAGGATAGAAGTTGCTGTTCACCTGATCGTAGAGCCCCGCGACGGAATCGGAATTGCGTCGCACGGGAACGAACATGCGCACCTCTTCGCCGTTGTCGCAAATTCGCAGCCACTTGAGCTGCATGGACGCGTAGGCGGTGGAAGGAGACCCGGCATTGTTGATGGTGAAAACATACATCGGATAGGTGTTGGCAAAAGTCGCCGAATACGGCGTCCACACCCGATTCGTTCCCATCATTGCCTCCGAGGCGGACAGCCGTTGCGAGGCAAAGTCGGAGGGAAAGGTCTGCGTGCTGTACGCATTCGCGCCCCAGGCATACCTGATGCCGCTATCCGAAACACCGTCATTCCTGCATTGGTGAGAAACAAAGAGCATGCTCTGCTGCCATGCTTTCCGCGTCCCGAAGACGAACTTGGATTCGGTTTGAGCATTCATCAGCGACTTCCAGCAGATTTCGGCGGTAATGTTCGTGCCCGAGGAAACACCGGTGTTGACATACTGCGAGCCGGACGACTGCACGTATTCAAGCCGGGTGTAGCCGGCGGGCAGCTCGTTGAAGTAGGCATCTTGACCCGTGACCGCCGACTGCGGCGACGGCTCTGACGCTGGCTCTGGATCTGCCGACGACTCGTCGAGTGGATACTCGTCCATACCGCAGATGCGCATGCCAAGACTGCTTGCCTCCGCGAGAATCGTCTCGAGCCACGCGGTCGGCATGCCTATGTTGCTTGGGTTTGCCTGGATGTCGTGCGAGAAGACCGCCAGCACTTCGTTGTTCGCCGCCGCGCGGCGGATGCCGGCGACGAGATTGTTGGTGTCGGTGTTATAGTATGCCGCACAGCCAATGGCGTTCACGACGCGCAGCGAGCCAATCTCGGAAACCGGCGTGAAGCATGCGTCGTCATGCGCAAGGTCATTGCTGGACTGAGCGGCGAATTGCTTGTTGTTGGCGATGTCGGCCGCGCGGAACCGCTGGATCGGCGTGTTCGCCAAGATGTACGCGTCGATTGCGTCCGTGTGCTTGTTGTTGGGGTAGGCGAGCGTGCGGACGGTATGGCCGACGGAGGCGTATGCATCGACCTGCGGCGCCACCTGCGCCGCCACCCATGCCGCGGGGTCGGTCACGCCGTCGGTGTTCACGTGGCCGACGGTGTGGGCGCCGATCGTGTGCCCCTGCTTTTTAAGCGCGAGCATCTTGGCAAGCTCTGTAGAGCCAAGTGAACCATAGGGGCAGAACGTCGCGCGCGCGCCGTAGCGGGCAAAGAGGTTGGTCGCCGCGAGCCAGTTGTCGTAGTTCTGGTCGTCGAAGGTGAGGAGCAGGACGCCGTTCGTCGGCGCCGTCCATTCCGGCGGCAGCGCCGCGGCGAAGGTCGTCAGAAACATGGCCGCCGCGGCGGCAAAGATTGCGCTTTTTTTCATGGATATCCTTCCTTGGCTTTCTAGGCGGGATTATAGCACAATCGGCGGAGGAATAGAGATATTTTACCGCAAGATAAATATATACTTTTCCGCAAAGCGGTTTCAAGAGCCCTAGGCTTCTATGTTTTCATTTTGCCATTATTATACCATTTCCCCGCTATGCAGGCCCCTATCTTCTCGAGCCTTGAATGCCACCCCCGGGGCTTCTCCGCCATTCCCTCATCGAGCAGCCGAAATGGCGGCGGAAGACGACCTTGAGCGCGATGTCCGAGCGGTAGCCGCACATCTGCGCGATGGACTCGATGCGGACATTGCGGTCGGCGAGCATCCGCTCGACCGCCCCGAGCCGGCGTTCCTGGATTTCAGCGGAGACCGTCCTGCCGAGCTCGCGGCGGAAGCGGTATTCGAGCGTCCGCAGGGGAATGTCCAGCGCCAGCGCCACGCCCGAGGCGGAGATGCCGGAGGTGACGTTCTCCGCGATGAACGCGAGCGCCCGCTTCACCACGGCACTGCGCGCGCTCAGAAGCCGCGTCGACTCGCGCACCGACACGCAGACGACCCCGTACTTCGTCGCGGCGCCCTCGCCGCCGCCCTCGATGCGCCGCAGCAGCCGCTCGACGGCCAGCTCGCCGCAGCGCTGCCAGTCGGGCAGGATGCTTGATATCGTCGGATACGAGTTCTCGCAGATGAAGGCGTCGTCGTCGCAGCCGAGCACGGCGACGTCGTCGGGAACCCTGAGACCGGCGGCGGCGCAGGCGTCCACCACTTCCTTCGCGACAGCGTCGAAGGCGGCGAAGACGGCGCACGGCCGGGGCAGGGCGAGCAGGAACCGGCGCAGCGCCGCGGAGCCGCGCCTGGCGCCGGGGCCGGGACGGAAGACCGGCACCGCCGCGCCGCGCCTGCGCATGGCCGCGACAAAGGAGGTCTCGCGCTGGGCGTCCCAGAAAGGCCGCCCCGAGACGCCGACATACGCAAAAGAAGAAACACCAAGGGAGGCGAGGTGATCCGCCGCGCAGTCCGCCACCGACACCGCGTCGAGCAGGACGTTGCCGCCGCGGGCGACCTTCGGCGAGGCGTCTATGAACACCCGCGGCACTCCGGGGAAGCGGCGGCGGAAGTAGGCGATGCCGCCGGCCGTCGCGTCGTCGTTCTCGAGGATCAACCCATCGGGGACGACCTGGGCGAGGACATCGTCGAGCGAAGGCGAGAACGGGTGGCGATCGACGACGTGCAGCCGCCAGCCGAGTCTGCGGGCGGCGCGGCAGATGCCGGCGAGCTTGTCGCGGCGCGCCTTCTGGGCGGTCGAGCAGGTAACGACTATTTCCAGCGGTTGCATGCGCTTTCCGTTATTGCGCTGAGGGCTCAAACACGCCGTCGAACGAGCAGCGATCGAACTTGAAGCCGTGGCAGTTGCGCATCTCGAGTTCCTGCGGCGGCTCCTTGTCAGCCCCCTGCCACGGCCCGACGGCGGCGGAATCGCGCTCGAAGCGGCAGCCGACAAAGCTGAAGTTCTCAAACGGACGCTCCACGGTTCCGCGGAAATACGGCATCCCGTATGCGTGCGCAACCACGTTCGAAAAGGAGATGTCGCGGCAAAAGTCGATGTCACCCTCGGCGCCCTCGAACACCCGAACCGCGAGGGGCGTGGTGTGCATGCGCTCCATGGAGACGTTGGCAAAGGAAATCCGCTCGATCCCGGTCTTCTCGACACCGTAGTCGCCCGCCGGATTCCAGAACTTGGGCACGAACCAGATGTTGACGCCGACAGTCGAGTCGTGGCAAACGATGTCGGAAAACGAGCAGTCGCGGATCGTCCCCTCGCGGCACCAGCCGATGCGGATGCAGTTAGCGTAGCTCCTCAAATCGCAGTTCCTCACCGTCACCCGCTCGCACGGCTTGCGCTCGCGCAGCGACCTGGTGTTGCACCTCACGACAATCGCGTCGTCTCCCGCCTCGATCTCGCAGTTGGAAATCGAGACGTCGCGGCAGGCGTTGATGTGGATGCCGTCGTTGTTCGGATAGGTGACGTCGGAACGGATGCGGCAGCGGTCGAATACGACGCGGTCGCAGTCGTGCACCCAATAGCCCCAGCCGGCGGGCTGGTTGACGAGCAGGACGTCCTTCACCGTCACGTCGCGGCAGCCGGCAAAGAATACGACGCGGGGCGGGGACTGGTCGAAGCCGCCGATCCGCTCGAACTTCCACTTCTTTCCCGCTGCGCCCTCGACCGGCTTGACGAAACAGGTGCCGTTACCGTCAATCGCGCCGGTGCCTGTGATCGAGATGCGATCTGCCTCGTCCGCCCAAATCAGCGCCGCGTCGCGCGCACGCGGCAGATTGGCGGAGATGACGTGCTTCATGTCCCCGCGGTTGGGATAGTCGCGCCAGTCGCCCGAGCCGAGGATCCTTCCATCCGCGGCAATATGCAACTCGACACCGCTGCGCAGGCGAAACGGCTTGACCAGAAAAGTGCCGCCGGAAACCACGACGCGCCCGCCGCCAGACTGCGAGCATTCGTCGATTGCGCGCTGGACTGCGGCGGTGTCGAAGGTCTTGCCGTCGCCTTTCGCGCCGTAGTCGCGCACGTCGAAGCCACCCTTCCCCCGCGGCGGTTCCGCCGCTCCCGCAAACGCCGCACAGGCGGCCAGCGCAAATATCAACATTAACTTCATTGAGCAACCTCGCAACATAAATCAGACAAGCGGTCAGCGGTGTTTGCGCAGGATGTCGAGCGCCTTGCGGTCGAGCTTGTGGCCGTGGAAGTCCTCGAACTCGCAGTCGGTGCGCGGCGTGTCGAGAATGCCAAACGTGCCGTCAAGGTTCCAGAGCGCCCAGCCCCAACCGTGGCGATCGCACATTCTGAGCGTGTCCTCCAGCCAGGCGAGATAGGTCGCGTGCGGCACATTGCCCTGATGACAGCCAAGTTCACCCGCGTGGATGAAAGTACCATCGTCGATGGCCGGCTGCCACAGCTTGACGACATATCGCTCCAGCCACTCAACGCCGTTCGTCCAGCCCTCGAGGGGCCAGGGCGGGCACGGCCTCTTCTCGTTCGGATTGCCGACCTTGTAGTGCGTGAGCAACTGCGGCTCGTAGCAGTGGATCGACTCGCCGGTCGCGGGGCCGAAGGGATGGAGCTCCATCACCGGCTCCTTGCCCCAGCGCCAACCGTCGGACATCACAAAGCGGCTCTGGTCGACGGCGCGGATCGCCGCAATCGCCATACGCGCGACGGCGGCATAGTTAGACGGCGTCGCACCGGTTGCGCCGTATGCCGCGACGGGCGCCGGCTCGTTCACGAGGTCGAACGACAACTCCTCGTTTGGGATGCCGCGATAGCGCCGCGCAAGGACTGCCCACAGGTTCGTAAAAGCGGCAAGCGGCTCGGGATCGTGGAGAAGCGACTTCGGCTCCTTTGGCGCGTTGCAACAATAGCCGGGGGCGCGGTGGAAGTTGATCTGGACATGAATGCCGTACTTCTTTCCATAGCGCACCGCATCGTCCAACTTCTCAAGTTGCGATTCAACTGGCTTCATCCAGTCGTCCTTCTCGACGAAGAACCGATAGTCAAGCGGCAGGCGCGCAAAGTTGAAGCCCCACTCCTGCATCCACTGGAAGCGATCTTCGGGGAAGTAGCCGAAGATGCGCTTGTCGCCCTCCGCCATCTTCGTCTGGCAGAACATCCCCAGCAGATTAAAACCGCACCAGCGTTCCTTCGGGCGCCACTCCTGCGTAAATCCTCGCGGCTCGTCGCGTCGCCATTGCAGAGCGAGACAAGGCGCGTGCCGGGACGCGTCTCGAACGCAAGCACTTGGTCGGCGTTGGGGCAAACAGTGCCGTTCTTGTCCTTCAGCGCAAACGTCACGAACGTAATGCGCCCAAAACGCCTTTCGCTCCGCTCGACTCGCACTGGCTCAAGCGCCGTCTTCACGACATCTTCCGCCCACTCCTTGCCGTTGCGCCAAGTCTTTACGCGAACCTCGCCCGGCTCGTATCGCACGTCATTCCAAACAAGACGGTATTCGTATTTGCCGCGACGCTTGCGTCCCTGCGAAACGCCGTTGACGAAAAGCTCCGCCTCGTCGCCGCTCGTGTAGACATGGACGGGCGTAACTTCTCCCTCTCGCCCAGGCCACGTCCAATGAGGCAGTATGTGCGCCGTCGGCTCGTCAGGACGCCAATGCGACTTGTATAGCCAGTAGCGATCCTTTGGAATCCCCGCAAGGTCGAAAATGCCGAAGTACGAACTGCGCCCGCCGGACTTGGAGCATGGGTCTGGCTCGCCAAGATAGTCGAAGCCCGTCCACACGAACTCGCCGTAGACCTGCGGGTTCCGCTCCTGATACTCGAACTCCACATCCGGCGGATAGTCGTTCGGATGTGGCCCCCAGAGGTCGTAGCCGCTCATCTGCCCGCCGCGAACCATGTTATCGCGCCCCTCGTCACGCCGCCTCTTAAGGTCGCCCTCGCCCGTTATCGGAGAGGCGACGACGGGGAAGAAGTATTCGCCGCGGCTTGAGACGCACGAACTCGTCTCGGTCGCGACAAGCCCGACTTTCGGGTTGCGCTTCGAAAACTCGGCGTATTTGAACGGCAAGTAATTTGCGCCAAAGGCGTCAACAGTGTTCTGGCAACCGTTCCACATCGGCGCAGACTTCCAGCTGCCGAAGGTGACTGGGCGCGTAAGGTCGTTCGCCTTGATGATCGAGTTTAGCTCGATCGCGATGCGGATCGGGCGTTCGGGGGTCTTGTCGTTGTGTTCGACAAGCTCGTTGCCGATCGACCACATCACGACCGACGGATGGCTGCGGTCGCGGCGAACGAACTCCGCGAGGTCGCGCGCGTGCCAGTCCTTCCAGAAAACGGAATAGTCGCCCTTCCACTCCTCCCACATGTCAAACGCCTCGTCCATCACCATAAGCCCCATCTCATCGCAGAGATCGAGAAGCGCGGCAGCCGGCGGATTGTGCGAAGTGCGTATCGCATCGCAGCCCATCTCCTTCAAAAGCGCAAGCTGGCGACGCGCGAAGTCGCGGTCAAAGGCCGCGCCTATCGGCCCGAGGTCGTGGTGCAGGCAAACGCCCTTCATCTGGCGGTGTACGCCATTCAGGAAGAACCCCTTCTGCGGATCGAAGACAGCAGTACGTATGCCGTAGCGGAATTTCTCTCCGAATAGTTCGAGGTCATATAGCGCCGGGCTCTCCGGCGACCATAGACGCGGGTTCTCCACCGAAAAAACGAAATTCGACACTCCACCGCGCCACTCGAACGACACCGCGACCCGTGCGGACTTTTCATTTGCCTCAATCGTGCGGACGAAGAGCGTGTTCGGCTTGACGTGGTCTGGCGGGCAGACGCGCACCGTGACGTCGCGGAATATGCCAGAGCCAGGGTACCACCGCGAGGACGCCGGAACGTTCTCGGCCTCGACTTCAAGGACATTCCCGCTGTCCTTGAGTGCGTCCGTCACGTCGATTGTCTCGCTCGCATAGCCGAAGGGTCGCCCACCGACAGTCTTGCCGTTGAGCTTTACGACGCTGCGGCACTGCACGCCGTCCAAGGTTAGATACGTGCGACCACCAGGTGGCGGCGTGAAACCGTCGAACGCACGGCGGTAGAATCCCTTTCCTACAAATGGCAAATCGCCCTGCGCTGGGCATGCGCCCGCCTTTAGGAAGCCGCTCTCTATGCCCCAGTCGTGCGGCACGCGCACAGACCGTTCGGCTGTCTCGCCTTCGAGCCGAAACGTCCACCCGTCCGAAAGCGTCTCGATACGCACGCCATTCACACGGCCGTTACAGATAGCGGCATCGGCACCTTCCGCCGCGCCGCCGCGCAGATCGCACTTTGGCTCCGCGAGACCCTGCGCAAGCCCCACGATAGCTGCAAGCACAAAAACAGTTTTCTTGACGTTCATCTGTTAAACTCCGTCAAATTTTCAATTGTAGTTGATTATACCATGTCACTCCAAACCGAGCAGTTTGGAGAATGGAACAATTGCATCAAAATACCCATCGGCCTTGGCTATTGGTGCAAGATGCCCGTCATAGACAAGTGCGGTGCGAATGGAAACACCTTCTCTCCTCTTAATGGCACACACCTTTCTGTCAACGTCGGCTATGATCTCACGCGAAATCTCTTTCATTCGCTTTACTTCGACGACGCAAACCGTCCGGCGAGTCTGCAACAGCAAATCAACTTGGCAACCCTTTCGTCCTCTGGGGCCTTTCGTGCCTCGCCTCAGATATGGCCCCGCCGAGGTAATAACAACCCCATCGAGATGGAGAAGCGGCAGCAACAGCCGATAGTTATTCACTACAAGATTCTCGAACGCAAGCCCCATTATGGAATCATAGCCCTCCAGTTCGTCAAGCGACGCAACCTCAAACGCGCCGTCGTCGATAATGCGCTTGTGCGGCTCTATGCACTTGAGATAGAACCTTGCGTAGTTGTCCCGGATGCGGAACCTTTTTTCCCTCAGTTCGCACCCTGTCTCAGGATTGATCTGTCCCGCCTCGGCCAGAAATCCAGCTTCGACAAGATTTCCGATTGCCGCCGTAACGTCGCCCCCCTTCGTTATCCCAAGCGCGTCAGCAACCTCTGTAGCCGTCCGCGCCCCATCCACGAAAGTGCGCAGCACGCGAGCAGAGAACTTGGGCTGTTCGGTTATGACGTCATTGAACATGTCGTCGAAATCCTCGCGCAAGACGCTTTTGGGCGTAAAGCAAAGCCGCTTGATGTTTTCGAGGGCAGAAAGCGAAGGGTTGACGTCCTCCAGATACCTGGGAACGCCACCAGTGACGGAAAGCACGTCAATGATTTCTCGAGGCGCGATCCTGGAAGCCCTCTTTCCCCAGAACTTCAGGCATTCCGACGGCGGAAGTTCTCCAACCACGATGTCGAGGGAGCGTCTGCCGACATACGCCCTGCTTTCCACTATTTCGTCGCGAATCCAGCTTGAGACGCTTCCGCAAAGCACAAGCACAAGATTGGCATGTTTCTTGAAGAGATCGTCCCACGCGTTTTTCAGTATCTCCGGAAACGTGAGCGAAAACTGGGCCATCCACGAAATCTCGTCCAACAGAACCACCTTGCGGTCTCTACCGCCAAGTTCGCGGTCAAGACGTACGAATGCAGAATACCAGTCCGAGGGCGGAGTCTTGTCACATCCGGTCTGCGCCGAAAGTTTTGCGGCGAAGAACTCCAACTGGTCGCGCTCCGTCATCCCTTTCTTTGGACGCAAACCCTCGAGCTTTATGAACCTTGCGCCGGAACGCCTGGCAAACTCTTCGACAAGCGTGGACTTGCCGATTCTGCGCCGTCCTCTGCACGTCACAAGTGACGCCACCCGCTTTCCCCACAGGCCTTCAAGCTCGCCCAATTCGGCATCGCGGCCGAAGAAATCTCCACCTCTGCTTTTCATGCATCAAAGTATACCAAACCATAGGTCCAACCGTCAATGATAAATCCTCACCTATTTTGCATTTGCAATTTAGGTGAGGATTACGTCGCAAAGGAAAATCCTCACCTATTCTGCATATACAGTTTAGGTGCGCACCACCAGGTTCCACCGCCTCACGAACTACAGCGCGCATTTTTCCACCACCCCTACCGAAGTAGGGGTTATGGTTTCGCGGCAATTTTGGTACAATATTCTCAACACATCTCAAGGAATCCAAGGAATCACAATGAAAACAAAGATACTGACCCTTGCCGCATTTGCCGCGGCGATTTCGATAGCCAGCGCAGACGAAAAGATCATCCTCACGCAGTTCGACCTTTCCGACACGGCGAGCGATCGCGGCCAGGTGCGGGTCGGCGCGAAGTTCGACGGCAGCAGCATGGTCATCGGCGGCAGGTTGATGTGGGGCGGGCACAAGACAAGTCTCGGCATGCACGCCAACTCCTATATAACCCTCGATCTCGGAGAAGGCGCGCTACGTTTCGACGCCGACTATGCCGTGGACGACAAGGGGCTCGATGGAGCCGTGCAGTTCCAGATACTCCTTGACGGCAAGGTCGTAGCCGACTCGGGTCCCATCCACCGCTTTGCAAGCCCAAAGCACTTCTCGGTCGACCTCAGGGGCGCGAAGAAACTCACGCTCAAGGTGCTTGACGGCGGCGACGGCATCGAAGGCGACCACGGCGACTGGTTCAACATCGGCATCTCCTATGAGGACGGCAAGTTTCCTCCTGGAGACGTGCGTTCCATCTCGCCAAATCAGCTCGGCATCCTCACTCCGAAAAGCGGGCCCGAACCACGCATAAACGGCGCGTCGGTCTTTGGCGCAAGGCCTGGCAACCCAGTCATCTACCGCCTGCCCGTGACAGGCGAGCGTCCGATGGAACTTTCGGCACGCAACCTTCCAGAAGGACTGAAGTTCGACCCTGCGACGCAGGTGCTCTCAGGATCTGTTGCCAAGCGCGGCGACTACGAGATCGTCTTCACGGCAAAGAACGCTAAGGGTTCGGCCGAGCGCACGCTCACGCTAAAGGTGGGCGACAAGATCTGCCTCACCCCAGCTCTCGGCTGGAACTCCTGGAACGCCTTCGGCAACCAGGTCACCGCCTCGAACGTCGTCGCAGCGGCAGAGGCACTAGTCGCAAGCGGGCTCGCCGACCACGGCTGGAGCTACATCAATATCGACGACTGCTGGCAGAACTACTGCACCGAATCCGACCTCCCGTGCAAGCAGGACGACTTCATAGGCCCCGCCCGGCACGCCGACGGCACCATTGCCACCAACCGCCGCTTCCCCGACATGAAGGCGATGACCGACCGCATCCATGCCCTTGGCCTCAAGGCCGGCATCTATTCCTCGCCAGGGCCTTGGACCTGCGCGCGACATACCGGCAGCTTCGGCCACGAGGCGCAAGACGCAAAGACATTCGCAGACTGGGGCTTCGACTTCCTAAAGTACGACTGGTGCTCCTATTCGCGAAAGCAGTTCGGCAATGGCGTCTGGAAGACGATGCCTCCCTACTGGCTCATGGGTCGCGCGCTCGCGCACCAGAAGCGCGACATCGTCTTCTCGCTTTGCGAATACGGCGTTGAGACGCCGGGTCTTTGGGGGAACCTCGTGCACGGCCACAGCTGGCGCACGACTGGCGACGTCTTCGACATCTGGGAAAGCGTCGCCGAGGCGATCGAATGCCAGAAGCCCCTCTTCCCCTATTCCCGCCCCGGCTCGTACAACGACCCCGACATGCTCTGCGTTGGGCCCGTCCGCTTCAACGACTTCAAGGGCTCTCGTCTCGCCCCTAACGAACAGTACACCCACATTTCCCTCTGGGCGCTCATCGCCTCTCCTCTCATGATCGGCTGCGACCTTACGAAGCTCGACGAGTTCACGATCTCGCTCCTCACCAACGACGAGGTGCTCGAAATCGACCAGGATCCACTCGGTCTCGGCGCGGGCTGCGTGGCCGCCGGCGACAACTGGGAGATCTGGGCGCGTCCGCTTTGCGACGGCTCAATCGCGGCGGGTCTCTACAACATGTCGCCGCGCGAGCAGACGATCGTCATGGACATGGACGCCCTCGGCATGGAGTGCAAGTGGCGCGTCCGCGACGTCTGGCGCCAGGCCGACATCGGAACTTTCCTCGGCAAGTACGAACGGGCAGTTCCCGGTCACGCCACCCATCTCGTCAAGTTCACGCCCTTGAAGTGCGGACACCTGCGCGAAGGCATGGACGACATCCGCGACAACGCCTGGCGCTACGTCATGAAGCGCGACGGCGCCCCTGCGGAAATGCTC
The DNA here is from genome assembly GCA_902761275.1 of uncultured bacterium. Lineage (GTDB taxonomy): Bacteria > Verrucomicrobiota > Kiritimatiellia > RFP12 > UBA1067 > UBA1067. The sequence continues at coordinate 16,931 of CACWJS010000039.1, read as the reverse complement.
AAGTAGCTTTCGCCGCGACGCCCCGACCCAATTTACCGCTCCTCACTCCCTTTTCCATGCTTGCGATGGGGCCGCAACCGCAAATGGCCTGAAAAATCAGCGTTTCGTGGGGTCTGTCCCCGCCAAGGGGCGGTTATTTTGTCGGGCAAGCCGCCTGCTGATGATCGCCGCCACAACAACGCTCATAAACGGGCTGATAAGATTGAAGAAGCAGAACGGCAAATACGCGACAGTCGGAATTCCGAGGGAAGTCGACTGCGCCATGGCGCACGTATTCCACGGCACAAGCACGGAAGTTACCGTGCAGGAGTCCTCGATGGTGCGCGACAGCAGTCTGGACTCCGCCCCTCTCCTGCGATATGCGTCGCGAAACATATCCGCAGTGATGAGGATGGAGATATACTGGTCGCCGGTCGCAACATTCATCATCGCTCCCGTAATGGCCGTAGCCCCCACCAGGCCTGCAAGCCCGCGGACACACGCAAGGGCTACGTCGGCTATCGTCCGCAGCATACCGCCGGCATACATCACGCCGCCGAACGACACAGCGCAGAGGATCAGCCAAACTGTCGTGAGCATACCAGACATGCCGCGCGTGGATACCAGCCGGTCGATTACCTCGCTGCCCGTGGCAACGTGCGTAGGCGCGAAGAACGTGGTCATAAGCGCCTTGTAGTACCCCGTGACAGACGGCAGATCCTCTCCCACCACGGACAAGAGAACGTCGCCCTGCAGCACGACTGCCGAGACTCCGCCAATCAGGGCCGAGAAGAACAGCACCGCCAGCGACGGAAGGCGCAAGGCGATTAGCACGCCTGTTAAAAGCGGTACGAGCAGTGTCCACGGCGTAACGTGGAATGCACACAAAAGCGCGTTCGAGAACTCCTGAGCGTCAACGGCCGCGACATCGACGAGAAAGAAGCCCGCGACAAGAAATATGGTCAGCGTCAGCAACATCGACGGTATCGTGGTGAAAAGCATATACCTGATGTGGACGAACAGGTCGGTGCCGGTGGCGGAACTCGCAAGAATCGTGGTGTCGCTCAAAGGGGACAGTTTGTCGCCAAAATATGCGCCTGAAATTATCGCGCCCGCGCTCCATGGAGCAGGCACGCCAAGTACGGTGCCGATTCCAAGCAACGCAACGCCTATTGTCGCCACGGTCGTCCAAGACGAGCCAGTCATCAGAGACACGACGGCGCAGATGACGCACGCGCTTGCGAGGAAAAGGTGCGGGCTCATGATCTTCACGCCGTAGCATATCAGCGTAGGCACGACTCCGCCGATCATCCACGCCCCGGAAAGCATTCCTATCAGCAACAGGATCATTATCGAGACGCCGGCCTTGGAAATTGACGACGCAATGCCCTGCTCAAGCGCAGACCACGGCACCTTGCACACCACTTTAGCCAAAAAAGCCGCAAGGGCCGTTGCGAAAATCAGCGACACCTGGCTTGCTCCGTCGCCGACGTCGCGACCGAACACGGCAACACCGACAACGATCATGCCGATCAGCGCCAATAGCGGCAGAAACGCTACGACAACGCGGCGCATCGTCAGTTTCTGGGCTATCTCACCACTCATACTGTGGATCAAATGGGGATATACCCCCTCGGAAGGGTCCGCCTACGGCGATCAGAGCGATATCTTGAACACTGGCGCGAACTCGACCGGCGCGGCGCCCGGCATGAACTTCGGGAACTTGACCTCAAGCGCGCCGTCCTTTGCCGACCAGTCTACCTTCGTCGCAGAGCCGAGCATCGAGACGCCCTTGGCGTCCTTGAGCTCCGGTATCTTGACTTCGTCGATGTCCTTGGCGAAGACGGTCATGTAAATGACATCGCCCTTCTTGGTGAAGTATATCTTCTTCTTCGCGAAGTCCTTTGGCGCCGCCGCCCAGCGAGTCGTCGCATAGATCGCCTCGCCGTTGACATCGAGCCAGCGGCCGATCGCGAGAAGACGGTCCTGCATGATCTCTGGGATGCGTCCGTCGGAAGTCGGCCCGACGTTCAGCAGGAGGTTGCCGCCGCGCGACACGCACGCCACGAGCGTCTCGACGCAGCGCTCGCGCGACATATAGTCCTTCGGCGTCTCGAAGCGGCTGTAGCCGAAGGAGTTGCCGATGCCACGGCACTCCTCCCACGGATGCGTCACGCTGTCGCCAGACGTGTCGCCGCCCTCGAGCGCATACTCGGTCGTGTAGTGGCCGCCGTGGTGACCGCGGCACTCCTTGCCCCAGCGGTCGTTGACGACGACGGTGTCCTTCACCTTCGACTCGTTGTAGAGCCAGGCGAGATACTCGGTCGAGCAGTGGCGTTCCGACGGATAGTCCCACTCGCCGTCGGGCCAGATGATGTCCGCCTCGTAGTTGTCTGCGAGTTCCTTGAGCTGCGGCAGATTGACGCGGCGGTTCCACTCCTCAGGCGTGAGCGCTGACGGCGAGGGCTTGCCGTCGCGGATTCCGGGATAGAGCGGGTTCGCGTATTCGAGCATCGAGAAGTAGAAGCCGCGCTTTAGCCCGGCATCGCGCATCGCCTTGCAGAACTCGCCCGCGAGGTCGCGGCCAGAACCGACGGCGACGGCGTTGTAGTAGGGAGATTCAGGGCTCGGCCACAGCGCATAGCCGTCGTGGTGCTTCGAAGTAAGGACGACGTATTTCGCGCCCGCCTTTTTGAAGAGTTCCGCCCACTCGGCGGGATTGTAGTGTTCCGCCTTGAATTGCGCTGCGAAGTTGCCGTAAGGCGCGTTGTGGTAGAATTTCTCGTGGTGTTCAAGATACGGCTTCTTGCCCTTGAGCATAAAGCCCTGATACCACTCGGAGTAGCAATCCCACGCAAACTTGCCGTCCTTCGAGACGTTGCCGAACGCAGGCACCGCATACGGCCCCCAGTGGATGAAGATGCCGAACTTCGCCTCCGTCCACCAGGAGGGAACTGGACGCTTGTCGAGCGACTCCCACTTTGGCTCGTAGGTCTCCGCATGACCCGCCAGGGCCGCGATTTGCGCTATCCCGACGAGAATCGCCAGAGCTGCAGATGTTGTCTTTGTATTCATTTTCATTTCCTTATCACAGTAAGCACAGCAGGTTCGGCGGAAATCACGAGCTTCCCGACTGCGAGCAGCCCGTCCGCACCAATGGTCGCCTCGCCCTTCTGCGTTCCGAAAGTCCACCGCACCTTTTCACCGGGTCTTACGGCAAATTTCTGGAGGCGGCGGATCGCCACGTCGGCCTCGGCTGTCGCCGGAGGCGTGAAGAACTTCGACTTGAGTTCATCTGCCGTCACAAGGCGAAGCTCGATCGCCACGGCGTCGGGCGAATCGGAGATGTTTTTCCAGCGGAAGAATCCGTTGACTTGCCCAGGCGCCTGCGTTGGGCCAACGCCGAACACGAAGTCGATCTTCGAGTCGCAAGACGCCCCGGTAAAGACTGGATACGCCGCGTTCCGCACCATGTTCGTCCACGCAAAGTCGTGGATGATGTCGTTGAACTTCGCTATCTCGGGGTCCTTGTTCCCATGGCCGAAGTTGCCCCAGAACCCAAGCACGGCGTAGCGGCGCTTTGCAAGGTCAGCATAAAATGTCTCGTGCCCCTTGCTCCACTTGTCGTTAGGCGCGGAGTAGTCGACGAGCACGGGCGGGTCGGGGATCGCGGCTACCGCCTTGTCGAACGCAGCCCTCTCGGCCGCGTTCGTCGGAGCACCGACAAACCCCATTCTGTTCGAGCAGTGTATGACGCCAGCCGGAACGTTCGCCTTGATCGCCGCGAACAGGTCTCCGTGGCGAAGGCCGATTCCAAGTGTGCCAGAGCCGCCCATTGAGTTGCCCGAGAGATAGACGCGGTTCGGGTCGATTGAGTATTTCTCGATCGTCCACTTCACAGTCGCAACGATGCGCTTCTCTACCGGCGTCTCGTCGAGCCCTGCGCCCGACTGACCCCACCACCAGTCCGTATTGGAATTGGCACGGCAATCCAAATAGAGCGCGTAGAAGTCTTCCGGCGGCGTGTAGATGTCGTGGTTGTGCGGCGTCTTAAGGCAGTCGAGGCAGCTCTGCAGCGCGTGACCCGCCGAATGAAGCACCACGTACAGCGGCGCATTCTTGCGCGGGCCGCCCTTCGGCAGCATGACGGCAAAATCGTCTTCCTGCATCGGGTTCTTTGCGCCCCACGCTGGGTCGCTGCCGTGGTGATAGTATTCGAGCGTGCGCCCGACATGCGTCACCGTGTTTGTGTTCATCGGCTCAAACGCCGCCCTCTTGACATCCTGTCGTGCGCCTTCATTGGCCATAGAGCCCAAGACACACGCGGCAACGCCAGCACCCACCAAAACCTTTTTGCCGATTCTCATGAATTGTATTTTATCACTTGTGTGGGAATCTGCCAACCCCTACCACGGTAGGGGTTGGCCCTCACCAACCACTAACAAAGTAGGTGGTCACAATTGTCATTTCTTTACACGCTCAAATACCTGAGATCGCATCACATGCCGGCGCGCGCATCAACTCACGTGGCTCAAGTTTATGAAGCCCTCCGCCATACGTCCTTCCGCTTGAAACAAGCGTTTCAGGAGGAATACCGTTAAGGGCTTTCCAAACAGACACAAGGGCAGTCCTGTTTTTCAGTTTTTCGGCAAAATCCATTTTTGGATACAGCATCAAATAGCCATTGGTCGTGATCGCATCTGACTCATTCAAGATGAATCGGAAAAGCCGCCCGCCATCTGCACCTCGCCCCATATACGGAACTACAATCGGGGCTGCGTCACGTTTCTCGCACGAATACCACGGTGTACGTCGTGAACAAATATACCCTTCGTTGACGCCTCTCGCCTCGCCATCGCAGATATACTGCCATACAGTCGGGTAATCTTTGCGCAAATCCTCTTTGGGGAGATCGCACGAAAAGAGGAACATCTTTCGTCCCAGATCTGGGATTCCGTTGTCGCTTTTTATCCTGTCCACTTTTACATAACGTGGCCCTGGCAAAATCGGCCGAAGGAAGCGACTGGGAATATTATGCCGCAAGGCACTTTCTTCGTCTAAGATGAAAAAGCCATTGTCACCCGTCGCTATTCCGCGCTTGACAAAGAAATAGTCTCCAAGAGTCTTGCCGCCAGCATGCAAAGCTTTCGGCCTCTTCGAAAAATGCGGAATCCATTTCCCGTTTTGTCTCAACGTCTCAATAGATACCGTCCGCATGTGCCCTGGGGAAATGATGCTTCCACCAGAGGAAAACTCGACACGGTGTCTCTCCGATGGCCGACGGTTCCGGAAAACGACGACGCAAGAGCTCACAAGAGCGTCGGCAAATTGAAGATCCTCGGGATTAAAACGATGTATTCGAATAAGCTCAACGTTCTCGGAGAGATAGCGCCTTACCGCTACCCCGTAATTGACATCCATGAATTCACATGGTATGAGCCAGCAAGAGAGCCCATCGGGGGCAAGCCACTTTGTAGAGAGCATGAGAAAATGGCAATACAACCCTGCCAAGCCAGAAATCTTGATTCCAGTTTCGGACAATACGGCCTTTTGCAACCAAACTTTGTCTTCCGAGGAAATGTGATGATGGCGCGTGTAAGGAGGATTGGTTGCTATGAGATCGAAAAGTTGGTCTGGCGTCTGGTGAAGGAAGTCCGAACACTTGATCTCGGCCTTTGTACAAGACCAATGCTTTTTTGCCGGCGAACAATAATGGGGATCGATTTCAAAACCAAGCGCTTTAGCTGGTTCGCGCCCGATCGCCCTTATAAATGCGGAAAGAAAAACTCCTGTTCCAAACGCCGGCTCAAGAAACGACACTTTTCTATTTGGCAACAATCCTGCAACGAAACGCATAATGTCATAGGCCAACGGAAATGGCGTTGCGAATTGCCCCATTTCGTTGCGCGCTGAATGCGACTTCTGCGCATCAAGGAAATGCTGCAATTCGTCTCGCCGCAATTCAATGTCGGTCTCGTCAAACACCGGCTTTCTCCAAGTCTTCAATGCGATGCTCCCAAACCCAATCAATACCCTCTGCAGCTTCATAGCCCAAATAGCCGCTATCGAAATATCCACAAAGGAAAAGCACGAACTCTACGCCTTTCCCATACGTATCCGTTAACTGCGCCATCTTGACAGCTTCTTCCTTGCGCCGCTTGTTTGTATTCGTAAAATCCCCGGCAGATTTGCACTCGATGAACATTGGCAAGCTGCCTTTTGGCGCATTCTTCCGCATGATGACAACATCTGCAGGAATATTGACTTTTGCGCTGCTGCCAACTTTTACTGGCACATTCAGATGATAGGAAAATGTGCCCGGCTGCATTGACCTGATGTCCTTAACGTCTTTTGGCTTCACGAAGCGATATAGCCGCCGTCTCAAGAAATCGCCTATCTTCTCCAATTGGCGACGCTCTTGCGCATTTCGAATGTGTGGATCGGCTATCGAACCACAAATACGATCGCCAATAATGGCCTTTGCGATTGTCAGATCGTCGCGAGAAGGTCTGCCTTTCCCTGCAAGCCACGGCATCAAATCCTTGTCTAAAAGTTGCCTTATTACTTTGATTATTTTCTCAAGCGAATTTACATGCTTCGCAGGGATCTCGCCTGATTCAAGCTTCTTTATCAGAGTGTTTGGAACATCTGAAAGGCCTGCCAGCCTATCTCGTGCAAGAGGCGGCATTGTAGCCATGCGAAGAATTGCCAATATTTGAGGTGCCTCTTTCAAAAGCTCAACCGAAATGTCTCGAAAATATCCAGATTTCTCGAAAGCTTCTACTACGCTATCAATGGAAGAAGCACGTGCGCCCCTATATGCAGCAGGCGCAAAGCGAACAAACCAGTCGTTATAAAGCAAAACAGATTCTCTCACGTCTTGCTTCCAACGCTGTGTATCGCATTTATTTATTGATGCAGAACTCATCAACTCAACTCCAATTTTTCGGACTATGCCCCCGCGTCGCGCATGCCGCCTCGCGAGATGTGAGTATTATAGCAAAAAATGCGCGGCAGTTTTGCCGCGCTATTTAGCAACTGGCCTATGGCCTCGGGATATGCGCCGAAGTCAAGCGTTCTCTTGCGTGAGACTACTTGAACACGATAGAGCCCATAGTGTCTCGGCAGCGACCGGACGAGCCACTACGTTACCGCACGAAAATCGTTAATCCAGCGCTACTAAGCAGCTTGTCATCAGATGTCCATGGCTTCCAGCCCCAGACAATCCTGTCGTCCGCCCCTGCGGGATGGACATAGGCGCAGTCCAGCGACGCCTTCTGGTCAACAAGCGCCCCGTTGCGGTAGAGCTTCCAGCCAGTGCAGGTGTACTGGTCTCCGCTCTCGGGGTCTGTCCACGTCGGCTCCGCGCGGAACGTCGCCATCCAGCCAGCAGCGGGATCGGCATACACCTGCGGCGCGGGCTTCATCCCGCCGGTCACCGCCGGGTTCTGGGAGGCGACAATCACCTCGTTCACCCATGCACTTTCCTGCGTCACCAAAGTGATGTCGTCATAGCAGCCCGCCGTGCTCGCGGTGGAATTGATCGTCTGCCGGATCGCAAAGGTCGCCGGCCCTCGCACAAGGTTGACAAATGTCTCTTCGGGGACAAGCTGCGTGGTTTTCGCAGTTACGTTGTTGGCGGACCAAATCACGGTCGTCGCGTCGTTCTGGGTGATTTCGGCGCTGATGTTTATCCCCGGATTGTAATTTGAGGCCAGGCCGTACCTGAATCCAAGCCGGTAGCGGCCCGTGCGCGGAACTACAATGTCCTGCTCGAACGAACCCTCCTTCCAGATGAACGCGGAGTACCTGCCAAGGGTAAAGGTCGCATTCGGGGTAAAGAACGTGTTCGGCTTCGAGAGGCCGTTGTTGTAAACAGACTTGTCGGCATTCACTTTCCAAACGGTCGTTGTCGCAGGCCACACGCCATTGTTATCGTAAAGATCTCCGACATTGCCAGATGCGATGGACGACCCTTCCTCAAACCCGCCATTGCCAATTATAGAGCCCGCTCCGGTCGTGGCCGCAAATGTTCCGTCGACAAAGATCTCGCCGCCAAGGTTGTTGCGCACGCGCAGACGGCAGGCGTAGGTCGTGCCGCTGTCCAGCCCGGCGATCGTAGTTGAGTAATTTCCAAGCGCGTTAAGACCGCTCAGGATCGGCTCGTAATATGCTCCAAGCGGCTGGTTCGTCGGTGCAAAGGCAATTGCGATGTCCACGATTGCGTCGGGCGCGCCGCGAGCCGAGAGGTCGAGGTTGAGCGTCACCCGGTCAGCGCTCTCGTCGCTCGCCGAGAATGTCAAGGCCGGATTGCCGTTGGCCTCGACAAGCTGCAGCGAAATGTCGTCGTAGCACGTCGCGACGGCAATGCCGTCCGGCGGAATGCCGCGCAGCTGGAAGGTCATGTTTCCGGCCGGCAGCGTCACCTCCCGCTCGCACTGGTGCAGAGTATAATCTCCGTTCTCGATGGACTCGACGAAAAGCGTGTTCGTGACGCCCCCTTCGCTCACCACCTCGACCGCCGTGCTATGATCCTGGCTGTAGTTCGGCGATGCCGCATACTTGAACGAAACCTTGTAGGAGCCGTTTGCCGGCACGGTGATTGACTGCTTCAGATCCTTGTCCTTCCAGATAAAGGCGTAGACGTTGCTCGTAATCAGATCCTTCGCATACGTCGTGCTGGGGGAGATGTTCCCTCCTGACGCCCTGGCGCGGTTCGCGACCTCGCCCGTTCCAAACCACGGGCAGTCATTGCAGTCCGCGACGCTCTTGTAGAGACTGGCCGAAACGGAAAGGAAATCAGAGAGTTCGTCGAAGCCGCCGTCCACAAGCAGCTCCTTCGTCGTCCGGAACGACTTCGCCGCCACGAAGTTCTCCCCGGCGGCGGAGAAGCGCACTTCCAGGTCGTATTCGGTGTCGATTTCAAGGCCGGTGACGAGGTGGGCAAGCTCCGTCTCCTTGGCGAGCCCGGCGGAGATGGCCGTCCAGTCGGGAACGAAGGACTGCCCATGCTTCGCGATGCGGTAGTCAACCTGGGTGAAGTCGTCGCCCTGGCCGTAGTCTAGCGGACGCACCTTGACCAGCACGCGGTCGTGGCGCGGAAGTTTGAGATCAACGGCGCCAAAGGGAGACGCGGCGTCTTTCAGCACCACGGAAACATCGTCGATGCATGTCAGCGTGGCGACATCGACCGTGCCTTCAAACCGCATCCGATAGCGTCCGGCCGCGGCAATCGCGGCGGTGCCTGTGTACGTGTTGGCGGAAGTCCCCGGCGTGACCTCCTGAGAAAAGACCTTAGTGTCCAACTCGTCGATTAAGCTTACCAGCAGCTTGTGGCCGGAATTTCCAGACCGCATGCAATGGCGGAAGGAGACCTCATACGTCCCCGCCGCCGGCAATTCGAGCGTCTGCTCGACATATTGGAGCCTGTAAATGGTAAGGTAGCGCTCTTCGGAACAGAGCGATGCATCATTGGGCTTCGGCGCAGTGCTCGCATCTTTGTCGGCGATGCCGCCAGTCCCCGTCCAGTGCTCGAGCCGCGCCTCGATCCCGTTGATGTCGCCAAATTCGGCCGAGCGCAGACCATACGGGTTGCTGCTGTCGCTCCAGTTCTTCCAATAGATGTAGGATTCCTCGAAGCCGCCGTTCCAGACGAAGTTGCCGGCGTCCGCGCCAAAGGCAACAGTCTCAACCGCCGCAAGGCAAATGAAACCACACGCGAGTTTTCTGAACACATTCATAAAGACCCTCCACAAGATTTGGTGATATTTTATCACTTGTGTGGGAATCTGCCAACCCCTACTGTGGTAGGGGTTAGCGAGGTGCAGAAATGGCGTTGGCGGCGTTATGGTCGACGGTCTTGAAGTTCTTGCCGTCACCGTCGCGCCAGAAGCGACCGGGCTTCCAGTTGCCGGTGCCGAGGCCGTAGGCCGTTCCCTGCAAGGTGTAGGAGATATAGCCGCTCCAGCCGCCGGGCTGTTCCTCGACTGCACCACGTTCGCTGTCGCCATCGGGATCATCGGGGATGTAGTCCGCATTGAAGCGCTCTACGTTGAAGTCGATCGCCGTCAAATGCCCGCGTCCGCGGAATCGCGGCAGATGCGCGTTGCCCTCGTCGCAGCAGTTTATCATCGTCAACGTCTTCGGGGTGCCCCGCTCGAACCAATAACCGTAGACGCAGCGCGCGGCCATGCAGCCAGTCATCACGAGATGGTCTACCTCGTTGAAGACGAAGCCCGTGTGAAGCCCACCCACGTTGACCTCGTTGTAGCGGCTCCTGGCGCTCTCGTCGTTGCTCCCAGGGAGCGAATAGACACCAATCGACCCCTTCGCGGGCGTCGCCGGCTTAATGTGCTCGTAGCGATCGGGAAAGTAGCGCTCGGTGTAGATGCCGACGAGATCAAGTTCCATCGAGCCGAAATGCCGCCCGTCGATGCCGACGAGCGGTTTCGAGGCGTCATGGAAGAGAATGCGGAAGTTCACGAAATTCACGTTGTTGACGTGCGTGTATGTATATGTGTCGCCGCGCCCTTCGGGGATCTTCCCAGCGCCGAAAAAGACGCGGTAGACGCCAGTCGTCGCCATCGCATCCATCGCCCGTTTCGTGACGTGAAGCGTCGCGCCGCGATAGGCACCGTAGACCTTGCCCTCGGTTGTGCCCTTCACCGTCACAACGCGCGTGATTCCGTCGTTGTAGCCGAAGAGTATCGCGGAATTGCCCTCGTTCGTGCAGGAGTCGAGAAAGTAGTCGCCGTCCGCGAGCCGCACCGTGCCGCCGAACTTCAGCCGTGCAATCGCCGCGTTGATCGTGGCCTCGTCGTTTGTCCCCGTGCAAAGGAAATCAGCCGCCTTCTTCTCGAAGGAACGCGAATTGGCGGCCGCTACAACCACCTCGGTCGGCGGCTCAAGCACCTCGGAGCCAACGGCGCAGGCCGCGGCGAGCAGAATGTTTGCTATCATCATGGCATTGTCATTTCGTGAACACAAAGAACTCCGGCTGCATCTGTCCGAAGACGCACTTAGGCGACCAGAGAGCGGCAACCTTTCCGCCCTTCTCACCGCGTCCATCGACGCAAAGCCGCGAAACGGTCGCGCCTACCCATTCATCGGCAAGGGAGAAAGAAATGTTCTCGCGCATGTCACCCGAAAGGTTGTTTACCATCACCATCATCTCTCGCCCATCCTCGGAGACGCTGGCAAGCGTCCAGATCCCAGGCGCATCAAGCGCCATCACTGGTATCGCGTTAGGCGCAAGCTTGCGAAAGAGGTTCTGCCACAGCTCCTGCTTTCTCAGGTTGAGAAGCCCCGACGAGCGGTTGCCGACAAGCGAAGTCGCCATTACCGCGGCACATCCGCCGCGCGAGTTTCGCGCAACGGTGAGCGACGGCGTAACTTCCTTGCCGCCGACACCCGAGAAACGGCTCCACACCTCGGTGCCCTCGTGCGGCGTTAGCGTAGCAAAGGTGTGAACCGTTCCTTCCGTTCCCGCGCTGAAGATATAGAACGCATTGACGTCGCGCCCTCTTCGCTTGAGACCCGCCGCAGGAAGAATTTCCTCGCGTATTACCGGAAGCCGCCCTCCCGCAATCTTTACGTCCGTCCCAAGGTCTCGCCCAAAGCCGCGCTTCACGAGCAAATCAGCGGCGGGCGCATCAACGAGGACGCCGCCCGAGAGAATCTTGCCAAGCTCCTCGTCAGTAAGCGACTCGACTATGTTCCCCGCCAGGATCGCAGGCCCGTTGCCGCGCATCGTGTAGGGAAGGCCGAACTTTGCCAAGATAAACGCCTCGTCCGCAAGCTGCGCGTCGCGTCCGCCGCCAAGCCCGCGCGTAAGTGCCATTGCGTCTGACGTCCAGACGATGCGCACACCGCGCAGCGTCGTACGGCGCGAGAGGTTGAAATCCCGCACCGCCTCAAGGCGTGGCCTCAGGCGGTTGAACTCGTCAGCGTAGCCACGGTCCTCGAACGGATCATCGAGATACTGGAGGCAGTAGAGCAGGAGATTTTGAGAGCCCGCAAAAGCCGCGCCCGCCATAAGCGAGCCCATCTGCGACGCAGAAGCGAAGAAGCGGTTGTGCGGATAGGGATCCGCCTCGTAGAACGTCTCAATGTCCTTCGGCAAGCGCGCAAGCGTGTAGAACGTGTGCGCAATCGCGCCGGGAACGTCTGCGGGCGTAGTCTGTGCGCCATAGATCGCACCCGACGGACGGATCGCGGGGCGCGTGTTTGACCCCGCGAACGCACGGGCGACCGCCTCGACGGACGCGCCGTCCTTGTCGGCGTTCAACCCCGGCTCGCAGACGCAGATGCGAACCGTGGGATCTACTTCGTCGACGGCTTCGCGAACCTTTCTGGCGAGTACGCATAGCGACTCACGCACCGTATCGGCAAACGCGCGGCGAATCGGCAGGTTCTCGTTCGTGCGGTTCTTGAAAGCGTCGGCGATTTCTGCGGCGGAAAGCTGCTTGCCGTAGATCTTCGCGAAAAGCGCGAGATGGCGCTCGCAGAAGCACCCGCCATTGTTGAGCCCGCGCCCCCACGCAAGCGTGTAGTCGTCCTCGATGTTGATCATGCGAGGACGCGCCGCTGCGACGACCGCCTTGACCTTCGCCGCCCAGTCGGCCTGGAACGCGGGATCAAGCGGGCATTTCTTGTTGTCCGCGCTTCTGCCGCCGAAGGCATCCTCGATAGGGCTGAAGCCGGAGACATAGCGGATCGCCGATCTCACGCCCCATCTCGGCATAGAGGTTCGTCGCGAACGGCGCATACATCACCTCGTTGAAACCGGGGCCCGCAATGAAAAAGCGCCTGAGGCCCGACTGCCGCGCAATCGACTTGAGGTCGTTCGCCGTCTCCTCTACCGCGCCTCGCCGCCACATGAGCGGCACGACTGGATCGAGTCCGTCGGCGGCGAAGACCACCGACGACGCAAGACCTGCCGCAACGACGCACAGAAACCTATGCCAAAGATGATGTATCGCCATAATCCAACTGCCGAATTTAGGTTATATCATTTCCCGCCGACGATGACGGCGCCCGTGAACTCCATGACCCCGCCGCGCTTCGGGCGCGCAAGTGCGCGGAGCTGTTCAAGCCCGCGCCTGAAGCCTTCGTCGTCAGGCGCCGACATGGATATCTTGTCGAAGTTCAGGTCGAGGCGGTACGTGCCCTTCTCCATCGTCGCGTCGCGCGTCGCGTAGACATGGCGGAACGAATCGCTCTTGTCTTCGTGGTCGAACCGCAAAATGCCGAAGTCGAGCGGGTTGTCGAGCATCTTGGCGAAGTCGAGCCGTTTGCCGTTCTCCGACTTGAGCGACTCGTAGCGCGCGCCGGGAAGAAGATCTGGGACGGGCTTGAAAAGCGGACCGAGCGGCGCGGCGTTTATGCCGCGCTTCACGAGATCGTCGCGTATCCTCTGCATCCGCGCCATGAATGCGGGCACATCCTTCGCGGGGCCGTTCCATAGAACATCGGCGATCGCGGCGAGGCGCGGCCAGACGCGCCACTCGACGCCCTTCATGTCAGGGACAAGCTCGGTCCACAGGTTACCCTCCCCGCCGAGGATGTGGCGGCGGAATTCCTCCGGCACGTCCGCGCACGGGTCGAAGCGCGCGATCTTCGCGACATCCAGGAGAACGCCGAACGGCTGGTATTCCTCCGGATCGCCTTCGAGCCCCTGCACATAGTCGAGGTAGCAGAACGTATCGGGGCTCATTACTACGTCGAAGCCCTTCTTCGCGGCTGCGACGCCGTAGGACGCGCCGCGGTAGCTCTGGATGATGACGCTGCGAGGAAGGTCGTCCCACGAGGCGAGTTCGTCCCAGCCCATCATGCGGCGGCCCTTCTTCTCAATGTACAGCGCGACCCTCTTCGTCGCCCAGCCCTGCAGGGCGTGGACGTCGGCAAGATTGTTCTCCTTCATTCGCGACTGGCAGTCAGCGCACTTCTTCCAGTTCGTGCCGGTGCATTCGTCTCCTCCGACATGGATAACCTCGCCCGGGAATAGCTCGCACACCTCGTCGATGACGTTCCGGAAGAACTCGAAGGTCGACTCCTTCCCAAGGCAGTATTCGCCGCAGTTCCAGAGCCCCCTGCAGCCAAGTTCCGGACGCGAGCGGACTGCGGCGCCGGAATGCCCTGGGAACTCGATCTCCGGAACGACGCGTATGCCGCGCTCTGCGGCATAGCGGACGACTTCGCGGATCTGGTCCTTCGTGTAGAAGAACGGGCCGTAGTCTCCGTCGACGACATCGAGCCCCATCGTAGTCGTGCGCTTCGTGCTCGCCTTGCGTACCGAACCAATCGCGGTCAGCTCGGGATAGCGGTCCAACTGGAGCCGCCATCCCTCGCCGTCGGTGAGGTGCCAGTGGAATACGTTGAGGCCATGCTCGTGCATGAGGTCGAGCGTCTTCTTTACGTCGTCGACCGTGAAGAAGTGGCGGCTCACGTCGAGCATGTGCCCGCGCCAGGCGTAGCGCGGCTGGCCGAAGACGCACTTCGGCGTCCATCGCGGCACGACTGGATCGAACGCACCGCCGTACGCGGACGCCGCGAGCAAGGCATTCAACGCAAAAAGAGAGGCAACGACATTTTTGTTCATAAGCATGGCGGCATTCCATCATTTCAACAGCAGTTCGCACGGCTCCGCGTCGGAGTCGTAGGTCTTCATCTGTCCGAACTCGCTCTGGTAGGCGCGCACGGCGAACGGCACCTTCAGCCCCGCCTTCGGTTCGACGCCGAGCGCCTTCCAGGGGACGGACATCTCCACCCGCACAAGATTGGGATTGGAGTGTCCGCTCTTGCCCTTGCCGAGCGCGACAACCTTGACGGCCCCTGCAAACGCGGACGGAAGCACCTCGGCCGAGCCATCGTGGAACGCACGGATTTTCCGCCCTGCGCCCAGATCCAGCTCTACTCCGTCGTCCTTGCCCCAGCGCGAGCCGAAGGACATCTTGCCGTTGGCGAAGTTGGCGGCGAGGAAGGAGGCGTAGAGACTGTTGCCGTCCCAGGCGAAACGCGCGAGCGCCGACGAAAACCCGGTCTGGTGTCCGTCGCCGCGGCGGTCGATGTGGAAGAAGTCCCCTTCCCACTCGCCGTCCTCGAACTTGCCGTCCACCGACGGCGCCTTCGGCGCGCGGGCGACTTCCACAGGGCCGCGCCGCGGCTGCGGCACCCGCGGCGGATTCCACTCGAAGGGCGCATCACGTCCGTTCGAGACCACGTTGCCGCGCCAGTCGGAGATGGCGTCGAGCCAGACGGTGTCGAGCTTGCCGCGGCAGAAGATGCGGTTGCCGGCAAACATGCAGCCGACACTGTGCTCAAACGACACCACCATGTCGCCGTGTTCGTTGACGAGGGTGTTGTTCCGCACCGCGATCCCCGCCGACATGTGGTTGTGGATCGGCACCGGCATTCCCTCGGCGTAGTTGTCCTCCACCACCGTGTTGCGCGAGTTCTCGTCGGCATAGTAGGCGTGGACGCCGAAGCCTGCACCGCAGGCGACGACATCCTTGACCACGTTGCCGCGTATCGCGCCGTCCACGAACAGCCCGTAGACCGCCGCGCCGTCGTGCAGCACCTGCATCACATGGTGGATGAAGTTGGTCTCGACTCGATTGCGCTCGCCGAAGACGATGAGCCCGCTGTAGGGGACGTTCCTGACCTCGTTCTCGGCGAGAAGCAGGTCCGACCCGCTCGCGAAAATCCCGCATGAGGCGCGGTGGACAAGCCCGGCGCCGCCTACCAAGGTCCGCCGGACGACGACCCTCCCGCCGGAGATGAACGCAGCGCACGCGCCGCACGAGCTGATCGAACAACCGTCGACCACTACGTCGCGGCTGCCGCCGATGTTCAGCCCCGCGCCGGCGGTGTTCCTGATCTCAACGCCGCGGAGCGCAAGGCGATCCACATTGCGGACGACCACCGCGGCCGGCGCTGAGATGCCGCCGAAGCCGGAACCGTCGCCACACGCCGGCGTCGCGCCGGAAAACGCGATTCCCTCGATTCTCACGTCGCATCCGCCGTTCAACACAAGGACATGGCGCAGCGCCGGACGAATGAAGTCGAGCTTCTCCACCTCCTCGCCCGGCAGCGGCTGGTAGTAGACCCGCCCCGCACGGCGGTCGAGGAACCAGCGGCCCGGCGCCATGCCCTCGCGGACGTTGAAGATCTCGTACTCGAACTTGCCCTGCGCACCCATCGGCCAGTCGGGGGTCTCCTTCACCTTGACGACCTTCGCCGCGCGGTCGATGCTCTCGACGGTGCAGAGCGAGTCGGACCACATGTGCAGGAGATGGATGTCGGCGCTCGCGAGGTCCATCGAGTCGGGTATGTCCTTCGCGTCGTAGGGCATGACGCGGTTTTCGTCATCCGTCGGCGGGCGCGACCAGTGCCCCGCCAGGTTGGGCAGGAGAAACGCGCCGAAGCGCGCGGAATGCTCGAAGCGGTTGGTGCCGCCGGGGACGACCGCCGTCTTTACCCAATCGCCGTTCTTCGCGAGCGCGCGGAAGAAGGTCGGCTTGCCGTCAATTCCCTTCGCGTCGGCGGCCCAGAACGGCGTCCCCTCGACCCGGCTCCAGCCCGTCACCTTGACGCCGCCGCAGAGCTCGACCTCGCCGGAGCGCTCGGCGCGAAGGACGAGCCCCGTCACGGCGGAGACCTCGAGCGGACGCTCCAGAAGGTAGCGCCCCGCCTTGACTGCAATTTCATGCGGCGCCGACTGGTCTCTCGCGGCGGCCGCGAGCGCGGCGGCGAGTTCCCCGGGCGTGCCGACGGCCACCGAACCGGCCGAAGCCGCCGTTGCCGCCGCCAGCGGCGCGACATTCGTCACGTATCCGCCGGCGAAGCTGTCGTCTGCTACGCGCTTCGCGATATCGCCGATCTCACGCCCCATCTCGGCATAGAGGTTCGTCGCGAACGGCGCATACATCACCTCGTTGAAACCGGGGCCCGCA
>CACWJS010000038.1 GCA_902761275.1 uncultured bacterium | reverse complement strand
GCTCGTCCGCCGGTCTGCGGCGTTTGTCGACGACGTGTACGCGGTTCCCTCGTGGCGCGAAAAGAAGCTCAAGGCCATAGTCGAGGCGGAATCGCTGTCGGACGGAAAGGCAGAGATCGAGATCGTCGTCGCCCACGAGAACGGCAAGGTCGCCGTTTCGAAGAAGGCCGAGGTCGAGCTCAAGCGCGGCTCAAACGCGGTCGAAGTCGAGATCCCCTTCAAGGACGCCGAGCCGTGGGAGTTGGTGCCGGGGGCGAAACTCTACACATGCAAGGCCAACATGCGCTTCTCTGGCGCGTCGTGCGACGACAGGCGCGGCAAGTTCCTCTTCGGCTTCCGCGAAATCTGGCTCGAGGGCAAGGATGTCATGATGAACGGACACGTGCAGCGCTTCCGTGGCTTCTGGAACCAAGGCGTGCCAAAGAACTTGGCCGATCTCCACAAGTACGGCTACAACCTCTCCTACGAGACGCACAAGCACTGGGCTGTCCTTGAGGAAGACTCGAAGGTGCTGGAGGCGAAGAGCCGCGCTGGCGTCGCAGTCTTCGCCGGCATGCCGACGATAGTCTACGCGGGCGCGGCGATACGCCACGATCCCGATATGGCCGCGCAGTGGAGACGTTGCCTCAAGCACTGGATGAGAACCGCCCGCAACTGGCCTTGCGTCGTGGCGGTGAGCTGCGGCGTGAACCAGATATGCCCCGAGCGCAACATGCGCCCCGAGTTTCTCGGCCAGGAGCGCGAGACGAACGGCGTCGCGCAGAACATCGAGTTCGCCCGCGTCGAGGCGCGCAAGGTTCATCCCAACTGCCTCTACTTCTCCCATGCCGACGGTACCGAAGCGGACATGTCGTCCTCGAACCTCTACTTCAACTTCACGCCGTTGCAGGAGCGCGAGGAATGGCTGTCGCAGTGGGCGACGAACGGCGTCCTGCCGTGGTATGCGGCCGAGTTCGGCGCACCTTACTACGCGTGCTGGTTCCACAGTCGCGTTCCCGAGATGACCGAGTGGCTTGCAGTCTACTACGGCGAGCGCGCATACGAATCAGAGTCCGACGAAATGCTGCGACTCTCCGGCGCGTTTGCGAAGAGCTGCCTTAGGAACACCCACGGCGGCTGGGTCGAGCCGGGACGCCGCGACCTCTACGCGTTCAGTCCGCTCGCGGAAGAGTATTCGCGTATGCTCGTCTACCGCACGAACCGCGCCTGGCGCCGCTTCGGGCTCAATGGCGGGCTAATGTATCTCACGAGCTGGAAGTGGGATGAACCAAACGCGATGCGCGACAGGCAGATGCTCGCCAATGGCGACATAGTATGCTGGCTTGGCGGCGGCAGCGAGCCGACCGACAGAACCCATGCGTATCGCTCGGGTGACGAAATTGCGAAGCGGCTCGTCTTCGTCTGGGATGGGCTTGGCGAGAATTCGTTTACAGCGGAATGGAAGTTCGTCGACTCGTCGGGCAAGAAGCTTGCGGGCGGCACCGAGAAGGTGACGCTGCGCCAGGGCGAAACGCGCGACGTTGCAATCTCAGTCGTCGCTCCAAAGGTTTCGCGCCGCGAGTCGTTCCGCTTCGAGGTCGCGTTCTCCGCCTCTCGCGGCATGGACTTGCCCGCGAACGCGACTTGCAAGACGGACAGCTTCGACGTGGAAGTCCACCCCGCCGCCGTTCCGTCGCTCGGCAAGTCCGTTGCGCTGTTCGATCCCGAAGGAGAGACGGCAAAGGCGCTTGCAGAACTTGGCGTGAAAGTCGAGAGCTTTGACACAATCGAATCGGCGCTTGCCGCGAAGCCTAAGTTCCTTGTGGTCGGCATGCGTGCGCTTTCGAGGGCGCAGGGGCTCGAAAAGGCGGTTGAGCGCATTGAGGACGGGATGAAGCTCCTCGTCATGCAGCAGCGTCCGGACGTGTGGAAAGCTCTCGGCTTCTCGGTCGAGGATTCGATGGCGCGCCAGATGTACAATGTCGCGCTTCACGGCGTCGACGACCTCGATTTAGCGCACTGGGCAGGAGCCCCGATTGCCGATGCGCAGTTCGGCAACGTGATGAAGCACGACACGCGCCGCGGCCCGAGGTGGACCCACACCCACGCCGTCTCCTCGACTCCGATCCTGATTCCCCAGCGCGCCGGCATTGTGCCGCTTGTGCGCGGCGAGTTCGACATGTCGTATTCCGCGCTCCTCAAGGAGCGGCGCGGCAAAGGCGCCGCGTACTTCTGCGCCTTCGACTTCGAGGGCCGCGTCGGGCGCGGCGGATGTGCCGCGGCGACGGCCGTCTTCGCTTCGACGCTTGAGGAGTTCTTCTCGAAGGAGAAGACGTCCGAGGCGAAAGTCTATTTCGACGGCGCTGCGGCCGAGCGCATCGCGAAGACGCTTGGGCTTGACGCGAAGAAGTACGAGGGCGGAAAGATCTCCGACGCCGTGCTCGTCGTCGGCAAGGACTCTGCGCTCGCGCCAGACGCGCTCAAGAAGGCGCTTGGCGGAAATGCTCACGCGCTTGTTGTTGCAAATGCCGCGATATCAGCAGCGCTGGGCGGCGCGTCGGGCGAGGCGAAGTTCCTCCGCGCGAAGGATTTCCCGGTCGCGGGCGTCGGCAAGTCGCTTTTAAGGTTCCGTGAAGAGGTGGACTTTGTGCCGCTCAAGGGCGGCGCGGCTTTTGCGCTCGTCGAGGGTGGAAAGATCCTTCTCGATCAGATTGACCCGTTCCAGGCAGGCGACCGCTACAGGACCGGCGACGGAAAGACGGCGGTCCTCGCCCGTGGCGGCTGGGGGTCGGTGCCGAAGGGCGACAAGGACCTTCTTCTCAGAAGCACCTCGCAGAGCGAAGACAACTTCATGCGGCGCTACTCCATCGTGCTTGCGTCGTGGGGCGTCCAGGCCGGTGCCTCTGTATTTGCGCGCTCGCTCTACACGAAGCCGTCTGCCGCCTATGACCCGATCGCGCAGTACAACGTGCTCGGGCCTTGGCCGAGTCCGCGCGACGACGATCACTACATGGTCGACACGATCTTCCCCGTGGACAAGTCGAAGGGCGGGACGTCCGGCGCCGAGGCCGAGGCGATGGCAGTGCGCGGCGACGTGCAGCCAAACCCGCGCTTCTACCCCGAGGGGCTTGTCTATCTCAACGAGACTCCGGCCGACCTGAGGTTCGTCGACTGGCGTCCTGTCGCGAAGAGCAGGGAGGACGGTTTCGTCGACTATTCGACGGCGCATCCGCTGATCGCGGCGCAGGCGTTCTGCACCTGCTACTGCGTCGGCTTCCTGCCGCGCCGCACCGACGGCGAGGTCACTGTGCGCTTCGGCGTCGACTGGCGCGGAAAGATCTGGATCAACGGAAAGCCCTTCGACCCGATCTACGGCGGCCACAAGGACGAGGGCTCGGTCATCTACGAGCACGTGAAGCTGTGGGGAATGCCGCCGGCGGGAACAGACCTTGCGAAGTTCGACCGCGAGCACGGCACTTTCGACGGAAAGAACGTGTTCACGATCAAGGCCGGGTGCGGCATGTCCGCGAAGACGTTCTGGCTCAACGTCAGTCACGAGCCGCAGGAGGGCGAGGTCGTCCGCAGCCGCGTTCCCGAACTCGACGGCGTTGAACTCTACGAATCGGCCAACACCCGCTTCGACCCTTACGAGTACGTCTACTGGTAGACCGTGTCTACTGGCATAAGCACAGGAGGAACAAATGGACAGAATGATGAAGACACTTGTCGCCGCCATGATAATTCCGGGCGCGCTAATCGCGGCAGATTCGTCGCGGACGCCTGTTTCCATTGATATCACGGAGGGGTGGCGTTGGCAGCCCGTCGCCACGAAGGGCGTTACCGACAAGTCCAAGGTCATTGGCCTACCCGAGGAGACGGACTTGCTGGAGCTGGAGCCCAGCAAGGCGGACATCTGGCTGGAAAAGGGTAAGCTTGCCGGAAAGCCAGGTCGCGAACGTGGCGAGCCAGGAGGCGACAACGAAAAAGCCGCCTATGCCTGCTGGTACAAGCGTACGCTTGACGTGCCGAAGGAATGGGCGGGACATTCCGTCCGCTTCGAGCAGCAGCTCAACTGGTGCGCCGCAGTCGTGTTTGTGAACGGCAAGGAGGCGGGCGTGGCGCTTCATCCCGACGGCGCGGTCGAGCTTGCCCCGTTCCTCAAGTTCGGCAAGAAGAACGAGATCAAGATATTCGTGACCAACCGCGGCTATGGCACAGGCGAGCCGGGGATCGTCTACGCCGGACGCGACGACTACTGCAAGAACAGGGATTTGTTCTACTCTCCCGCGATGATTCGCGTTCGCTCCTCGGCGTTCGTGGAGGACGTGTGGGGCATTCCCTCGTGGCGGAACAAGAACGTGACGTGGCGTTGCAAGCTGCCGTCGCTTGACAGTCAGAAGGTCGAGCTTGTGGCGAGCGTGTGGGAGGACAAGGGTCGCGATCCGTCGAGCAAGAAGCTCTCGAGCGAGCTTGCGGGCGACAAGCCGATTAAGACATGGCGCCAGACATTCGACCTCAAGCCAGGTACAAACACCGTCGATTTCGTCTGCGACTGGGCGGATGTCGTGCCGTGGGAACTTGACGACCCGCATCTCTACAATGTCTGCGTGACGCCGGTTTTCAAAAATGGCAAGAAGGGCGATGCGTCGGAGCGCTTCGTCTTCGGTTTCCGCGAGCAGTGGCTTGACGGGCGAACCGTGATGGCCAACGGCCACCCGCAGCGCTGGCGCGGCTTTTGGAGGCAGAACTTGCCGAAGAACATCGCAGACGTGAAGAAAAGCGGCTTCAACATGGTCTACGCGACGCACCAGCACGAGTCACGCCACGAAGAAGACGCCGGTTTCCAGGAGGCGCTCGCCCGCGCGGGCATCCAGATGTTCACCGGCACGCCGACGATTTCACAGCGCAAGGGCAAGATTCTTTCCGATCCTTTCGTGCGCGCGCAGTTCGAACGCTGTGTCGAGCATTGGGCGCGCTCGCACCGCAACCTTCCGACGATTGCCGGCGCAAGCGTCGGCGTGAACATGATGTGCGCCGCATGGTGGATGATGAGCGCGTGCGACATGGGGCGCCATCGTGACGTCGAGAAAGGCGAGATTCCGCGCTGCATGAACGTTGCGCGGCCGTTCGTCAATCCTGGCACGCTTTTCTTCGCCCATGGCGACGGCAACCTTGGCGACGTGGGCAACTGCAACTTCTACTTCAACTACGTCCCGCTGCAGGAACGCGAGGAATGGTATTCGCACTGGAGCAAGTTCGGCGAGATTCCGTGCTATCCGGCAGAGTTCGGCGCGCCGTACTACGCGGTTTGGTTCGGGTATGTGCACAAGCTCCCCGAGATGACCGAATGGCTCGCGAAGGTCTACGGCGAGCGTGCCTATCGTGAGGAAGAGGACGCGATGCTTGAGCATAGTCTTGAGTTCGCCCGCTCGTGCGCCCGTTTCACGCATGGCGGTTGGCTCGAGCCGGGGCGTAAGACGCTCTACGACTTCAGCCCGCTCGGAAAGACTTTCAACGGGCTTCTCATCGACCGCGTCTCGCGCTGCTGGCGCGCATTTGGCCAGGGGCCGAGTCCGATGTACCTGGACTCGTGGAAATGGGATGACGACCCCGAAAACTGGATGCTCCGCAACCACGAGCTTTCGAACCGCGACCTCGCCTGCTTCCTCGGTGGCGCGCCTGAGTTCACTGACAAGACGCATGCGTACGTCTCCGGGGAGAAAATTGAAAAGACACTCGTCTTCGTCTGGGATGGTTCGAAGCCGACGTCCGTCGACGCCGGGTGGCGGCTTGTTGAAAGCGCCACGGGCAAGGTCGTCACGAAGGGCATGCGGCGCATCGAGCTGAAGCCGTTCGAGATTCGCTTTGAGCCGATTTCGTTAGTGTCTCCAGACGCTAAGGGAGCGCGTGTGGATTATCGGCTCGAAACCGCGTTTCGCGGCGATCAGGTCGCGCCGGACGACCGTCGCGACGCATTCGACATCTCTGTCTATCCCGCGTCCGCTCCTGCGGCGGCAGGCGAAGTCGTACTCTTCGATCCTCGCGGCGAAAGCGCGCCTATGCTCGCCGCATGTGGTGTCGCCACGCGCAAGGCCGACTCTCTCGCGGCGCTCGTAGACAAGGGCGAGAAGGAGAATCTGCCGATCGTTGTCGGTCGCCGTGCGCTCGACGGCAAAGGAGATGCCGATGGCTTTGGTCGCCTTGCTTCGTTTGTAAAGGGCGGTGGCCGCGTTTTTGTGCTTGCACAGGAACCAGAGGTCTGGAAGTCTCTTGGTTTCCGATTTGAGGACTCGATGCCGCGCGCGCTCGTGAACGTCGCACTTGATGGCGTCGACGACTCGGATCTCTCTTTCTGGCGCGGCATGCCGCTTCCGCTGATCGAGACGGATAGCTGGACGCGAGGTCCGAACTGGGGGCACATCCAGCGCGATGGCCCGCAGGGTGGTCGTGGCTGGCGCTGGAAGCACACGCACTCGCTTTGCTCCGAGATACTGCTGATCCCGCAGCGCGCTGGATTCCGTCCGCTCGTGCGCGGCGACTTCGACCACAGCTATTCGCCGCTTCTGCGCCTTACGAGCGGTAAGGGTGCTGCGACGTTCTGCACGTTAGACTTCGAAGGGCGCGTTGGCACCGGCACGACAAACGATTGCCCTGCGGCGACGGCAGTCGCCCGCGCGACCTTCCGTGAATTCCTCGCTGACCGTTCGACAGCCGATGCGCCGGTCTTTGTCTATGGCGAAGAGTCGGAACGCCTCGCCGCCTCGCTTGGGCTTGATGCGAAACAGTGGAATCCGGGAGATTCACTGCGCGGCGGCGTCTTGATCGCAGGCGGCACCAACGTCGTTGTACAGTTGAAGGACGTGAAGCGTGCCGTCGGATCGGACGGACATGCGTTGCTGTTGCGATGCAATGAGGCCGCCGCCAAAGCCGGACTTGCGCCATCGGGCGGTGCCACACTCTTGCGTGTCGCAGATGCGGACTTCATTCGCAAGTTGCCGGGCTTTGCCGACGTCGGCCCGTCGCTCTTGCGCCTGCGCGACGCTGCCCCTGTCGACGTTCTTCATCCCGCTGCCGGCTGGAAGGTCGACGGGAAGGGCGCGATTGCCGTCTCGAACGATGGTCGCATTGTCTTTGACCAGATACCGCTCTATTTAATTGCAGACCGCGCCCGTGCTGCAAAGGACTCGGTCTGTCATCGCAACTGGTCGCAGAGTCAGGACAACCAGTTGCGCCGTCACGCGTTGCTGCTTGGCAAATGGGGCGCTATGCCGTCAGAGGCCACGCTTGCGCGAGCGTTGCATCTCGCCGCTGAGAAAGAGGAATCCAAGGCCAACCTCTATTGGAGCGAGAACCTTGGTTTCGATCCGTTCTTGTTTATCTACTGGTAGCCCCGTACCTCACAGATGCAAAGATTTCTTAGAAAAGTTACAGCATACTTAGGAATCTTCTGGCAAAATTACGACGTGTTTAGATGAACTCCGCCGTCGCTTAGGTATTTCGCATCGCCTCCTGCTGTCGCTTTGGTGCTTGGCGCCGCTTTCTACCGCTGTTTAGGCTCTTTACGTCGCTTCCTGCTGTTGTCAATGTGCCTTTCGCCTATTCCTGTCGTCGCCTATGTGCCTCGCGCCGCTTCCTGTTGCTGCTTAGATGCCTATCGACTCCTTCTGTCTCGCCAACTTTGAGAATCCTATGCGGAAAATTCTTAAGCGTTCTCGGCTCGTCGAGCAGCACCGTCTCAGGGGAGAGGATGTGGTCGAGCTTCTTGAACACGCGGTCGAAGACTGGCACCTGTCCTGAAAGTATTTCCTCCACGACTGCGTGCCGCGGCGTATCGTCGAGAAGGGCGGCGGTGGGAGTCGGGTCCTTCGTGCCTGTCGCCTGCCGGAGACGTATCGCCATCGCCTTGTAGCGCATGAGCGTCTTGTACTTGGGCGAGAGCTCAGGCAGGTTCTCCTTGAGCCACCCGCGGATCCCGCCGTTGCGCCCGACCACCTCGCCCGATCCGTCGAACCTCAGGCAGTTGTCGACATAGCACTCGAGGTCGTGCAGCATCCCGCCCAGGCGGATCATCGCCTCGCGCGAGTCCTTGCGCTCGTTCCACGCGGCGAGAAGGGCGTCGGGGGTGGGCATTGGCGCTGTTGTGGTGCGGCGCGAGAGCTTGCGCCTGGCGGCCGCGAGTTCGCGGCGTCGGGCCTTCTCGCGGGCGTAGTAGAAGGGGCGGCGGACTATCCGCAGGTCGCGCATGAGCTCGCGCTTCATGCGGTCGCGCTCCCTCGGGTTCGAGAGCTTCTTGACCTCGTCGCGCATGAGGATGCCGATGTCCATCGCGATGCAGACGCCGAGGAGAAGGGGGTTGAAGGTCGAGTCGAGATATGTGCTGGCGTTCCGCCGCTCAAACCACGCGTCGCCGTACGACTCGCCCTCCGCGACCTCCCTCATGCGCGGGCGGTAGGAGTGGATGTCGAGGTATTTCCCTGTGTAGGTTTTCGCCTCGCTGTATGTCCAGCCGTAGTGGTAGGCGTACCAGTACGCTGAATGCTCGTATGTCTTGCGGGTCATATTAGATGTTTTTGCCCCTTTCCTAGTCGTCAGGGAGTATTATACCATAAATGAGAATTCAATGCGGAAAAATCTTGGGGGGTGGTGGGTGGTTGCACGCAATTTTCCAGCTTGACGAATAGCAGGGATGCCCCCACTGTGGTGGGGGTTGCACCACTTGGTGTGATTTTGATAATATGTGCGCATAAAAATAGACCGGATGATAACATCTGAGAAATGGCTGAAACGATGAAAATATATTCAGGAGTTCTTCTTTTGTCCGCCGCCCTTGCCGCATTTTCCGTTGGAGCGGCATCCAATTCCGCGAGCTGGCCTGTGCTTCGCGAATACTCTGGTGAGACGGCGCGGCGCGTGATGATGCCGATAGGCGGCGTAGGAACCGGTGCGATTTCGCTTTCTGGAAGAGGTGGGCTTGAGTCTTTCGAGATCAGGAACACCGCTGAGAAGAAGTTCACTCCTTGCCGTCAGTCGGTGCACCCTGCGTTCGTTATCCGCACGAAGGACGAGAAGGGTGCCGTCGTCGCGCGTCTTCTCGAAGGCCCTCTCGACAAGTCGCTTTACGAAGGTGCGTTTGGATGCGAAACCCCGAACCACGGCTATCCCCGCTTTGCCAAGAGCGTGTTCCGCACTGCGTATCCGCTCGCAGAGGTCGAGCTTTCCGATTCCAGAGTGCCAGTCGCAGTCACCTTGCAGGCAATGAATCCGCTTGTGAAGGGTGACGAGGACGCGAGCGGAATGCCTGTCGTCCTGATGCGCTGGTGCGTCACCAACAAGTCGCAAGATCCCTTGAGCGTCACTGTCGCGGCGGCGATGCCCAATCCTTGCGGCGGAACGCTTTCGCAGGAGCGCGTCGCATCTGCCGCGCTACGCGGTGTCGTCTTTAGAGGCGACGCCGACAAGCCGGGAGAGAAGGAGCCCCGCCACCGCGAGACTGGTGAGTTCGCAATCACAGTTCCCAAGAGCGCAGGAGCAGTCACTGTCGGCGCGTCGATTTGCCACGCTGGCTGGAGCGACGGCCTTGACCAGTTCTGGTGGCGTCTCGTGGAACGCGGCGACACTGGCGACATGGAAGGACGCGAAAAGTGCGACTTCGGAACGCTTGCGGTGGCCGTTGAGCTAAAGCCGGGCGAGACCAAGGCGATTCCGTTTGCGCTATCTTGGCGTTTCCCGAACCGCACGCAGTGGGAGTGGACAAACAACGGGTTCTACGAGGAGATAAACCACGTCGGGAACCGCTACTGCGAGACCTTCAAGTCCGCGGTTGAGGCCGCCGAGTCGTTGTTTGTTGATCTCCCCGATCTTGAGTCGAAGACGATCGAGTTCGTTCGCTCGGTGGTCGACGCGAAGGGCGTGCCGGACGTCGTGAAGGAGGCAGCGCTTTTCAATATCTCCACGCTTCGTTCGCCGACGTGCTTCCGCACGGCTGACGGTCACTTCTTCGGCTGGGAGGGAACGGGCGACTCGTTCGGCAGCTGCTACGGCAACTGCACGCACGTGTGGGGCTATGAACACGCGCTTGTCGACATCTGGCCTGCGCTCGCCAAGGACATGCGAGACGTAGAGTTCCGCCATGCGATGTCGGACGAGGGCGCGATTTCGTTCCGCATAGGCCAGCCGCTCAACAGAAACGCCAAACAGCATGGCAAGGCCGCGGCAGACGGGCAGATGCAGTGCATCATCAAGGCATACGAGTGCTGGGCGAAGACTGGCGACGACGAGTGGATGCGCTCGCTCTATCCGCTCGTCAAGAAGGCGCTCGAGTTCTCGTGGGTCAAGGGCGGCTGGGATGCGGACTGCGACGGCGTGATGGAGGGCTGCCAGCATAACACTATGGACGTGGACTACTACGGGCCGAATCCGCAGATGGAGTTCCTCTACCTCGCCGCGCTCCAGGCGATGGAACGCCTCGCCGCGAAGTTCGACGAGGATACGGCTTTTGCCGCGAAGTGCGCGGGACTGCGGGCAAAGGGAAGCGCATGGACGGAGAAAAACCTCTTTAACGGCGAATGGTATGAACACAGGGTTGCGTCTGCGGAAGGGGAGTTCAATCCGGCTACGAGGGGAAGCTGGACGAAGCTTGCCGACCTCAAGAACCCCGATTTCCAGCTCGGCCCCGGGTGTCTCGTCGACCAGCTCGTCGGCGATTACGCCGCGCGCGCGGTCGGGCTTGATCCCGTGGCCGATTTCGCCCATGCCCGCAAGACGACGGAGACGATTCTGAAGCGCAACCGCCGCGAGCCGGACGCGCCGCTTTTCAACCACATGCGCGACTTCGCGCTTGCGGGAGAGCGTTCGCTCGTGATGGCATGGTATCCGCCTGGGCGCAAGCCAAAGACTCCATTTCCATATTATCCCGAGTCTATGACTGGCTTTGAGTATGTCGTCGCTGCGTGGCTTGCCCAAACTGGAGACTTCGCCGCGGCCGAGGAAGTCGTCCGCGACATCCGCAATCGCTATGACGGCGCGAAGCGCAGTCCCTTCGACGAGGCCGAATGCGGCCACCACTACGCCCGCGCCCTCGCCGCATGGTCGGTCTACAAGGCATTTGCCGCGAATCATCTTCTACAGTAACATCTTCTACAGAAGGGTCTGACCCTTTTGAAGTAACTCTGCAGAAATAGATATGAAAATCAGAATGCATAGTCTTTTGTGCGCCGATGCGCTGGCATTTCTTTTCTTTGCGTCTGTGTCAGGACATGTTGCCGCCGACCAATTGTCTGAGGACTGGCGTAGCGCGGCCACTGAGTCTCTGAGGAGCGGACGGCCTATTGTCGCCGTGTTCGGCGATGTCGCCCCATCGCTCAAGGATGAACTTGCCGCTGCGCTCACGAACGAGTACGTGCTTGTCCAGATCGGAAAGCCGGGTGAGTCCGACTACATCTCGGACAACCCCGATGTAAAGGCGCGCAGAGAACGGTTCAGGAGTTGGGACATTGGCGAGGACGAGTCGGCGGTGTTGCTCATCAGGCCGGACGACAGTGTGATTGGCGGCATTTCGGCGCGAGAACGTCCGCTGTCCGTTCCGCCGGACGGATGGCTCGCGACGTTCGGGAAGTGGGAGGATTCCGCCCGTGTCGAGGAGACGGTGATCAAGCCCTTGTCCCGCGACATAAGGCGGCAATGTTCGGATTTCGAACACGAAGTGCGTACAGGTTCGCCAGACCGAGAGTCCTTTCTCTGTCTTGCGACGAACACGATTGAGAGGGTTAGGTCCCTCCGCAAACAGATGCGGAATGAGATTCCGAAGGGGCGGAGGGGCCTCGCCTACAGGGAGGCCCGGAAGGATGCCAAGGTTCGCCTGTCCGAGCTTAGGCAGATGACGAACGAGGTCTGCTCCACCCCTCCATCTGACTACACTGTTCCCATCCCGCCGGATGACTGGCGGCTGTCGAAGTGGCGCGGAATCAACGACATCGAGGACTGGATTGCTTATGTCAACGAGAATCCCCAGTTGCCGAAATACGCCGATTTCAGGAGAAACAAGATGTTGCCGTTCCTGCGTAGGGAACTGCAGGTGGCAGACCGCGCGGAATCGCGAGAGTTCGTCGACTACGTCCTTGAGACGATAGCCCATGGCGAGATGCGCAGCTCCTTCAGCGTGAACCGTCCAAACCAGGGCCTGACGCAGGAGGCGAAGCGCCTTGAGTCGCTTGGAGACACGCAGCCTCTGGTGCGGCTCTTTGCGGCGATGGACACGGCTGGGAGTTCCTGGTCCGACGCCATCGAGCGCCTCTCGGCGCTCGAGGCGGAATGGGAAGGTCGCCGGGAATGCGCGCTTCTGTCGGCGATATCGAGCTATTACCGCAACGCCCCGTCAGGCAGCGGCTACGACGAGCAGGCGCGCAAGGTTCCGGCAACGCAGGACAAGTTCGTCGAATGGTGCGCCGGGCTAAAGGATGAGGATGTACGTCAAGCTTGTTTCGTTCTTGTCGTTTTCTTCCGCTGGGACATCGAGGGGCTTGGCGAACGGCTGCTTCAGAGCGCGGCACCGCCGTGGCTGGGATACATATTCCGAGGACATAGGAGCTTCTGTCTCGCCGACGTCTACGGGCGGTACGCGGAAAAGCCGGATCTCATGCGGAAGGCGGATGAGTATCGTGTCCAGTCGAAGGAGGACCTTGAGACGGCGTATGCACTCCATCCTGAGATCCCCGAGAGCGCCAATCTCATGGCGATGTGGAACCAGTGGCTGGGGACATGGGAAAGGCGGCAGGCCTACCACGCCGTTGCGCTTCAGGCCGAATTCGACAACGAGCACGTCTGGCGCGATCTGCTGGACTACGACAGAGACCGGCAATGGGGCGCAACCAGCCGGGGGAACACGGCTTTTGGATATGCTATGATGGGCTGTACGCGATTCGACACGCTTCTACCGTCATTTGCCGGACTCGGCCAGATAGGCGTCTTCGGCGTCCGGCGCCAGGAACTGCTCGAAGCCCTTCAGAAGGTTCTTGACCAGGAAGGGCTTGAAATATGGCGCAGGGTCTCGATACAGCGGCGGATACTGCGGATGCTGCTGGAGGACGGACGCTACGAGGATTTCCGCGACAGGGTGCTGCAATGGCGAGGTGCGCTGACATGGCGCCTGTGCATGCTTGGGGATATGCCCTCCAGCCCGTCCGATTTCGGCGAGCTTCTGGATATCGTTCAGTCCCCTCGCGCCGAGACTTACATAGCCCTGCAGCGGCTGTGCCGCGATGACAGTCCGCACGAGTTCTTCAAGGCGTTCAACAGTCTTCGCTACGATGCTGCGGATGAAATTCCGGAGAACGAGAGGGAATATCTGTATGGGCGCCTTGCGTGGATGAGTCGACGGCTGCATCCGAGGGTGGAGGAGGACCTCTACCGCCACTACGAGCCCCATGCCAACTGGACCAACTGGCTGCCGCATGTGGTTTTGGAGATTCCCCCGTCATGGGATGAGTTCAGGAAGAGGACGTACATTCCATTCCTCGAGGGGCTCAAGGGAATCGGCATGATCGACGATCCGGTTTTGTATTTCGGAGCGACGAACGAAACGGCCCTGGGCTGGTTTCCCGTCGAGGAGCGCACAGACCGCGAATGGGAAGACATCGCCGACTGGCTCTGCCGGCAGGACCTGACATCGGACGACAGCCTGCGCTGTGCGTACATTCTCGCGCGCCGCGCCGTGGTCGGCGAGGCGAAGGACCTCTTCGTCGGGCGGCTCGAGAAGGGCGGTGTAGACAAGTGGCTGCTCCTCATGCTGCGCGGCGGTGCAATGAACCGTCTCGCCGCTTGCGGATTGCGGCCCGAGATACCCGAGTCCTGGATGCAGGAGAAGAACAGCCTGCTCCAACGCGCGCAGGTTCTGTGCCGCGAACGGGATTCCCTTGTCGCCGGTGGCGCGCCGAGGCTGCGGTCATGGTACCTGGGATCTCCCTACGATCGGCCGGTGAGAAGATACGAGGAACGGATGCGGCAGTACTGCTACGGAGACAGCTCCGTGACAAACGTCACGCTGGCGCAGCTTGTAGATCGTCAGCGGACAAACGCCACTGAAACTGCGCGCAGCGACTATTCAGCGGAGGCGATTGACGCGTTCGAGTCTCTTGTAGGGAACCGCTCGCCCTATTCGATCGTGAAATACCTCGAGGGCTCCCGCGCGCCGACGGCCAGATGGAGAGCGGCGATGGGGCTCCTTGCAAGGCGGTTGGGCGCAACGGAAGAAGGGCGGCTTGCGGTAGGAGAACTTCAGCAGAAGCTGGGCCGACAGCTTGTGGCCGACTGGTTCGTAGGGCGGCTTGCGGTCGATCTCGGAGGAGAGCATGCGCTTTCCGTCCGCTCGGCGGCGTATCTTCCGGACGACGCGGCGTCGCATGTAGACTTCGCTACCTGTCTCATTAAGCGGTATGAAGGCGACCGCACGCAGTTCTACGCCCACAAGTTCGCCCGGGAGGAATTGCTGCCAGAGGCGCGCAAGCACCTTGTCTCGGCCTTGTACACAGAGCCGGACAACGAAGAGGCGGTTCGGCTTGCCGTTGTTTATGGGTTCAAGTATCAAGAGTTTGCAGAACTTTCGAATGCGATTCGGGAATTTCCCCTTTCGCGTCCGATTTGGGAGAAGTTGCATACTGCGGAGGAAGCGCGGCTCGTTGAGATCGCGCGGTGCGAGAAGGCCGCGAGGGAGGCCGAAGAAGAGCGCGTCAGAAGGGCTGAGCGGGAAAAGCGCGAGAAGGACGCGGCGAAGATTGCAAAGTTCCGCGCAAGCCCGCTTTACAAGCAGGCGCGGTCGATGCCGGGAAACGTCGTGGCGCAGTCTGGGCTGTGGCACGACTATGTCTCTGGCGAGGGCAGGGAGTTCGCCGACAACGAGACGTTCAAGCGCAATGTTTTTATGCCTTTTTTCGCACGAGAATTCGGCATCGACGAGAAGGACCCGAAATACAGGGAGATGATGGACTTTCTGGAGCGCGAGTTCGCCGATCCGCTCTGCTGGACAGGTGACTGCGAGGCATGGGTCGATCGCCGGCTTACATCCGATCCGAGCCTCGACGGCGGGATGGACAGGGCTGGACGCACCGCCTGGGAGCTTTTCCGCTCTGGCTG
Organism: uncultured bacterium; assembly: GCA_902761275.1. GTDB lineage: Bacteria > Verrucomicrobiota > Kiritimatiellia > RFP12 > UBA1067 > UBA1067. The sequence continues at coordinate 3,883 of CACWJS010000038.1, read as the reverse complement.
CACAAACACATTCATAGTCGCCTCGGCCTACTACTGCAAGGTCTGGTTCCCCGATGAACCGAGATTCGACGCCGCTAATCGATGGCGGATTTCAGACGACCGAAAGGATGATGCGGCGCGGTTCATCGCTAATGCCGGATATGCCTCCTGCGGCTATGGACGCGACAGATATGACGAAGTGGCCCAGGCAAGGCGCGTTGCGCTCTTGACCTGGGTTCGTCACCTTGAGGGCGAGGGCATGAGCCTTGCACAGTGGAGAGCGGTGGAAATGTTCATCCTGCGAATCTGCGGCAGACGAGGTCTTAGGTATGACCGCAACGGCAAGGAGAATCTCATCCCAAGGCCTGGCAGGGATCTTGCGGACACGTTGGAGAAGGAGGCGGTGGCGCTTCCTCTGGCGAGACTGCTCAGGGAAGACCCGGCATTCAAATGACGGATGTTGGAATTACGGCGGAATGGGTACAATGAGAATGAAACATCGGAATGCTAGGCTATGCCAATCGTTGTCCAGACCGTGTGGACGACGCGCGTGGTTCAGTTCTTTAGCAGAGCTGGCGGCGGAGGGCGACCGCGACGGGCGCGAGGCGGCGACGTGCTCAATGGGGCAAAAGGGACCCTTTTGAAGTAAGTCAGGTAGAATTTGCTTTAGTCAGGTAGAATTTGCCGTCAAAAATTAGTCGTTAATGTTTGACGTTGATGCGGGTAATATGGTAATATATACCCAAAATCTCGAATTATAGTTAGGAGATAGGCGATGCAGAAATCGAACATTGTCTTAACGGCGATTGCCGCTATGTGTGGTGTTGTATTGTTTGCGTTCACGGCCAGCGCGACAACTATAGACCCGTCGAACTACGACCATTCGATGACTATCAGGCCGGCGTCTGGCAAGGTGCCATCGACGCTCACCGGCTTCCCGCTTCTGGTGCGCCTCTCGGCGACGCGCCAGCCGTGGTTCAACCCGCTCGACTGCGGCACGAACGGCGCGGACCTCAGGTTCGCCCTCGCCGACGGCACGATTCTCGCACACGAGATCGACACGTGGAGCGAATCCGGCGAGTCGGTCGTATGGGTCAACCTCCCGACGCTCACCGCCTCCACAGAAATCAAGGCATACTGGGGCGTGAAGGACTCCTCGCTCGCGCCTGCGGTCACGGCGTCAGACACCTGGTCCGACTACATCGCCGTCTATCACCTCGGCGAGGGGGACAAGTACGCATACGACTCCTCGGCGAACGGCTACACCGCGACGAACGCCGCGGCGGTGTCGCTTGGCACGAACCCGCCCGTCGGCAACTGCGCGAACATACACGACCTGTATGTGACAGGCGTGACGGACCTCCTTGACCCCAACGCCGCGAAGCCGCTTACCGTTAGGTCGCGCATCACCTTCTCGGCATGGGTGGTGATCGACAGCTTCAACACCGGCGACAATACCTACGCCCAGAACGCGCGCGTCGAAATCGCAAGGAAATTCAACGGCGTTGCCGCAGACCGGCACAAGGGCGGTTTCAGCTGCCGGTATTTCGCCAACAATGGCTACCCACCAAAGAACAGCAACCCTCTTTTCGGTCTATTCATGGACGACAGCACTGGAATCAGCAGCGATGTCCCCAACTGGAATACCACCGCGCCGGCAAGCGATGGGACCTGGCTCTATCTGACCTGCACCGTCGATGGCACGACTGCGGCGAAATACATCAACGGCACGGCAATGTCGGATTCGCCTAAGTCCTTCAGCCACGGCATCCTTGGCCCCGATGTGCTTCCACTCGACTTCGGCGCTGCAGACAACTCCAGCGCTTGCCAGGCATACGCCCGCATGGACGAGATGCGCATCCGCGACGGCGCCGTTTCAGCGGCATGGGTGGCGGCGGACTACGCGCAGCAGAGCCAGGATGACTTCCTCACGTTCGAGGGAGAGCAGTCAGGCGCTTTCTGGATCTCGCCGATTCCCGACCAGATCGTCATGTCCTACGAGGACATCTCCGGCGGCGTCACTCCGTCCGTGACCGTTTCGAACCTTGAGACTGGCGTGGGGCTCGTTCTTGGCACGGACTACGCAGTCGCCTATTCCAACAACACGGCGGCCGGCACCGCTTACGCGATTATCGCCGGTCTAAATAGCTATGCGGCCAATACGAACACGGTCGACTTCGTGATCCGCGTCCTCCAGAACTACTTCATCGTCCCTGCTCCTGCAGACAATCCCAGCGATCTCGACCAGCAAAATTCTTCGTCCATATCCGGCGAAAGCGCCTCGACCGGCTGGTCAACGACCCAGGGCGGCGCGAAGGAGGTTAACGGTATCACGGCCGAAAACGCCATCTACCACGTCTGGACAAACCGCAATGTCCGCTCGCCGCCGCGCATCAATTACGCGACGCCGCTGTCGTCGTCAATCGTCGTCGAGCCGTCATGCGAATGGAAGATCTTTGACAAGATGGCCGGCAACACCCTCACATTGAACAACGTCACCATCTGCACTGGCGCGACTCTGGCGTTTCTCCCCATAAACGATGGCGAAGAGAAAAACGACGTCCTTGCGGGCACCATCACCCTTGAGGATGGCGCGACCCTGCTCGTCAGAGCCTCCAAGGACATGGACTCCGCGAGATGGATGACCCTCTCCGCAAGCGTCACGGGGCGCGGCGCGATATTCATGCCATCGACGACAACATCCTACACGTACTCCGGCGTCCTTGCGAACAAGATCACCGGCGACATAACGGGCTTCACCGGCGACATCGGGACATGGAATGGCAACAACCCCACATCCCTTGAGCTTGTGAACGCCGAGTCGCTTCCCGGCGACCCGCTGCCGCAGGATGTCGCCTACGTCATCGTCACGAACTCCGCGACCCTGAAGGTCGATAGCAACTGGGTTTCGCCCACGAACCGCATCTGGATTCTCGGCGACGCCGGGACGCCCACGATCGAGGTCGCGTCCGGCAGGACGGTTGTGATCGACGGCGACCTCGCCGGTTCCGTCGGCTTCAACAAGACAGGCGCCGGGACGCTCGTCCTCAAGGGCGCATCGCCAGACTTACTTGGAACGGTGACAATTTCCGCCGGCATACTGCGCCTCGGCGGCAAGGCGTCCACGCTCACCAGCAAGGCGGGCTTGACGATCACGGAGTCCGGCGGCCTCCTCGACATTTCATCGCTCTCCATCGGGTCAATAGCGGATCAGACGGTCTATTCGCTTGAGGACCTCGCCGCAGGGATTAGGCCGACGGTGGCCGTCTCAGATCTTGACGCCGGCGTGCAGCTTTCACTCGGCACGGACTACACCGTCAGCTATTTGAACAACACCACCTCCGGCGTCGCGACGGCCATGGTGACCGGCATAAACACCTACGAGGGAATTGTGGGGTCGGTTGATTTCATCATCCACGCCGTCAAGCAGCTGACGACAAACTACAATCTTACTGAAGACGAGGACTGGTCGGGCTTCGAGTCAGTTTCCGTCTATTCGGAAGGCGTCACACTTGACCTCAAGGGCCACAAGCTGACGATTACCGGCCTCGATGGTTACGGCACGATCACAGACTCCGTCGGCGGCGGCGAGCTTCACTTCCTGGTCCCCGCCGCTTACGGGAGCGGCTACGAGGCGAAAATCGAGAACGTCCCGCTCACGGGCAAGCTCAAGCTCGTCAAGGAAGGCCCAGGCACGCTCACGGCTATCAAGGAGGGGCAGACGTTCACCGGCGGGACGGTGATCGACGGCGGCATCCTCAAGTACGGATGCTCCACCAAGAACATAAACGACAAGCATCCATTTGGCAACTGGTCCGCCAGTGACAAGTGCCCGGTCGTCATCAACGCGGGCGGCGTTCTTGACCCAGCCGGATCGGAGGGTTGGGGAAATCACCATGTCACC
>CACWJS010000037.1 GCA_902761275.1 uncultured bacterium | reverse complement strand
GGCCGCGGCTGCGGTTCGGGCATGGGCAAGACCTCCACTCGCGGCCACAAGGGCGCGGGCGCTCGCAAGGGCCACAAGCACAAGCTGACGTTCGAAGGCGGCCAGATGCCCCTCGTCCGTCGCCTGCCGAAGCGCGGCTTCAACAACGCCCGCTTCAACGCCAAGGCGCTCGCGGTCAACGTCTCCGACCTCGAGAAGAAGTTCGAGGCGGGTGCCGAGATCACGGTCGAGACGCTCGCCAAGGCGGGCTTCTCGGACAACAAGCGTCCGAAGATCAAGATCCTCGGCAACGGCGAGCTCACCAAGAAGCTCACCGTCAAGGTTCCCTGCTCGGCCTCCGCGAAGGCGAAGATCGAGAAGGCCGGCGGCTCTGTCGCCTGACGTTTTCAACAGACGTGCAAAAAGAAAGGGCCCGCTCGCGCGGGCTCTTTCTTTTTGCCGCTTTGTCCGTTTGCGTCAGGCTCCTTCTACGAGGTATAGTGTTTGCCTCGGCTAATCTCCTACAATTTTGTAGGAATCTTGTAGGAAATTTGTAGGAATTCTTTTCTATAATCATCGCGTTACTCCACCAAAAAGGGAAAACGCGATGAAGAAAAGCAGCTTAAAATATGGTGTTTTCGCAGCTTGCGCTGTAGTTGCGGAAATGTGTTTTGCGGCCATTGACATTGGTGCAATGCCGCATTGGGTCTATGCGGACACAGAGGTCTCGACCAACTTCCCTCTGCGTCTCGCCAAGAATCCTGCGGAGGATCTTAAGTTCTCGCTTGAGTTTCTGAGCTGCGAAAGCAACAACGTCGAGGTTGCGTTTGGTCTTGACGCGAACACCAACGGCGTCCTTGACGTTTCCGAGCGAGGGCTTTCCGTCGGGTGGGATTGCGGCGAGTGGTTCATCCGCAGTCTCGGCGAAGAGCCGTTTCTCTGCGATGCAGCGACGACAAACGAGGAGAAGCGGCTTGACTTCGCCATGCACGTATCTGGATACCGTGCGAAAAGATTTGCCGCCACGGAAAACGACGTTCCGCTTGAATGGGAAATGGAAGGGGCTATTCCCGCGTGGATGTTCGATCCCCGCTGGAACATGGTGCGCCTTATGGTGCGCGGCGCGGAGGGCTCGTGCGACTCTTTCCGCGCGGCGGTGACTATCGACGCAATGAAGATTCGCATTCGCTGAAGGAGGTGTGACATGTTCTCGAACATCCTGATGTATGTGTGTCTTGCCGGAATCGCCGTTTCCATCCCGGTATGCATTGCGCTGTGGCTCAATCAGCTTGATGTCCATCCGCTTGCACGGCTCCTCGCCGGCTTCCGCCGGCTGCCATGGCCGGGACGCATCGTCGTCGTGCTTTTTGCCGCGCAGATGATCTTGTTCGGTTCCGTTAAGAATCCTACAAACAACTTGCTTGGCATCGTGCGGCCTTTTCAGGACCAGTCCTTCGTCAGCGGCTTTACCGAGGACGAGATATCAGTCGGCTATGTCCTTTGGCGCATCGGCACCAACGAGTCGTGGGCGGCTGAGTCGCCCGTCGGTGCGCTTGAAGTGTCCGAATGGCGAAAGCGCGGCGCGGCAGATGACTGGATCGGCATCGCGCGGTCGGACATCCCGTTTGCGGAGGGAGACGATCGCGCCTACATGACATCTTCTGGTGACATCGCAGTCGGAGATACTCTTTTCTCGTCGATTGGCACGCAGATGTCCATTGTTCCGGCGGACAATTGCTTTATGTTGCCAGAGGGGACTTCGCTCTCGTGGAGAATGTCGACGGCTTGGGAGTCGTTTGCCTGTGCGTGGATAAACGCTCTCTTCAACCGTTCGACCAACACGCCTGTTTCCGTCGCGGCAGAATTGTCGCGCGACGGCGACGTGTCGTTTAAGTACGATCTCTCGCGTGTCGGAGATTGCGCCGCCAATTGCACGGCTTCCGTGTCGCGCTGCGGACGCACTGTCTCTGCCGGGCTTTCGACCAACGTTACTTCCGTTTCGTTCTACCGGCTGCGGCCTGGCGACTTGACCTGCCTCGACCGCGACGGCGACGGTCTTTCCTCGTGGGATGAAATCAACGTCTACCACACGGACCCTGGTCTCGCCGATTCTGACGGCGACGGAATATTCGACGGCGACGAAGTGTCTGGCGGAACCGACCCGAACGTGCGCAGCGTCCCTAACGGCGAGATACTCGATCGCGTGGCAGGATCGGCGACGAACGAGCAATATCAAGTTGAGGTCGAAACGGCGGCGAAGTCTCTTTCCGCAATAAAGCTGTGGGACGGTTTCGCGGCAGAGTGGGATTTCAGCGAAACGAATCTTGTGTATGAGCGGACTCTCAACGTCAATGCGATGAACGGCTGGCGTCATTTCTTCCTTTCATCTCTTCCTGACGCCGCCGGAGACTGGCTTCTTCGTGGCTTGACGCTTGAATGGGAGGATGGCAGTGGCTCTACCGGCACGGCGTCTCTATCGCAGGTTGGCGACAGTCTTTACCTTCCGCTGACTAATGGCGCCAGTTCCGTCACGATACGGCTTCGCGCCAACGAGACGAGCATAATGTCGGCAACTCCGGTTTATCTCCTCTCGTACGCCCCGGTAGTCGACTTCTCTGGATGCACTTCAATATGCGATCCAACAAACGGCACAGAATTGGCCCTCGTCGCAATCAGAGACGCGGCAAATCCCATACGCGTGACATTCGACAGGTCTGCGCGTCCGTCCTCTGCGCCCCTTTACGAAGCCGAGGCGAATCTTCCGGGGCTTGATGAGATAGAAACGATCTCAGGCGGCAAGCTGCGCTTTGTGGGAAACAGCTCTGGCGGTACGCTTGAAATCCTGAAGACAGGGGAGTGCTATCTGCCGCAGACGTGGCCAAGCTCGGGGGCTCCGGCGCCAGGGCTCTTGAGGAGCGGTAGCCGAGGAAGAAAGTTCATTGCGCTCGATCCGTCGGTGTTCTTTGACACGAGCCGCATATATTCTACGTTAGGTCTTGTCTACGACTCGACCGCCGAGGTTTATGCCGTGACAAACAGATATCCGGTAGACAGCAGGTGCCTGTGGAGATACTGGTTCACGTCGGCTGACGGACGCGTGTCGTTTGAAAGCGATCCCGTCGTGACTTCCGGCGCGGACGAGCTGGAATGCGTCACCACGTCCTGCACGGAGACGGATGAAGCGGCGACGGGGTTTGTGAACGTGTTCGGGCAGCTGGTGTGGACCGGCACGACGCTTCGCCAGATGCTTGGACTTGATGGCGGCTTGATTTTCTCGGATGTCGAACTTCTTACTGAGCTTGGCGAATGCGAGACATGCGAGGACGATTGTGCCGACGGGCAGTGCGATTCCGCAGACGGGGCGGAGCTCGGTTCGGTCAAGTTTCGCGTGTCGCTTGGCTCGCCGCGCCTCGGACAGCACAGCGGCTTCGTCTATTTCAGATCCGACGCGCCGGTATTGGTGTCGCCCAGTTGCTTCAGCTTTCTGGCGAGAAGCGACGCGCAGGTGTCGGTCGTTACGAACGGCAATTCCGTGACATACTCCTGCTTCGACGATCGCGGGCGCGACGTGACGGTGGAGCCGATGCCTAACGGCGCTCGCGTAGTCGCGCGAACGCATGCCACGGGCGCCCTTGAGTACACATGGGAGCTTGTAAATGAAAATGGCAATGCCGCGCAGATTCGCATTCGCCAGATAAGCCGCATAGGAAACGTAATGAGAGACGAGGCGTATGGTTTTAGCGATGGCGAATGGTCTTCGACAGATCATATCTCTGGCGTCGTCGAGACGCTTTCTCGGTCTGACGGATTGAACGATCCGCAGGACGGTCGCCTTGTCGAGACGAGGACGGTATCAAGTGTTGCTGGCGGTCTCGTAAGTTCCACGGTCGTGGAGTCGTCGAGAATAGGAATCGGCGTCAACGCCGTGCTGCGCCAGACGTATTGGTGCGAGACGTCTCAAAGGCGCTCTATCTGGCGACGTGCCGAATATTGGGATGACGCGGCGCATTCGGCGCGGCATGGCAAGGTCCGGCTCCTTTACGGCAACAGTCTTTCGTGGTCTTACCACGACTATGACGAAAACGGGTTCGAGACGTTGCTCGTCGAACAGCGCAACGGTTCGCCCCGTCCGCAGACATTCCCGACGGTCGCTGGAAGCGGCCTTTCCGGCGCGGGCGAACTGACCGATGCATACGTGACGGTTCGCAGCTATGAGCCGTTTGCCGGTGATGACGGGGAGATCGAGGATGCCGGCAAGCCGCGTTGCGAGACTCGCTATGTAGTTCGTGGCGGCGCTGCGGTCTTGATCGGGCGCACGTGGCACCGCTACACGCATGTGATGCACGATGGTATGCCAGCGATCAAGCACGAGACATGGCGTGCCGCAGGGCCAACCTCGGTTAGAAACGATGCGTCCAACGCCTATTCCTGGGTCACGACCTTCAGCGAGACGGCACAGGGAGTTCCGCTTGTCCTTCGCGGAAGCGTCGCAGCGAGCCAGGACGAAAACGGAGCACTTTGCAGCCACGATTTCACCGTTTCGGGTGGAACGGTAGTGGACGAGGCGCATACTTCCTTTGGCGGCGTGGCTCTTCCTCTCTACAGCCGAACGGTGCGTGACACGGCGTTTGGCAATGTCCTGAGCGAAGCGAAGTGTCTTGAGGACGGAGATGTGATTGTCGACGAGACGGTCTCGACATACGACGAGAAAAACCGTCTGCGGTCAAAGGCGTTTTCCGACGGAACATCTCTCACCAACGCATATTCCTGCTGTCGGCTCCTTTGGTCTGAGGATCGTAATGGTCGAAGATCGCTCCGTTCGGCAGTCACCGGACAGGATCGGCTCTACTACGCCGAGGAAGATGTCTGGCTACGCGACATTTCGACGAATGGACATCACCGTGTAACGCAGCACTTCATGGACGGTCTTGGCCGCGAGACAAACACTGTCTTCTACGTTGCGGAGACGGCTAGCGAGGCGACGAACAGTGCGGCGTCGGCAGGGCGCGTCGTCAGCCAGACGACATCGGCCTATCCCTACGGCAGTTCCGACTACATGGTGTCGGTTGACGAGCGCGGCAAGAGGACTGTCGTCGAGATGTCCGACTATGAAGACAGGACGACGACTCTTGAGCGCGTGTATGACTGCGACGCGCAGTCGCCCGTCCAGGAAACAGTCACGACGCGCGTGCGCGGCGGCTCGCCGGTTGTGGAGCATCGCTGGGATGGGAAGTGGACGCGCGAATTTGCAAAAGAAGATTACGGTGCGGACGGATGCGCGGTCAGGTACGAGATATCCGAGTCCTCCGACTGCGGCGCGGTGACAAATAGGATCGTCCGCTCCGACTTCCTCGGGCGAACGGTTCTCGTAGAGACGCCGCTTGGCAACACGGCGACGACATACATCGGTTCCAGCGGTCGCGTCGGCGCGACAGTGTTCTCGGCGGACGGCGTTTCTCGCACGACTACCGCAAGCTACAACGCGTTTGGCGAGCGCATCGGCGGCGTCTGCGATGGCGTGACGACAACAAGGGATTCTGAATACTGCGTCGACAGCACTGGCGTATGGTGGCGTGTCGAAAGGAACGTTGTCGTCGGCAGCGTCACCAATTCCGTCTCCGAGTCGCGCACACAGCTTACGGGACTTGGCGAAGACGGCCTTGTCTCCCACGTCGTCACCCTGTCGTCGTCGGGAATAGTCGACGATGTGCGCGAGTTTGCGGGCGCAGAGCCGGGAGTGCGCGTGACGGTTATAAGCAATTCCGTCTACGGCGTCAGTTCGCGCACAACGCTCGGCGGTCTTCCGACTGAAACCTTGGGGGCTGACGGAACGCGACTCTTCTCTTACGACGCGCTTGGGCGCAATGTCCTCGTCTCAAGGGGTGGTGGCCAGATCGTTAGCGCATATGAATACAGCGCGTCCGGCGACCTCGTGGCGGAGCATACATACACAAACGCCGATTCCTTTGCGACTGAACACTATGGATACGACGGCTTTGGCCACCGCGTTCTCGAGATAGATGCGCTCGGTGGCGCTGTCACGACGCGCTACGACGCCGTGGGGAACGTCGTCGAGCGCTCTGGCGCGACGCAGCCCGCAAGATTCACATACGACACCGCCGGACGGCGCACGTCACTATCGACTACGAGAGATGGTATAATATGGGACGTGACAACTTGGAGCTATGATCCGCACACTGGCAAGTTGCTTGCAAAGCGCTATGCCGACGACTCCCAGGCGACATACTCTTACGCCGGTGACGGAGCCGTCCTCCAGGAGGTGAATCCCTCCGGCTCCTGGTCAAGTTCTTCCTACGACGCGTCGCGCCGTCTCGTAGGCGTGTTGTCAAGCGACGGCAAGGGAGACGCCGCCTTCGGCTATGACGAGTTCGGACGCATGTCTTCGGCGTCAAACTCGGCTGCGGCCTACGCCTACATCAGAAACAACGGAGGAGTCGCCACAGGCGAAACTGCGACTGTCGGCACAAATGTATTCGCCTACGCCCGTGCAGTCGACGAGTTTGGCAGGGTGTGCGGACGAGGAATCCCCGGCGTGCGCTGGCAGACTATTTCGTACGACGGACGCGGAAGGGTAGCATCGCTTTCAAATGACGTGGTGTCGATTTTCTATTCGTATTCCGAGGACGGACAGGACGAGGGATATGTCACGACGCTTCCCGGCGGTGCCGTCGTGAGACGCCAGGTTGTGCGCGACGCTTTCCGCCGCAACATTGTCGTTGCAGTCACTAACTTCGTCAACGGCATTGCCGTCGAGGGCTTCGACTACTCGCGCGATGCAGCTGGAAGAATCGTCGGATGCAACGAGAGCGTCTTTGCCCACGACGCATTGGGGCGGACGACTGCGGCGGAGATATGCGAGAGCGGCAGCCCCGCAGCGTCGTTTGGCTATTCCTACGACGATGCGGGCAATTTCGTCTCGCTCGCGCATGGCACGAATGTCGTGTCCTGCGCTGCGAACGTCCTGAACCAATGCGTCTCGTTCGGCGGCGAAACAGTTGTGACGGACTCCGACGGTTGCATTGCCGAGTTTAACGGACTCTCCTTCGGCTACGACTCCGCGCTTCGTCTTGACTCTGTCTCGACTACAAATGGGCAGCTCGCCGCCTTCGCGCATGATGCGTTTGGTCGCCGCGTAGTCAGGACATCTGACGAATTGACGTCTTTCTTCTTCTACGACGGATGGAACCTCGTGCGCGAGTTGCGGATGACTGGCGGCGAGAATGTCGGCGTCGACGAATACTTCTGGGGACGCGATGTCTCTTCTTCCCTCGATGGGGCGGGCGGCGTAGGCGGTCTCGTCTTGCTCGTCCGCGATGGCGCGGCGTATGTGCCGCTCTACGACGCGAATGGAAACATAACGGCGTATGTCGATTCGTCGGGCTCGCTCGTTGCCCGCTACACCTACGATTGCTTTGGCAATGTCATCTCGTCCTCCGGCGAACAGGCGGGCGACTTCCGCTTCGGGTTCTCGACGAAGTACAAAGACGAGGCGACCGGGCTTCTGCTCTACGAGTACAGGTGTTATTCGCCTGCGCTCGGCCGCTGGATGACGCGCGATCCTATTGGAGAGGAAGGCGGCGTCAACTTGTATGCGTTCTGCGAAAACGATCCGCTCGACAACTGCGACTATCTGGGGCTCTCAATGTATCCCCTCAACATGCTGCCAGATCCAAGGACGTGCTGGTTTGCGTTTTCCGTACTGTACTTCAGGGGGAAAATGGAGTGGAATTTTGCGGCAACGCTCCTTGAAGAGTCAGTGTTGGGGTTAGATCATCCATATCCGGTGATATTCAGGGAGGGCGGCAAAATTGGAAATGCCGTCATCGCGGAAATTCGTGAATCCGCCGAATACAAGAAAGATTTGCGTCGCCTGATAAAATCGCTGCCAGCCGGGATGAGCAGCGTCAACGAATCGGCGTCAATAGAGTTCCTTACTGGAGATCTTTTCGCCGCCGCGCATCAGGTGGAAATATCGTATGACGGCTATGTTTGCAGGCCCATTCGTGGCGCTGATCGCGTCGCCCTCAACGTTACTGTGTCGGATACATACGATTTTGAGTGGTGGGGACTTTCGCACATTAGCGCAGATGACATGGCCAAGTCGTTAGGTGTTGTCGCTGGAGTTGACGTTGCATGTCTTTCCCAGTATCTGGGTTTCATAAAGCCTTTTAAGTGGGAGGTCCATTTCAAGGAGAGCGGGAGGTGGAAACGATGAAGATCAAGCGCTTGGTATCGTCCTTTGTTGAATTGCTGATACGACGTCCGTGGCTTCCTGCGGCGGCGTTCCTTGCGCCGCTGCTGCTGGCGCTTGTATCAGGGATTCTGCTTCTTGCGAACGTCAGCGATTCACCTTATCGTTTTCTGCCGGAATTCCCCGACGAGCTGATCGTGGCACTTAGCAACACGGGCGGGTGGCTTGCCGTTTTTATTGCCCCTGGCTTTGCGGTGGAGATGCTTGTCCTGCCTGTTGTTTTGCTGTTCTTTAGATTCGCGCGCCCGGCAGGCAGACGGATGCTTGCTGCTTCGATTTGCGCACTGCCAATCGGCTTCGTGCTTTACGTTGTGATCCTCGTCCTTATTCTCCTTGCCGACATTGGGCATACAGAGATCGCGCGTGAGAATATTGAGCGGAAGAAAGAGGCGGAGCGTTTGGGGAAGAAGACCTACGAGAGGAAGAAAATCCCTCACCTGCGTCGGATGGTGTGGACGTTCGCCAACGGCCACTACAGAATATCTCGTGAGGGCGGCGATAAGGGACCAGAATGCTACCAGCTCGCCGACGAATGGGCGAATTACGACTTTTGGTCGCATCGTTTTGATGGCCGCGTCTTGTTGGATGACGTGGCACGCTGGGATGAAGGCAAGGACAGGCTGTATTTAGAGACGCTTAATGGCAAGCGCTATGAGCTGGAGTTTGCGACGGGAAAGCTCATAGAGCGAAAGACAGGGAAAAAAGAGGAGACAGGGAAATGAAGATTCTTGTGATAGAGGACAACAAGCTGGCGGCTGAGCACGCCGCCGCAGCCGTTGGAGTGTGCGGTTTTCAATGCGACTTCGCCCGCAACGGGAGAGAAGGTCTGGAGCTGTTGTCGAAGGGCAGCTACGACATTGCGCTCGTCGACATCGAAATGCCCGGACTCGGCGGGCTTGATGTCCTTCGCACTGCGCGGAAGCGTGGAATCAAGACCTATCTTCTTGTGCTGAGTTCCCATGCAAGCGAAGCCGAGCGCATCGCCGGGCTCAAGATGGGCGCGGACGACTATCTCGTCAAGCCGATTTCCATCGACGAGCTTTCGCTGCGGCTTCAGGCGATCGCGCGACGCCTGGTGCCGGATCAGGAAGCCGAGGTGCTCTCGTGCTCCGGAGTGGTGGTGAACATCGACAAGCAGACCGTGAGACGCAACGGCCAGCCAATCGACCTCACCCCGAAGGAAAGGAAGCTCCTTGTCTACCTTATGCGCAACAAGGGGAGGTGCCTGTCGTACGACTCCATCGCCGATCACGTGTGGGGGCCTATCGACTCCGTAGGCAGCGTTGTTTCCGCGAATGTCAGCCGCCTCCGAAAGAAGCTCGCCGCTGGCGGGGCGGAAGAGGTAATTCACACAGTAAGGGACGTTGGCTATGTCTTCAAGTAGAAAGCTAAGCATCCGTCGGATGATCAACGCGGCGGGTGTGCCGCTTCTTATCGCGGCAATGGCGCTGTCCTCTGGCGTGGCGCTCTGCCTCGGCGCGGGGCTGCTCCTGCGGCGCACCAACGTCGAGGGCTACATGTATGTCATCGCGGAATACGTCTGGGTGACGCTGTGGGTCGCCATGGCGTTTGCGGTCTTTGCCGTGATCGGCGTCGTGGTGTTCAGGATGGTGTCGAGGCGGCTCACGCGCCCGATAGAGAAGTTTGCGAGAGACGTCGATGCGCTCGTGCGTTGCGACAGGGCCGATCCCGTGGACGCGGACACGCAAATCGCCGAGATCGACGCCCTGGCCGCCGCGTTCAACCGGCTGCAGTCTGTCCGCGCACGGCAGTCTGACGAGATACGCAACCTCGCAAGGAACGTGCTGCACGACTTGCGCGCGCCGATAACGAACATCTACAACGAGGCGGATCGGCTCGCTCATTCGCTCGTCGGCGCGGACGAGGCGTCAGCCGCGATAATGTCCGCGAGCCGCTCGGTGCTGCGGATTATCGACACGAACGCGGAGATATCGCGCAACTACAGCGGGTGCGAAGACGAGCCTGCCGCGCTCGTCGACCTTTCCGAAGTCATCCGCGAGTCCATAGAAGTCTATTCCGCAGTGGCGGAGGAGAAGGGGGTCTGCCTCAAGGCCCAGCTGCCGGACGATCCTGTGTGCATGAAGGGGCATTCCGCTAAGCTGCAGCGGCTCGTCGGCAATCTCGTGGACAACGCGATAAAGTTTACTCCCACAGGAGGTTTCGTCCGCGTCGGGCTTTCCGCCGCCGCCGATGGCATCCGGCTTTCCGTATCCGACACCGGCATCGGCATTCCCGGGCCGGAAGTCAACTGCATCTACGAACGCTTCTACCGCTGTGCCGAGGCGCGTACACTGCCCGGCAGCGGCCTTGGCCTCTCGATGGTTCACTCAATCGTCGAGTTCTACAACGGCAAGATCGACTGCGACTCCACCCCCAACTCCGGCACTACCTTTGACATTCTCTTCCCGCCCTGCGCCGCCGCTCCCGTCGTTTAATGAGTAGTATTTGATATAATATACGCATGAAAGGCAATGCCGAATGAGTGACAACGATATTGTAACACTAAACACGGAAGTTGAGATCAGCGACATTCGTCCGCTCATTTGCGAGTTGCGCGGACAGGCCGTTATGCTTGATCGTGATTTGGCGTCGATCTATCATGTGATGACAGGACGGTTGAACGAAGCCGTCAAAAGGAATCTTGCCCGATTTCCACCGGAGTTCATGTTCCAGTTGTCTGATTTGGAGATGAAAGAACTTATCGCAAATTGCGATAGGTTCAGGATGATGAAGCACTCGCCCTCTCGCATGTATGCATTCACAGAACAGGGTGTCGCAATGCTTTCAGCCGTCCTTAAAAGCGACATAGCCATTCGCGAGAGCATCAGGATCATGAAGGCCTTTGTGTCCATGCGACGCATTTTGGCAGCAGCAGGTCCGGCTTTGGCCTCCCTTGCTTCGCGTGTTGAGGCGAATGAAAGGCGTCAGATCGAGGATCAGTCAAAGAACGAGGCGCGATTTGATGAGATATTTGCGAAGATGAGCGCGGAGGACATCCCTTTGCAGAGCATCTTCTATCAGAATAAGTTCTGGGACGCGAAATCGCTCTTGATTAAGTTCATCCGCCGAGCAAAGAAGGAGCTGATCGTGATTGACGCCTATCCTGGCGTGGCGACCTTGGACATGCTGTCGAAGCGCGGGCACGGCGTGAAGATCGAGCTCGTGACGCATTCCAACGGCGAGTTGGAGGAATCAGACTTCGAGGCGTTCGGAGCGCAATGCGGCAAGTTCACGAAGACCATCTGCGGCATCTGCCACGACCGCTTCATCATTGTCGACCAGAAGGAAATCTTCTGGACCGGCGCATCGCTCAAAGATGCCGGACGCCTAACCTTCGCGGCAGCGAAAATGGGTGCGGAGGTCATCCCCGGTCTTCTTGCTTCTATCCGCAAGGCGACGTCTGAACGGCGAGAATACGGCAAAGGCAAGTCGAAATCGCGGGGATGAGATGAACTATGTTTTCTATAAAGAAAAGGACGGCAAGGTTGTTGCCACGGAAACCGTGCCTGAAGAAGATATAAAACGGGTGGCTAATGCTGCTTTGGATGTTATGCGTGTTTATCGTGTGGAGGAGATATTTCACATGATTATGTCCGCATTGTCCGAGTTCAACGGTCTTGTTTTTCAGCAAGCTGATCAAAGGCGCGTTTCTGAAGACGATGTATTGGATAATGAGTTATTTCGCATTCGCATCAACCAATGCGCGGCGACTTTCTTGACGGCACTTGATATGTATCAGGAGTATTTACATCCGAGCAATGCCGTGCCGCCATTTTCCCTTCCAGCGAATATTTTTAGTGATGATCGTTTTGAGGTTTGCAAGGCACTGCGGAATTACATACAGCATGTGTCAACTGTTGGCATTAACATTGGTTGGGGTGGAAGTTTATGCGCGTGTAAAGAAAAGCTGTGCTATTTTTCTGTTTCGGCGGATGCAAAGGAAATAAGAAAGAACAAAGACAAGTTGCATAAATCATCTTGGGAGAGTTTAAATAAGTTTATTGATGGAAAGATGGAGATGAATCTTTTCGAGATGTTCAATAGTGTTGTGGATGTTTTGTTTGCAATTCACAAGGAAGTGCGTGTGTCGATAGAGTATGCTGTGCAATATCAAGATAGTGCACAATTTCTTTCCGAGATGCATGACAAATTGCTCGGCAGAGGATTTATTTGGTATCGGTTAGACGGTGACGACGAACTTGAATGTAGGGGACAAGTGCCATACTTCTATGATCGACAACTAAAGGCAATTGATTATTTGCAGCGGCGTTATAGATGCAATGGTAAATCCAGTAAAGGCAGTTTCTACGCTACTACTGCACCACAGAACATGGTTAACAGAATGGCGGAAGCGGATAGGATTGTCGAGCAATACGTAAAGGACGATGGTGTCGTAGTTGGATCTGACAACGGCAATCTAAAAATCACAAATTCCAAGTTTACGACGCCTAAGATGCGTGAATGGTACTTGCGCTAAGAGACATCAACATTTATAAAGGAGAGCATAGAATGATTGAGCAGATCCTTGGGAAGTCGAACACGCACAGCCTCAAGCTGTTTTCGAAGGAAGAGGTTGATTGGCTTGAGGAGCGCGTATTCCAGCGGCAGACGAAGAAGGGCAAGGAGTATGCTGTAAAGTGCATTGTCCGCGAGAAAGACATCAAGCTTACGCCTGAAGAAGTCGTGCGTCAGCTATATGCGCACAGGCTGATTGAAGAATACGGCTATCCTATCTCCCGTCTCGCATTCGAGTTTCCTGTCTTCTTCGGACGCGAAACGAAACGTGCTGACATCGTTGTGCGCGACAAGGACGATCTGAATGTTCCATACATCATCGTCGAGACGAAGAAACCCAATGCCAAGGATGGCCGCGAGCAGTTGAAGTCCTACACGCTTGCGACCGGCGCGACGATGGCGGTATGGACAAACGGTGAATCCATTACTTTCCACCAACGCAAGAATCCAAACTTCTTCGAGGACATTCCCGGCTTGCCGCTGGCAAGCCAGACGCTTGCCGACATCCTCAACAAGCCGTTTACGCTCGACGATCTAATCCGCGAGGATAAGTTGACGAAAACCGGCAAGTCACTGAAAGACCTTGTCCTTGAAATGGAAGACGAGGTGCTTGCGAATGCGGGTGTGGACGTGTTCGAGGAGGTGTTTAAACTCATATTCGCCAAGCTCTATGACGAGAAGACGGGCGCGGCAGATAAAAACTATAACCTTGTGTTTCGCAATTCAGGGCAGAGCGATATCGAACTTAAAAAGAAGATAGAGGGTCTTTTCAAAGATGCTTGCGAAGAGTGGCCAGGGGTGTTCCCCGATGATGCCAAGATTGCTCTTACGCCGCCACACCTTTCAATCTGCGTTTCGTCACTTGAAACGGTAAAGCTTTTCAATTCAAACCTCGATGTCGTGGATGACGCATTCGAGTATTTGATGAATAAATCCTCGAAGGGCGAGAAGGGGCAGTATTTTACGCCGCGTTATGTAATCGACATGTGCGTCAGGATGTTGAATCCTCAGCCGTCAGAGGCGATGATTGACACGGCAGCGGGCTCTTCTGGCTTTCCTGTACACACCATATTCCATGTTTGGCGCGAGATGCAGCTCGCTGCGAACCGCAAGGTCAGCCACCTCTTTACGTCTGCGCCAAAAGGCAAGGCCGAGATTGACTACGTCCGCAAGAAAGTGTTTGCAATCGACTTCGACGAAAAGACCGTCCGTGTTGCCCGCACCTTGAACCTTATCGCGGGCGACGGACACACAAACGTCCTTCATCTCAACACGCTGGACTTTGGTCGTTGGGATACCGTGACGAAAGATCAGACGTGGATCGACACATACAACGAGGGCTACAAGAAACTGCGCAAACTTGAAATAGACCCATCGCACACATATTTCGAGTTCGACATCGTGATGGCCAATCCGCCATTCGCCGGCGAGGTGAAGGAAGGACAGCTTCTATCGCGTTATGAATTCGGTTCCAAGAACGGAAAGCCGCAGAAGAGCGTCAGCCGCGACATCCTCTTTATCGAACGCAATATCAAGTTCCTAGGTGCGGGCGGACGCATGGCAATCGTTCTTCCGCAAGGGCGCTTCAACAACGCGACCGACCAGGAGATTCGCCGCTATATTGCGGACAAGTGCCGCATTCTTGCCGTTGTTGGTCTTGACGGCAGCACCTTTAAGCCGCACACCGGCACCAAGACAAGCGTCCTCTTCGTCCAGAAGTGGCAGAACGACAAGAACCAGCCCAACTACAACCCGAAGCTGGACGACTATCCGATCTTCTTTGCCACCCAGAGGCGCGAAGGCAAAAATTCTCGCGGCGACAAGATTTACTGGACAAAGGACAAGAGTGGAACGACGACCGACCCGAAGCTCGCGCTTCTCGACCAGTACGGACACCCCATCGTCTATCATGACCTCTTCGCCACCTACAACTACGTATGGGACGAAGAAAAGAAAACTAATCGCCTTGAGCAGCTGACGCCCGATGGAATCGCCGAGGCGTTTGCGCAGTTCGCCGCAAAGGAGAAGCTGAGTTTTTTTCGCTAACCCCCTTTGACAAGACTCGCTACGGCGAATTGTTGAAGGGGTTGGAGATAAGCGAGGTCAGGCTTTCCGCGTTGGAGCGAACATGGCGACTTGATGCGGAGTTCTACTCTAAGGAACATTTGGGAGTAGACAATATTCTTAAAGCTAATGCCGCAGTTCCGCTTACCGATTTTGCCAACGTTTCCGATGGCAATCACATGGGGGTTAGTGATGAGTTTTGTGCGGAAGGAGTCCCGTATTTCAGGGGCGGCGACATCAAGGAATTCTTCTTGTCCTTTGCTCGGCCCGAATACTGTGTCCCCGAGTCAACATATGCGAAACCAACGATGGTTCGTTCTCACATGAAACAGGGGGATGTGTTTGTTTCCATTGTCGGAGCGATTATCGGGCAAATCGGCATGAAGACCGACTGTGCCCCTGCATTGTGCAGTTGTAAGTTGGGGATTCTTCGCCCAAAGGACCATAAAACGAGCGCATACATAGCGGCTTTTCTATCTTCAGGAGTCGGGCAATCACAGATATGGCGATATAGACGAGGTTCAGCGCAAACGGGTTTGATTCTTGACGATTTTGACCAATTGTTGGTTCCGAGTTTCTCAGATAAGTTTTATCTGAAAATCAAAGATTTGGTTTCGGCGGCGTTGAAAGCGCGGCAAGGCGCGGTTGAAGCGATTAAAAATGCAGAAGAAATGTTGCTTGCTGAACTCGGCTTTGCAGGCTGGTCGCCGACTGATGACGCGGTGAGCGTCAAGAGTTATTCTGATTTCGTGTCGGCAGGACGTTTCGACGCCGAATATTTCCAGCCGAAGTATGACGAACTATTCGCTTTGCTTGACAAATGCAAGACGCGTCCCCTCGGCGGTAAAGATGGGTTGGTGAATATTCAGCGGTCGATAGAGCCTGGTAGCGACGCCTATTCCGATAAGGGTGTCCCATTCGTGAGAATCGCCGATTTCACAGAAATGGGCATTACGCCGCCAGAGATTCATATCTCGCAGGATATTTGTGTTGATAGTCCTCGCCCCAAAAAGGACACTATACTTCTTTCAAAGGACGGAAGTGTTGGCATTGCATACAAGGTAGAGGAGGATTTGGACGTTGTCACTTCAAGTGGTATTCTCCATCTGACAGTGAAGGATGATGCTGTGTTGCCTGACTACCTGACACTCGTGCTCAATTCCAAAATTGTGCGTCTGCAAGCCGAACGCGATGCGGGCGGTTCGATCATTCAGCACTGGAAACAGTCTGAAATTGAGCATGTCAGAATCCCGCTCTTGCCACTTCCACGTCAACGCGCCATTGCTGACAAAGTCCAAACAAGCTTCGCGCTCCGCGCCGAATCCAAGCGGCTTCTCGACCTCGCCAAACACGCCGTCGAAGTAGCGATAGAACAAGGAGAAGGAATGGCGATTGAGGTTCTAAGCTTAAAAAAACTGGGCAGATAAGGTGATCGATGATGAAACTAAATGAATCATATCTTAAGCAATTTGAGATGCTGGATTCTCGTATTAATGAAATAGAGAACAGTAGAAGAAAGAGTGCGAATTCTGAATACGTCAGCTTGCCGAATTATGTGCGATGGAAAACGCAGGTGATTACCCTGTTGCGACAAGTATATCCAAGCGGGCTTTTCCCTAAAGCATTGGAGGCGAAAGCGGCATCATCCACAAATAAGACTGCCGAGTTTCAGTTTGTCGTTGGGATTTTTTGGGCGGCCTATGAAGATTTCAAGAATGGGTTGCTTGATGATTTACAACTAAGGATCGAGGGTGGGGTCGCATGTGACTATTTGCGACAGGCAGAATTGTTGATGGATGATAAAGAAGACGCAGATTATTCATATATCCCTGCCGCCGTCTTGACTGGTGCGGTACTTGAGAAGTCCTTGCGGACATTGTGTGAAAAGCAAGAGCCACCCATTGTCGTAAACAATGAAAACGGCAAACCAAAGAAGGCGCAACGAATGCTTGACGACTTGAAGAAAGGTGGCGTCTTTACTCCGATAGAGGCAAGGCAGGTGGAAGCATGGTTAGCGATAAGAAATGCAGCTGCACATGGTAAGGACGATGAATTCACCCGTTCCGATGTTTCATCAATGATTCGTGGCGTTACGGACTTTTTGGCAAAGTACATGGGGTGACAAAAGACGAATTATTTAATTGGAGGGAGTAAAGGTGATTGGTTGCTTGTTTCTGCAAAAGATTGTCAAAGTCGTAAACGATCCTACCACAAGGGGGGATCATAATAGGCAGCCTCTTCACGTTGGTAGGGGTACTGATTCAGGGAGTAGTCGCGTATTTTCTAGAAGGGAGAAAGAATCGGTTGGCAATAAAGACAGAAAAACTGCGATATGAGTTTTTAAAGGACGAGCAAGACAGAAAAGAGAGAATCTTATATGCTCGAGAATTACAACAGAAGCGAGAAAAGGCATATCTGGATTTTGTAAACTTTTATAATCGCATTCTGATAGGTCTGGGTACGCTTGTAAAGGGAAAGGAATCTGTTGCGATTCCTAGTGTTGAGATTCCTAATGGTAAAAGGGATACAGTTGCCGATAAAGCGAATGAACAATTAGGGTTCTTGTTGGGGCAGACGTCTGACATAAATACTGCAATTCGGTTGTATGGGTCTAAAGAGATTTGCGATAAAGTCAATGGCTTTATTGCCCCTTTTATACAAATGGAAGCATCAGGAACTATAACATATGAAAAAGTTCTTTCTTTGTCAAACATTCTGGACATGGTCATATATGCTATGAATGAAGAGAACCAACTTTTTGATCCCTCGCAGTACTGTTTTAAAGACAAGAATAACCATACATACAGATAGGATTTGATGCCATGACGCACAATGCAGAATTTAAGCCGAAAGCGGGCTATGTGTATGTTGTCACAAACGAGTGCCTGAAGCCTGTAAAGGCGAAGGGTATTTTTAGGGGCAAGATGGTTAAAGCCGTGAAGATCGGCAACGCGAAAGATTTTACGAATCGCTTGGGTTCGTTGAATACTGCCGTCTATGAGAATTTCGATTTTCATTTAGGTATCAAGACGGATGATGTCGTTGGGTTGGAAGGCATTATCCACACGGCCTTGCAGGACTATAGGATTTATACTAGAGACGGTGACGAGACGGAATTCTTTGCATGTCCCTTGGATGAGGTTATTGCCAGAATCAAAAACCTTATCGTGCGAGGCCACAAGATGGATGTCGAAGAATACAAGGGCGGCAAGGTGGTAGGACGCTCCGGCGCAAAGATACGCGCCAATATCAAACGACATGAAGCGGCTAAGGCGAAGGTTGTGAAGTCGACACACGATAACACAGGTAAAGCCAAAGCGTTTTCGTTCGCAGAAGTGGAAATATCCAATGGGGCAAAGCTTGTGTTTGTTCCGACTGGCGCAGAAGTCACTGTCGTAGGCGATAAGAAAATCGAATACAAAGGTACTCAATATTCGCTGTCTGGTTTCTGTAAAGATTTCATGCCACATAAGAATGCCTCTGGCGCATATCAAGGGCCGAAGTATTTTTCTTATAAGGGCAAGTCGCTTTTGGAAATCCGTAACGAAAGTAATCCGCCTTGTGGTGGCGAAGAAAGCTGGGAAGGGAAGACCCAGCTTGCGAAGCTGATTGCACGGCGAGGTGGCAACGAGGGCGCGTTTGGCGGGATTCTTCATTACTTTCGCCGAGTGAGACCTTGTGTCAAGACAAGTAAGTGGCGGGAGCTGCTTGAGTCCGCCGGAATTAAGTTTGATGCTAACGACTATGTGATAAATTGGGCTGTGGCAAAGAACCCCCTTTGATTGGCAAGATCTAAAAGTTGACAGCAGTATTAAAAACTGCGGGGACAGACCCCAAGAAAGCCTGATTTTTCAGGGCTTTCCTGATGTTGGCCAGGCCGCCACCCCTTGTTTGGATATCCTTTGCCGGTTTTCCGCCAGGTGGCGCCCCCTGAACGAGCCAACAGGCAGGGGTGCCATAGCAAAATGAACTTGTCAAGCCGGTTTATTGCTTATTTTCCGAAAATTTAATGCCTCATTTTGTCGCAGTTCTGCGATTTATTGACAGTTATCCCCCATTTCCTACAAAATTGTAGGAATTTTGTAGGGAATTTGTAGGAAATCTTTTCTATACTCCTGCGCGTGACTGCGTGTGCGGTCGCCGGATTTTAGTCAAATCATAAGCGGAGGATTGAACAATGGTACGTAAAACAATGCTGATAGTCGATGATTACAAAGGCGAGTCACTCGATGGAGAAAAGGCTTGTAGCAAGAACCTATCCAGACAACCCGATGTCGCCTAAGCAGGAGTCAAGCTGGTATGAGCTATTATCTCAATTCCTCTGTTTCAATAACCGCTGTACCTTTCGGTCTCCCGGATCATTACTTTGATTC
>CACWJS010000036.1:20206-21195 GCA_902761275.1 uncultured bacterium | reverse complement strand
GCAAAGGCGACTGGGTTCGCGACGCCGATTGTGACGTAGTGGATGGCGAGCATGTCCTTCGGATCGACCGTCCTTCCGACGAAGGCGGCGATGGCGACAGGCGAGAGCATCAGCAGAAAGCCGCCGAGCGAAAGCGGAAGAGTGAAGCGGAACTGCTCGAGGGTAAGGCGGGGAATGCTCGGAAGCGACCGCGCGTCTCCGGCCCGTGGCTTGTTCGGGAGCCGCGCGACGTATGGCCGCGCAAAGAGCCAGGTCGCGGCAAGCTCCACGCCGACTCCGAACGTCAGCGCCGCGAGCCCCCACCACGGCCCGACAAGCCCCATCCTCGGGAATGCGACGGCGAGGGCAAAAGTCACGGCAAGGCGAAGGAACGTCGCATAGTTCGCCTTTGCGCTTTCGAGGTTGTCGAAGAGGACGACCATCGGGACGTTCCTGAGGAAAAAGAACCCGTTCATCAATACGCCGAAGAGAAGCGTGCGCGACGCTATGTGGGCAAGTTCCGGTGGGAGGTTGAAGAGGCCTGAGAATATCCAGCCCGAAAACGGCGGCAGCGCGACGACGCATTGGACTGCCAGAAGCGCGGACATCATCAGCGTGTTGAGGCGCTTGAAGGCGACATAGCCCATCCATGTCTTCGCGAAGACGAGCCCTGTGGTGACAAGCCCTCCGCCTATCGCGCCGATCATGAACATTACCATCTGCCCCTGGCTGAAGGCCGTGAGCGCGTCGACGCCAAACTCCCCGTGCGTAACGATTCCGGCGACAAGCGGATACGCGAGCGACTGCGAGAACCCCTGCAGCAGCAGCGGCACGTAGAAGCGCGTGACGCTCCCGACGCTGAACTTCGGCTCCATCGCTGCGCCAGACTGCATGTTGCCGCCCATTCTGCTATGCGCCGTGGACCGCCGTCCAGAACTGGTATGCGATGAATCCGCAGCAGGCGACCTTCAGCAGCACGCCGCACACATAGCCAAGGAGCGCGCCGAACG
>CACWJS010000036.1:0-20182 GCA_902761275.1 uncultured bacterium | reverse complement strand
ATGCGCCGTGGACCGCCGTCCAGAACTGGTATGCGATGAATCCGCAGCAGGCGACCTTCAGCAGCACGCCGCACACATAGCCAAGGAGCGCGCCGAACGCCCCCTTTAGCGACAGCCCGAACGGCTTGCCCGACACCAGTTCACCCGCAAGCGCCCCGATGAACGGACCCAGGACAACGCCAAGCGGAAGGAAGAAGAGCCCGACGATCGTTCCGATGAAGCAGCCGAGCATCCCGAGGCGCGAGCAGTTGAACTTCTTCGCCCCCAGCGTCGGAACTATCCAGTCGAGCACCAGCACCACCGCCACCACCACGCCGGCGACGACAAAAGTCGAGACACCTGGCGACGAATGGTCGCCTCGCGCAAGGGCGAGGAAAAGCGCCGCGTATGCAATCGGCGGACCCGGCAGCACCGGGAGAAAGCAGCCGATGGTTCCGATTGCAATCAGAATCCAGCCGATCCATTCATACATTATGTCCATCATGACGGAATTCCTCCATTCCCATCTTGGCCAACCAGTCGAGCATGCGCGCGTTGCTGAAATCGAGGTTGTGCGCCACCGTGTCGAGCGCATAGAGCGTCGGATCGAAGAGCGGCTCATTGCGGTTGCGCGAAAGCGCCGTCGAAAGCCACGCAACAGGACGGACCGCCCACATCGGAATGCTGCATTCGCGCAGGCGCTTCCCGCCCAGGAACTCCCGCGCAATCTCATGGTAGTATTCGCTCAATGTCGTCCGCTTCGAGTCGAGGACCGTCACGCCCTTCCCGCCCGCCTCTGGCAGCACCATCGCGGCGTGAAGAGTGCGGCAGACGTTCTCCACGTGGGCGAGCGGCCAGCGGTTGCGTCCGCGCCACTTTCCGAAATGGAACACAAGAGGCGAGTTCTTCAAGTACGCGATGGTGCGCGGCGTGATGGAAGTGTCGCCGCGCCCATAGACGACGCACGGCCTTACGCAGCTGAAGCGTTCGCGCGGCAGATTCGCCGCGAGCCACTTCTCGGAGAGAATCTTGTACTTCGGATAAGGATTCTTCACCGTCTCGTCGAAGGCAAGCTCTTCTTCGCTCTCGCCGCTGAAATCGTGAAGCCCGTAAACATCCGCAGTGGAAAGATAGACAAACCGCTTCACGCCGTGTTCCATCGCCGCCGCCGCAAGATTCGTCACCGCCTCGTAGTTCGCCCCGCGGAACCATGCGTCGCGTCCAACGTCGCTCGCCCGCGCGGCGATGTGGACGACATAGTCGACCTTTTCCTCGAAGAGCCGCGGCAGATTCGCTGCGTCAGCGAGATCGATGTTTATCGTCTTGACTCCAAGCTGCGTCAAGCGCTCCGCGACATGGCGATGGATCGTGCCGACGACACGATACCCCGCTTTCGCGAAGTATTCGGCGGCATTCGATCCGATGTACCCGCCCGCACCTGTTATAAGAACAGTTTCCATAATCTACGCCAAAAGCGAAGTCCAGTATGCCGCCGTTTCCGCAAGCCAGCCCTCGCGCGGGATTGCGCGATAGTCCGGCGGCGGCGAAACCATGCGCCCGACTTTTCCGCCGTACAAGATGCGGAAATCGCACGCATCCTCCGCGGCGAATCCGCCGCGCCCGATCTTCTCGGCATCGGCGGCAGGCATTCCGGCGGGAACTGCAAACAGAAGCTCGTATTCGCCAACTCCGCCGACGAGCGCCCAGCCCTTCTCCACGCCGGGCGGAAGACTACGCGCGACTTCCGGCGAAACGGCGCGCTCCGCATCCAGCTCAAGCCACATCCCGTTATTGACGCGGCGGAAGTTCTCCAGCGCGTCGAAAAGCCCGCCGCTCGTATCCGTCGCGAAAAGCGCCGAACTCGGCACGGGCGCACGAAGCTGCGGCTCGGGGATCGTGTGACCAAGAAACACAGCCGCGTTCGCCGCACCGAGCGGCCCCGTCGCATACAAATCGAAATCTACGCGCTGCGACGCAACGCGGCAAACTGGCGTTTTGCATGACGCGAAAACAGTCGCCGTCCAGCACCATTCCTTCGCCGTGCCTATATCGCCGCCGATGACCTTCGCGCCGTAGCGCGACACGACCTGCTGGACACCCTGCGCGACGCGCTCATAGAACCTTTCGTCGTGCGAGTCGTCTATGTTCCACGCCTGGACAAGAAACTCCGGCTTCGCCCCGCATGCGATGATGTCTGCAATCGCGGCATACGCCATCACCCTTCCCATGGCCTCCGGCTCAAGGGCGGAGAGAAAATCCTCGCGCTCGGAAAAGGAATCCGTCGAGACGAGCAGATTCGTTCCTTCAAATGGAACGACCTCCGCATCCGCCCCAAAAGGCCGGGTGCCATGAATGCGCGAAAATACTTCTATCAGCTTCTGTTCTTGCATCTGCATTCTCCTTCATTCTGGGGCACCACAAGGCGCAGACGGTTTTGGAACAAATCGACCGACACCGGCAGCGAACCATGAGGGTCGCCGTCGTATTCAAGCGCGACTGACACATTGGATGAAATGGCCGTTTTGCCGCGAAGGACTCGGATTTCTCCGCAGGGCTTGCCGCGATACAGGTTCCAGACAACTCGGAAGCATCCGAAACGCGAAACATCCTTTGCGAACCAAAGCGCGTACTCGTCGTCGGCAAGCGGAGGGAGCGCAATCTTGAGTCCGCCGGCGATCCGCGATATCCGCGTAACGAGGGCATGGGCGACATTGCGTATTCCCTCGCCGTTCACCTTTAGGGCATAGCGTCTGCCGCGTATGACTTCGCGCAGAACAGCCCAGAGCGTTCCTATAAAGTCGCCAAACTTCGGGCGCAGCCGATTGGCAGAAGCGGCGACAGCCGCCCCCATCCCCAAGTTCATTGAACAGAAGAACGGTTCGCTGTTCGCGGTGAGTACTGGAATCTCCCGGACAACGCCATCGCGCAGGACGCTGATTGCCTGTTCCGCATCCGTCGGGATGCCATGCTCGCGGCAGAAATCTGGACTCGTGCCGGCGTAGATGACGCCGTACTTGATAGAAGTATTGCTATTCGCCAAAACACCTCGCGCAACGGCATTCACCGTTCCATCACCGCCACACGCGACAACCGCTTCATATCCTTTCGCCTCGCGCGCAAGACGCGACGCATCCTCAATGTTCTTCAATGCAACAATATCGCCTTCTGGCAAAAGCGTGCGTAGGCGCGGCAAAATGCGGACGGAGCGTCCACCGTGAGAAAGCGGATTGACCAAAACGAGAAATCGTTTCATCGGTAGATTCCCATTTTGTCGTAAACCTTCGTCGGCGTGCCGCCCTTCCATCCTGAAACGAGTTTCTCAGTCTCTGTCCAAGGAAGAGGAAGTTTATCGCCCGACTTAGAGGCGATTTCGGCGGCGCGCCGCTCGCACGTCCACTCCTCGCACGGCATGGCAAACGCCTTGCGCATCCGCGCATACGCAGTCTCGAACGGCACTTCGGCGAGATTCCCGAAAGAGATGTTCACGAACTCGCAGGGCTGGACGTCTCCGTTCGCGCCTACGTAGAAGCGGTCGATTCCGCCGCAGCAGCATCCGAGCATCTCCGCGGACTCCTCGTAGACCTGCGCCGTGAGAATCGTCGGAGTGCGCGACTTGGCGGAATTGTAGTGCCGCTGCGCGGCGCATGCGACGCGGACGGCTTCCGCATGCAGCGACTTGTCGAACGCCTTGCCCATCCACGCGCCGCATGCCTTCGGATGGATAAGCTGGATGTAGTCGCAGTTGTTTTCCGCGGCAAGGTCCATGATGCGGTCGATTCCGCCGTCAACCACCTCACGGTCGGAGAGCACCGTATTGAATCCGACAAGCATTCCCGCCGCACGGCAGTCGCGCAGGAAATCGAGCGCGCGGCGCCACGATCCCGCAACGCCAGTGAACGCATCGTGTGCCTTTTCATCGACAGAGTGAATGGACGACATGACGCCCGTCACCTTCAATTCCACGAGGCGGCGGATCTTCTCCGGCGTCGCGCCGTGTCCCGTCGAATTGACCCACACCTCCAGCCCCGCGATTTCCGAAAGAACCACCTCAAGGCGTTCAAAGCGAAGAAGCGGTTCGCCGCCTTCGACAGCCCACGCGACGATGCCGAAGTCGCGCATCTTGCGGACGTTCTCGACGAGGACGGGAAGCGGCAGCTCGTACGGATCGTCCTTGCGCTGGTAGCAGTGCGGGCACTTGTACGCACACGCCTTCGAAATCGAGAAAACGACGCTTACGGGGCGCGGCGGACGGCAGATGACCTTGTCCTCAAGCGCAGTGAAGAACGCCTGCGACGGATAGCGCGGCAGATAGAAGTCGAGTTTGTATTCGCCGGACGCGAGACGCTTCAGCTTGTGTTTGTAGAAGATGCGTGTCAGCTGCGACGCCTTCATGAGCGCGGCGGAATGACGCCAGTACCGCCACGCGCACGCAAGCGACATGCGCACATAGAAGAGAAACTTCCGAAAGCCCGTTATGTTCTCATTCCTTTTCATCGTTGTACCAGAGGAAGAGCAGCTGGATGGCGACAAGCGAGACAATTTCAATCGGCCACGTTTCAAGAAACCACATCGTGTGCAGCAGCGCTACGCAAAGCTGACAGTTTAGACATGTAGCGACATGATGACGTTGCTTCTGCAGAAATATGAAATGCGCCGTAGCGAGCGCTGCGACCAGAAGCGGCTGAAGGAATCGCCGCCACGATTCGCCTACTTCATCGCCAACGCCATACGCCACCATCCATGAAATCTGTATCGCGACAACTTCAAGCCCAACCGTCAAAGTCTTGGCTATAGCGGATGGATACTGCTGAAGCGTCCTCACACCCGCCGCACGATCACCTGCGACATCCTTGTAGTAGCTGTTGTGGCACATGAGAAAGTGGACAGGGAGAATCATGATCGCCACAACGCTGACCGTGTCCCAATCTGGGCACCTATCCTGTACGCCAGCCACTGCATAAAGCGCACAGCACGAAATAGCCGCGGCATAGACGAGGCAATTCAATACAGGCACTCGTTTCAGACGCGAATACAGTATATTCAGGCATCCACCCAGAATCAGGAACGGAATCGTCCAAAATGACATCCACGCGCTCGCGCCTGCAATGACTATCAATATCGCGGCAGAGAGTGCGAACGCCGGACGAGGCGCCAATGCGCCAGTCACCATCGGACGATGCGGCGCGTTGATCGCATCCTCTTTCCTGTCGCACCAATCGCTGAATATCTGGTTCGCGCCCCATGCGAGAAAACCGAATACGAGCATCAGCGCATCGCAGAATGTCCAACGCCCTTGTACGCCGGGTGTGTGATGGACATGCGCCAGGCACAGCCCCGCCAGCACGGTTGTCGCGGTGACGAAACCGTAGTAGAGCCGCATTGAGCGTAGATAGTAGTAGAGAAACTTCAGCATTTGAGCGCCTCTGTTATTACGTCGGCAGCTTCTTCGACAAGCGCATTCGTGTAATTTATCAAACAGATGATTCATCTCTTAATTGTGCCTCATTGCAATCGCTGTTCCTATCGTTGATTTATTTATCAAAATGAATTTTACACCTTCCCTTGCAGTCCTGCAAGGGTAATTTCAAGAAATATTCATTATGCTGCGAGTTCATCTGCAAGTTATGCTATAATCGTCGCATGGCCGTGATCCTACATGTCGACATGGATGCGTTCTTCGCGTCTGTAGAGCTGCTCTCGCACCCCGAGTGGCGCGGGAAGCCGCTTGTCGTCGGCTCGGGGCCGCACGAGCGTGGAGTAGTGTCGACGTGTTCCTACGAAGCGCGGAAGTTCGGCATCAGGAGCGCCATGCCATCGAGGACTGCCTACCAGCTCTGCCCGCATGCGATTTTCGTAAGGCCTCACATGGAGGCATATCAGGAAGTCTCGGACAAGGCGTTCGAGGTGTTTTCGCACTACACGCCGTATGTCGAGGGAGTCTCGGTAGACGAGGCGTTTCTTGACATAACGGGATCGCTCCATCTTTACGGCGGGAAAGGCGCAACAATGCGCGAGAGGGCAAAGGCACTCGGCGAAGCGCTGCGCGCGGAGATACGACGCGTATGCGGTGTGACGTGCTCTGTCGGCATCGCGCCAAACAGACTTCTCGCAAAGATCGGCTCCGAGCAGAACAAGCCGAATGGCTTTACGCTCATGCCTTTCGAGCAAGACGAGATCACTGCGTTCTTGCGCGACAAGCCGATAGGCGTCCTCTGGGGCGCGGGGAAGAAAACGGTCGAATCGCTTAAGCCCTACGGCATCGCGACATGCGGCGACTTACAGCGACTAGGGCGCGACAACCCGCTCGTCTCGGACGATCTCATAGACATGGCGTTTGGAATTTCAGACGACAATGTGTATTGGGAACCGGGTGAAGAAAAGTCGGTGTCGCGCGAGCACACTTTCGACGAAGACACGTATGACCGCGAGACCGTGCGCGAGACGCTGCTCGAACTCGTGACGGACGTAGGGCGGCGCTTTCGCCGCGCGACAAGGTGGGCGAAGACTGCGAGGATAAAGATCCGCGACGCGAACTTCAACACGATCACGAGGCAAGCGCCCTTCGCGCATCCGGTGCGTGACGACATTGCGTTCCGCGAGGCGGCGCTTGAGCTCTTTGATCGCGAGTGGCCGGCAAATCGCAAGCCGAAGACGATACGGCTCATCGGCTTTGGCGTGACAAACATGCAGGACTCGCCTGGCGATGACGCGCCGTCGCTTTTCGCGGATCCAGAAGACGAGACGCGCCTCAAGCGCGAGCGCCTTGCAGAAACGCTCGACTCCCTCCGCGAAAAGGGGTTGCTTTAACCTAAATTTCGCTTGTCGGTTTTAGCCACAAAGTACAGGAGAAACTACTACTCTACTCTCCTGCCCCTCCTGCTCTTTGTGGCTAAAATTGCTATTCATCTTTAAAACATCTTAGTCCTTCTTTGAAGCAGCCAAAGAAGAAGTGCGAGGGCGAGGTACCATGCGGCGCAGACGGAAAGCGGCCAGGGCTCGACTGTGAAGTTAGCTCCAGGAATCGCGGCGACGAGACGCGAGACATCGGCCATCGTTCCTGAAAGAAGCGCGGCGAAGTTGTTGACGTGCGCAGCAAGCCGATCGGAGACGAAGCTCGCGACAATACCCGCAATTCCCGCCTTTACGCTCGCGCCCGCCGCAGGAAGGAGAAGAAGGTTCGCGGCAATCCCACCTGGCGTCACGCGACCAAACGCATGCGCCGCGATCGGCGTTCCAACTGCCCACGCCGCAAAGGTCATTACGAGCGTCGCGGCAAATCTGCCGCGGACGCGCTCGGCCACAAACCGCCCCCAGAAGAAAAGCCCGAGCATCACCGCAAACGAAAGCGCACACCCCGTGTCGAATAGTTTCGTCGGATCGGTTCCGTATACGACGAGAAAAGTCAGCGACCACGCGACGAGCGCATCTGGCTTTCGCAAGAAGAACGGCGCTGCAAAATACAAGCTCGCCATCGACGCAGCTCTCACTGCACTCGGGCTCGCACCCGTCATCGCGACGTATACCCAGAGCGCCGGAACGAGAACGACGCCGCGAAAACGGAACGAGCATCCCGCAAGCGCGAGAACAAACACGAACGCATGCGCGACGAGCATCACGTGAAGCCCCGATATCGCAAAGACGTGAATCGTGCCGGCCGCGGCAAATGCGTCGCGGTCTGCCTTTCGCATACGCGCGCGTTCTCCAAGAAGTATCGCGCGGTTCAAGTCGGCGGCGACGCAGTTCTGCGGAAGCCCGATTCCCATGCGACGCGAGAGATCTTCGCGGAGCGCGGCAAGAAGCGCGGCAAATCTGCCGCGCGCGACACAGCGTGCGAAAGTTCCCTTTCCCTTGACCCAGAGCTTGCGGCGAAGCGAGATGTCGTCGACCTTCGTCCGTTCGAGCCAGCCCGCGCACTCCCATGTATCGCCGACTTGCGGCAAGGGGGCGGACGCGTCGAGCGGGAAGATCACACGAACTTTGAGCGAGCCTGCGGAACTCGCGAACGACGCCCAGCGCACGCCGCCCGCGCCGCGCGTTAAGCGCACTCCGCTCTCTACGCGCAACTCGCGGACGAACGGCCGGCCGCAGCCGAGGACATGCGCCTCGTCCAAGGTTTCCTTTCTCGACTGCGCGGCGAAAAGCGCAACGGCAAAGCCGATTGCAAACGCCAAGACGAATCGCGAAACGCGCGATGCGAACGCAAGGCATGCGACGAAAGCGACCACTACAGCGAATGCCGCGAGCGGCCAGAGAGGCGAGAGGATCGCCGCGCCGAAAGCGCAAGCCTCGCCCAGCGCGAGAGACGCGCAGAGCGCAAGCCATTCGAACCCATATGCAATTGACGGACTCCTGTTCACGGAGTCATCATATCATATTCTGCAGAAAGAAAAATGAATTGAATATGAATTCGTTTCAGAGCTCGGAGACGAGCAGAGACGACTTCGCGGGCACGAGCATGTCGAGTTCCGCGCTGTCGGCGGGCGCAAGCGCGATGCCCTTCTCCGCAAGAAACGCGCGCAGCCGCGCGGGCGTTTCGTAGTTGCCCTCCTCCGCGCGGACGGGGGCGATGATGTCGTAGCGCTTGAAGAACTTGCCCTTCAAAGTGAGGTCGGCGTACTTCGCCGCGCGGTGGACGACGATCGTGAAGCGCGGATGGTCCATGACCTCGAGCTTCTGCCCGACATTGAGGCGATCGGCGGAAGGAAGCTCGTTGAGCTTAAGTAGCGAGGCGAGCGTCGAGCCGTTCTCGGATGCGATGCGCGTCGCGGAGTCGCCGCGACGAACGACAACTTCCTTGACCCACTGGCGGTTCTTGCCGACGAAGAGCCGGCGGATGTTTAGCTCGCCGAGCCGCCTGGCGAGCGAGTTGTCGAGGTCCGCGACTGCCTCGCCCGGAAGCGCGCGAAGCTGCTCGATCGTCGCGACCGCAAGTTCTACGTCGTGCGCGGCCTCCGCCTTCTCGAGCTTGAGAAGCAGGTTCTGCGCGACGCGCGGGCGGTTGCGCTCGGCGCCGGGCGGAAGCGGCGGCGGCTTGGGCGGCTCGACGCGAGGCGGCGCGTTAGTCGCGACCGACGTTGCAGTTGGAGCGGCGACGGGCGTATCGGCCGGCGACGGCTCGTCGGGAGGCGACGAAATAAGCCGCCTCACGCCAGCCGCCGCAAGGACGGCAACCGCCGCGAGGGCAATGACGGCTATAATCCAGCCCGCGCCCGACGACTCTTCGTCTATCGGGTTTGAGTTGTATTCGATGCCGAACTTGCCCTGTTCGAAAGCCATTGACGGCGCCTACTTGGCCTCAGCAGCTCCCTCGGGCGTGACAACGCCCTGGACGCAGCTGCGGAGAATCTCCATCTCGGTGCCGTTCGAGGTCTCGACCTTGAACGTCTTCTCGGTCGCCTCGATGATAGTGCCGATGATGCCGCCGGCAAAGACGATCTTCGCGCCCGCGCGCAATTCTTCTATCATCTGGCGGCGTTCCTTCTCCTTGCGCTGCTGGGGACGGATCATCATAAAGTAGAAGATCGCGAGGATCAGCAGCATGGGAACCATCATACCGAACCCAGACTGCTGGGCGGGAGCGGCGGCGGGAGCCGCGGGAGCGGGAGCCGCAGGTGCGGCGTCGCAGAGCATAATACAGTTATTCATTTTCTTTTGTGTCTTTCTTTACTTGTTCTTTCCAATCGAAAAAAGTACCATCGTCGATCGCGGCGCGCAGCTCCTTCATGAAGCGGTTGAGCGCCCAGACGTTGTGGATCGTGAGAAGCCTCAAGCCCAGGATCTCGTCGCACGCGAGCAGGTGGCGGACGTAGCTCCTCGTGAAGTTGCGGCAGCAGTAGCACTCGCACCCTTCCTCGACGGGCCCCTGGTCAAATGCCCACTTCGCCGCCTTGATCGCGACGTTGCCGCGGCGCGTGATCGCCGTGCCGTGGCGGGCGATGCGCGTCGGGATCACGCAGTCGAACATGTCGATGCCGCGCGCGACGCACTCGGCCATCTGGTGCATGACGCCGAGCCCCATAACGTAGCGCGGCTTGTCCTCGGGGAGATATGGGACAGAAGCGTCGACCGCCTTGTACATGAACTCCTCGGGTTCGCCGACCGAGACGCCGCCTATCGCGTAGCCGTCGAAGCCGATCTTGACGAGCTCCTCGGCGCAGTGGCGTCGGATGTCGTCGTAGACTCCGCCCTGGACGATGCCGAAGACCATCTGGCCGTCGGCGTGCGGCGCGTCCTTCGAGGCCTGCGCCCAGCGCAAGGTCTGCTCGACCGA
The DNA here is from genome assembly GCA_902761275.1 of uncultured bacterium. Taxonomy (GTDB): domain Bacteria; phylum Verrucomicrobiota; class Kiritimatiellia; order RFP12; family UBA1067; genus UBA1067. The sequence goes on along the minus strand of CACWJS010000036.1, from coordinate 9,933 downwards.
CTTCTCGGCTCTCTCGCGCTCGCAAGGGTAGGGCAGGCATTCGTCGAAGACCATCGCGATGTCCGAGCCGATCACGCGCTGCATCTCCATCGACTCCTTCGGCCCGAGGAAGAACTCGTGGCCGTCGATATGGGAGTTGAAGCGGCACCCTTCCTCGGTGATTTTGCGCATCCGGGCGAGAGAGAAGACCTGGAAGCCGCCCGAATCGGTGAGAATCGGCCCGTCCCAGCCCATGAAGCGGTGAAGCCCGCCGGCGGCCGCGAGGACCTCCGCGCCGGGGCGCAACATGAGGTGGTAGGTGTTGCCGAGGACGACCTGCGCCCCCAGCTCCTTGAGGTCGCGCGGCTCAAGCGCCTTGACCGTCCCAAGCGTGCCAACGTCCATAAAAACGGGGGTTTCGACGGTGCCGTGGGGGGTAAAAAGCCGCCCCAGCCTCGCCCGCGTACGCGTGTCCGTTTTTATGACTTGAAAATTCATGCCGCATATTCTACCAAAAAACGGTTGCGTTTAGAACGGAAATGGTGTATCATTCTACAGTCACGTATAGGAATATACTCATATGAATAAAGCACTGCACGTCCTCGTGTATCTGTTCTTGATCCTCTCGGCTGCGGCCCTGTGGTTCGAAATCGAGCTCAATAAGAAGCGCACGCTTCTTACTGACCGCAACGAGATGCAGGAGGACTATGTCGTCAGGATCGCGAGCACGATCGAAAAGGTCGAGCCCAACAAGGACGCGACTACCGAAACGAAAAAGGACATCTCGCCCATAGAGGCGAAGATCGTCGACATTCCAGAGACCGAGAATGTCCTCGAAGACTACAACTTCTACCTCGAGCAGGGCAATCTCGAGACGTTCAGCTGGGACAACCAGACGACGAGGTCACAGCTTCGCAACGTCTATGTCCTCGACCACGAGGGCAAGGTCGTTATGGACGGCGTCAAACCGCTTATGAAGGGCCCCGGCACGGAGCATGAGCTCCTCGAGCAGCTCCTTGACGGAGCGTCGAAGATGCAGTCCAAGCTCAACACGACGCGTGCCGAGCTCGTGAAGCTCCACAAGATCCTCGACGATCAGGTCGAGGAACTGAACAAGATCAAGCCGCTCGCGCGCCAGGACAAGGTGACGATCGTCGAGAAGAACGAGAAGATCGCCAAACTCGAAGAGATCAAGGCAGACCTCGAGAACCAGATCGTCAAGATCAAGGCCCAGATCGACGAACTCAACGCTGAAATCACCTCTCTAAAGGATGAAGTCGTTACGGCCCAGGACGAGACGGCCGCCGCGAAGGAAGAGCTGCAGAAGAGCCAGAAGCTAGTCGAGCAGTTGAAGAAACTCATCCAGGAAATGATGGACGAGCGCCGTCGCATCACCGGCGGCACCGACAAGCTCACATCGCTCCCAGCCGGCGACAAGGGCAAGATCGTTGAAGCGGATAACGAGAACATGTTCGTCATCATCGAGTTCGACGCCAAGACGATGAAGGAACTCAAGGGCGACAACCTCGACCACCCGATCCCGAACATCGAGCTCGGCGTGAAGCGTCCTGGCTTCCATGGCGAAGCCGGCGAGTTCATCGGCCGCATCCGCCTCCGCCAGGAAGTCCGCGAGAAGAACTACGTCATCTGCGACATCCTCGGCGCATGGAAGCAGGACGACATCCAGCCCGGCGACATCATCTTCGCCGACTGACAAAGCAGAGACGGTCGACTATGCTCTCTCCGCTTCGCTCGTTCGCACCGTCGCCCGCGAAACTCCTTTACGGATTCGCGGCGGCAGTGGCGCTCGGGCTCCTGTCCGGGTGCATAGCGGATACCGCGGAAGACACCGATCTTCCGTGGTCGTCCAACAAGTCGTGGGAAGGCATGGCTCCCGTCGCGCCCAGCATCATGGATAGGTATGAGTAAGAGTTGGAGTTAAGAGTTGGAGTTGGAGAGCGGAGTTAGAGGTTAGTGATTAGAGACAAGAGCATAGAGATAAAAGAGGGCGGCGTGCGTTTGGACGCCGCCCTTCTTTTGCACTTCCCAACGAGCACGCGGGCGTTCGCGCGCGAGGCGATAGAGTCGGGCGCGGTCCTTGTCGACGGTCGTCGCGCGGCGAAGGGACTGAAGCTCCGTGGCGGAGAGACGATTGAAGTGCGAGAGCTCGCGGAGGCGTGCGACAACGTGGTCGCGCCAGATCCGTCGGTTAGATTGCGCGAGGTCTTCGCAGACGACGCCATTCTCGCCTACGACAAGCCGAGCGGCGTGCCGGTGCAGCCGCTGAAACGCTCAGAGCTCGGAACGCTGATGAACGGCGTTGCCGCGCGCCACCCCGAGTGCATTCCGCTCGGGGACAGACCCCTTCTCGCGGGCGCGGTGCATCGCATAGATGCCGATACGTCAGGGCTAGTCCTCGTCGCGCGAACGGCGGAGGCATTTGAGAACCTTCGCGGACAATTCGCCGCGCAGACGGTTGAGAAGACCTACCTCGCGCTCGTCGAGGGAACGGTCGCGGCCGGCGGAACACTCGAGAACGACTTGGTCCATGACCCGACTCTGCCCTTCTGCCGGATGATAGACATTCACCACAACCGACTGACGCGAGCGCAGTGCGAGGGACTTAAGCCGCTTCACGCGGTGACAAATTTCAAGCCGGTGGAGTTTATATCGACAGAGACGGAAGAGCAGACGCTACTTGAAGTCACAATCTTCACCGGTGTCACGCACCAGATTCGCGCGCAGCTCGCGCTCGCGGGGATGCACATCGTGAACGACCGACTTTATGGTGCGTTTGCAGTAGAGAATATGACGGGCCATTGCCTCCATGCTCTCGCGGCGAAGTTCCGCCACCCGGTCTCTAACGACCCGATGGACCTCCGCACGCCCTACCCGCCCTGGGCAAGGGCATAGATCACATACGGCCAGAGAGAGCGTCTATTAGATCGCAGAGGCGCTTGTAGGCGTGGCCAAGGTCGTCGTTCGTCACCTTGAACATGTATTCGTCGGCGCGGGCGATCTCTCCTTCGGCATTGGCGAGGCGCTTTTCTATGACCTCCTGCGAGTCTGTACCGCGCCCTTCGAGACGGCGGCGGAGCTCATCCATGTCGGGAGGGAGGATGAAGATGTCGACGTAGCCGATCTTGAGGGGATCGTTGTTGGGGAGCGCGCGCACGTAGTCGCGCACCTTCGCCGCGCCCTGGACGTCAATGTCGAGTATCATCGAGTTGCCTTCGGCGAGGACTTCCTCGATGGGGGCCTTGAGGGTGCCGTAGTAGTTGTCGTGGACCTTGGCGTACTCTATGAAGGCGTTTTCGCGGATCAGCTCTTCGAAGCGCTCTTTTGTCTTGAAGTGATAGTCGAGTCCGTCTTCCTCTTCGCCGCGCGGCGCGCGCGTCGTGCACGAGATCGAGTAGACGATGTCGTGGTATTCCTGGAGAAGCATGTCGATGAGGGTGGACTTGCCGCAGCCGGAGGGCGCGGACATTACGATGAAAAGCGGCTTTGTCTTCATGGCACACATTATACCAAATCGCCCTAAGGTGGAGTAGACGGGGAGTGGCGGGGGGAAATCGAGAGAGAACAGAGAGGAGTTGGACGGGAATGAGCCAGAAAAAAGGTTGAGAGTGGTTGGCCTGGGAGTTCCGTCGGACTCACTCGCTGCGCTTGTTCCGCCCGACGGTGGAGGTTACTTCTAATGAAGAAGACGATCCCAATGCTGGCGATCAGAGGCTTGGGATTGAGAATGCGGGTCCGCGGCAAGATTGGATTGAGAATGCGAGTCCGCGGGAAAGGATTAGGTGAGAATCTGGAATAGTTGGGCACACCGAAGAAAGAGAGATTGGGATCTTGAATACGAGGTATGCGGGTCCGCGGGAAAATTACTTGGAGCCGATATCAGGGACAAGAGATACACAAGTCTGCGGCAAGATTAGATTGAGAATACGAGTCCGCGGAACGAGCGCAGCGAGTGAGTGGACTCGTCTCCAATAACAAGCGTAACTATCGTATAGATAGATGATGCCGATAGGAAATCGTTGGAAAAGCACCAACTAACTAATGGGCACTGAATTGGTGGGATCTGGGGCGGCGGGGCTATAGTTGCCAGGGCTAGGGTAGGAGAGGCCTAAGTTGGCAACGCTAGGGTTGGAATAGCTTTTTGCTGGTGGGAGAGATATTGGTAGGCCCAGAGTTGGTGGAACCAAGGTTGGAGTAGCTATTTGCTGGCAGATGGCGTGTCGCTCTTTAATCTAAAGTACCTTGACAACTTTTCGCGCAAGACCTCTATCAGCCGCTCGTCGTCCTTGTAAGAAATGGAGATGAGCTTTTTCCCCGCGCGCTGGTATAGGAACTTCTTCTGCTCCTTGTTCCTGATGTACTCTGGCGTGTTCATCCCGAAATACTCTATATAGACATCGAACTCTGGCAGATAGAAATCCGGTCTGACAACCGCATCTCCAGCGATTCGATAGCGCTCATCATACATGAACGCAATCCCTTCGCTCTCAAGGAACTCGGCGATCCTCTTCTCTCCAATGCTCTGCACGGAGACTCCGCCTTGTGTCCTGCGCTTCTTGGCGTCTTCGACAACGAACTCGAAGTTGACGTTCTCCAGTTCGCGCTCGTCTAGGCAGTGGCGGCAATAGGGACGTCCCCAGCGCTCCATGCCCGCCATGTATTCCTCATCGGTAATCGAACGCTTGCACCTTGTGCACCAGTTCTTCCTGTGCGCGAGTCGCGCGCGGTTAGCGTTCTGTATAACCGCCACTGCGTCTGCGGCGGCGTTCCGCAAATATGACGGCGCGCCATCCTCGCGCGCAACGTCCTTTAGCGCATCGAGGACGCGGACTGATTTCTCTCCATAGCGGGCAATGGCCTTGGCGGCATACTGCCGCACCTGCGGCCTCTCGTCGTTCCTGACGAGATCGGCGAGTAGCGGAAGGAAGACTTCATAGTAGTAATCTCCTTCCGCGGCCATCTTGCCGAGCGCCGAAGCGGCGAGGCGGCGCACTTCCCCGAATTCGCTCTTGAGGAGGGAGGTGAATTCTTCGGCGGCCGCCGCGCGGCTTCTGAGCCCTGGAGGGAGCGGAAGGTTTTTGGCGGAATCGGCGATTCTCTCGGGGTGCTCAGGGTCGGGATCGAAGAGGTGGCTGAGTAGCTTAACTCGTTCCAGCTCTTGATGCTGCCTTACCAATTTTGGAATATTCGCCATCTTACTTTGGTATACCCATCGGACTCACTCGCTACGCTCGTTCCGCCCGACGGGGCTGCGCTTATATTACCACAGTTTTTTGTTTGTTTCAGTAACTAAATCTTCTCGGCAACAAATCTCAATGCGTCTTTCCGCCCGATGGGGCTTCGCTTATACTATCACTGTTTTGTTGTCTGCCTCAGTAACTAAATCCTCTCGATAACAAATCTCCAACACTTCTTCACGCCCGATGGGGCTTTGATTATACTACCACTCTTTTATTGCCTGTTTCAGTAACTAAATCTTGTTGCTATTCTCAGTAATAGAACCTTTGTTGTCGTTCTCAGGAACTAAACCTTGGTGTCTTTCATAGTAACTAAATCTTATTTCTGCTCTCTACACCACTTTATTTAGCGGTGGAGACGCCAGGCGATCTTGAGGGATTCCTTTGCGATGCCGGCGGTGATCTTGGAGTAGCCAGCGACGCGGTCGGTAAATGCAATCGGAATCTCCTTGATGAAAAGCCCCGCCTTCCACGTCCTGTGGTTCATCTCCAATTGGAAAGAATATCCAGCAGACGCAACGGTGGTAAAATCAATTTTCTCAAGCGTCGTCTTTCTCCAGCACTTGAAGCCGCCTGTCGGATCCCTTACCGGCATTCCCGTGACGGTGCGGATGAAGATTCCGCCGGTGCGCGAAATAAGGCGGCGCTTAAAAGGCCAGCCGGGAGTAGAACCGCCAGGAACATACCGCGAGCCGATGACGAGATCGGGGAATTTCTCCGTGTCGTCAGAATTGCATGATCGCTTGGAAGGAATCGGAGTGGAAATAGCCTCGACAAGGCGAGCGACGTCTTTCGGATCGTGCGAGAAGTCACAGTCCATCTGCACGACAAGATCCGCGCCAAGCTCGAGCGCCCTTGAGAAGCCCGCGACATACGCGCGGCCAAGCCCTTCCTTCTTTTCCCTGTGGAGAACGTGGATGCGCGGCTCTTTCGCCGCGAGCGCATCGATTACTGCTCCAGTCCCGTCGGGCGAGTTGTCGTCGACAAAGAGAAGCTCGACGTCATTCGTGAGCACCGCCTTGGCCATTGGCCCAACGTTGTCCTTCTCGTCGTATGTGGGTATTACTGCTATCGTCTTCATGTTGCAATCTCAAAATCGAAGAAGCGGCCAGTCTTGATCGGCGGATGTTTTTCAAGAACAGACCTGATCTTCGCCTTCGCATCCTTCGAGCGCGCGATGACGAACATGAAGCCGCCGCCGCCAGCGCCGCACAAACTCACGGCGGAAATCCACGGTGCCATTCGCGCAATGATCAGCTCGACGAGCGGATTGGTGCTCCCCGGGTCTAGCGCCTTCTTTGAAAGCCAGTAGTCGTTGACTGCCGAACAGAACGAGTCCCAGTCGCACGACTCGACGGCCTTGAACGCTCGCTCCGCGTCGCTCTTAAGCCGGCGCACGATCGAGCGCGCGATGTCGTCGGGATTCTCCTCGAAAAATCCAATCACACCGCGCAAGATGTTTCGCGCCATGCGCTTTCGACCCGTGAAGTATAGAAGCGCGCGATCCTTGAGGAATTTCGAGAACGCCGCCTCGGACTTTGCAGAGACGCGCTTTAAGTTCGGATTCTGACTTTTTCCTGGCGTTGTCGAAACAAGATGTGCGCCAGGAACGAGGCCGCCGATCTGATCTTGCCAGCCGCCGCCCGTCGCCATCTCCTTTTCAAGCGCGAGAGTGAGCGACGCGACACGTTTCCATTCGGTCTTGCGACCCGCAGCACGCTCGAGCGCAGTAACGAGCGCCGCGCCGAGAATCGAACTCGTGCCCATGCCGCTGCCCTTCGGGACATCCGCCGAAATCTTGATGTCAAGCCCGCCGCGCGAGAAGTCGAACTTCGTCACAGTAAGCGCGCTCTTTACGAGCGCACACCAGTCGTGCGGATCTTTCGGCGCACGGATTTCGGCAAGCGACTTTAAAACGCCGGACTTCCCGAGGTCGACGCTTTCGACGCGCACCTCCCTCTCGGCGAGACGCCGGACGCGCACCTTGACCGGCTTCACGCCGTTCAGCGTTACGGCAGCATTGAAAACCGCGCCACCCATCTTGTAGCAAATCGGCGGAGTGTCGCTCCAGCCGCCAGCAAAGTCAATGCGAAGCGGAAGTTCCACAGTTATGCAGTCATCCACCTTACGAAGTGCAAGAAGCTTCTTGTGGTCAACCTTCTTCATAATCTCACCAAGCTTTAGCTTCTCCCACTTTCCATCTGACTTGAAATCGTCCTCGACGCGATAGCGAATTGGGATCCACTTCCCGCCGACAGGAAGACACGTGAGGCACTCGCCTTCGGCAAGCTCGACTGGACCAAATTCCCTCGGCACAAAAGTAACGACGTTCCTCCCGCCGAGTTTCATTTCGTCACGCGAGATCGCGCAGCCCTCGACCCACTCGCGCCCCTCCCCAAGTCGCGCAAGAAGTTCGCGCGTGGAACCGATGTGGAAGAACGAGCAGCGCGGAACGACGTTTACGTGGAACGGCGCGAAGCCGTTAAGAAGTTCGCGCGCGAATTCGTCGTAGATGTCGCCGACCTTCCATCCGGTGGCAACGATCTTCTTTGCAGTCGTAGGATCGATCCAGAGAATTCCTGTATCGACTGCAACCTTGCCGCGACACACCGCGCCCGCCGCCTTTGCAACAGAAGGCGTCGGCTTCTGGAGAAAGGCTTTTACTTGGTAGGGACGGTTTTCCAAACCGTCCGCGGACGCCTGGGGACAGGCGTCCCTACCAATATGTGAAGTTCGAGTTTTGAGTTGGCGTTCGAGAGTGGAATTGTTCCTTTCTCCAACTCCAACTTTGGACTCCAACTTTTCAGGAACATAGACGCCATGACGCGAGCCCTCTTCAGGCGAGTCGTAGTATGCGACACCTGTAACGCCGCTCTTCGAGAAATCGCACGAACCAAAATCAAACTCAGGTGCAACATCGCCGCAAACAACAAGGACTCCGCTCTTCGGGAGGCGAAGCTGCTCCATGTTCGCGACGATTCGCTCGAAAAGGGAAACCGTCTTACCACGACTGTCGGGCACGGGAACAAACGCCTTGCCTATCGCCGCGTATGATGGGAGGCGTTTTGAGTCGCCGCCGGAATGACAGATAAGTACTCGCCTCTTCGAGACGTCGCCAAGTTTTTTGAGGACGCCGACAGTGCTGCCAAGCGAGCCGACGCGCTTACCGCCCGGATCGGGAACGACGAGAATTTTTTCTGCAAGCGAGCCGACGAGCGGCGCGACCATCGCGCGGTAGCCGCGCGCCTGGGCTTCGTTTGACGCAGTTACGACAAGGACGTCGAACTTCACGAGAGCGACTCCACTGCCTTGAAAATTTCTTCTGGCTCGGCCATACGGCCAAGGCCGCTCGTTCCACATGCGAGTTCGCCATATCCCGGCGCGACAATCTTGACGCCACGCTTCTCGAGCACCGCGATGTTTTCACGCGTGACCGCGTTTTCCCACATGCCGTCGTTCATCGCGGGCGCGACTGCGATTGGCGCGCGCGTCGCGAGGAGAGTAGAGGTGAGCAGGTTGTCGGCAAGCCCATAGCGCAGCTTGGCGATTGTGTTTGCAGTCGCGGGAGCGACAACGGCAAAATCGCAGTCGGCTAGCGATATATGCTCGGGGCGCCACTCCGCGGGGCGCTTGAACTCCTCGACGTAGACGGGATTGCGCGAAAGCGTCTGAAATGTTAGCGGCGAGACGAACTCACAGGCCGCCGGAGTCATCACGACGCGCACTTCGTCGCCGTTCTTCACGAAGAGCCGCACGAGCTCCGCCGCCTTGTAGGCCGCGATCGAGCCAGTGACGCAGAGAAGAATTCGATGTTTCATCAAGAGTTGGAGTTCAGAGTTGGAGTTGGAGATAGGAGTCAGGAGTTAGGGGTCAGGGGTCAGGGGTCGGGAGTTAGTAGTTGGAGTTGGAGTTCAGAGTTGGAGAGCGGATTGAATACCATTCCTTAGATCTTCCACCGCTGACTTCATGTCGGTTTTGCCGAAGAGGTAGGAGCCGGCGACAAACTGGTTTGCGCCCGCCTTCGCAGAGAGCGGAATCGTCTCGGCATTCCCGCCGCCGTCGATCATGATGTCGAGATCGGGACAGCGCTCCCTGAGCCACGTGACTTTAGGAAGACACTCGGCGATGAATTTCTGCCCGCCGTAGCCGGGGTGCACCGTCATCACGAGCGCCTCGTCGATCTCACCAAGATAGGGCCGAAGGATCTCAACGTTCGTCTCGGGGTTCAGCACAATCGCTGGCTTCACGCCAAGCGCCCTGATGCGCTTAAGCTCGACGTGGAGATCGCAGTCCGCCTCGACGTGAATCTGTAGCGTCTGCGCACCGGCGGCGGCAAACTTCTCGATGTAGAGGTCGGGACGCGACATCATGAGGTGGACATTGCGGTAGAACGTTGGGCAGGTCTTCCTGCAGAAGTCGACGATCGACGGGCCGAAACTCATGTTCGGCACGAAGTGCGGGTCCATGATGTCGATGTGCAGGGCGTCTGCGCCAGACGCCTCGGCACGCCTCGTCTCTTCGGCGAGGCGTCCGAGGTCTGCCGCAAGAAGCGACGGAAGGATTTCTAGTTTCAAGAAAGCCCCTTCACTATCGCCTCGAAGTCGGCCGTCTGCTCCTCGAGCGAGCGCACCATCTGGAACTGGTTGCGCGCGCGGACGAGGTTGTGGTCGTCGTACTTGGTGTGGAAGTACACGTCGCC
>CACWJS010000035.1 GCA_902761275.1 uncultured bacterium | reverse complement strand
CTGGACTTGACGTCGAGACCCTGCCCGCGCGTTCCAAACGACGCCTCGCCCGCGACGACGACGCTGCAGTCCCTGCCAAGCGCGACGGTGAGGCGCGTCGCAGAGCCAGAGGTGCGGAAGACCGAACCAAGCGGGTAGAACCTGCCTTCCAGTGCGCTCTCCCAGTCGCGCGCGCCGGGCTTGAGGACGCTGGCCGAGCCCTCGAGCTTCTCAACCTTCGGAAGCGTGTAGAAGAACTTGGGCTCGGACTTCGAGTGGTGTATCTGCCCACCGATGTCGATGCCGACGTCGGCTTCTTCTCCGCCGTCGGCGGTTGTCTCGGTCGTGGTGGTGGCGTCGTCTTCGACGTCATCATCCTGGGCCCAAAGCGACAGTCCACAGACCGTGGCGGCCACCGAAATGAACCGGGCGATGTTTTTCATGGTTGTTCCTTTCAGACGAGATGTGCGCCCTCGGAGGGCTTGATCACGCTGCAGGTCGGCTCGTCGCCGAACTTTGCCTTGTATTCCTTCGAAATCTGCGCCGCGATCTTGTCAGCCGCGGAAGGATCGACGAGAAGGCAGCAGCTGCCGCCGAACCCGCCGCCCGAAAGGCGTGCGCCGTAGACCTCGGGAATCGCCTTCGCCGCGTCGACGATGGCATCAAGCTCCTCGCAGGAGTTCTCGAACCAGTTGCGGCTCGACTCGTGCGAATCGTACATGAGGGCGCCAAAGCCCTTGAGGTCGCCCTTCGCGAGAAGCTCAGCGCCCTGGATGACGCGCTCGTCCTCGCCGATCGGGTGGACCGCCCTCTTCGCCGTCGTCTCGGCAAGGCCGCCGCGGTAAAGGACCCACTCGGCCATCGTGACGTCGCGAAGGTGCGTGACGGGCTTCCTGAGAACGCCCGCAAAGTACTTGGCCGCGTCCTCGCACGCCTGGCGGCGCGACGCATACGCGCCGTCGACAAGCGCGTGCTTGGCGTTGGACTTGACCATCATGAACGCGACGCCGTCGCCCATCGGGACGGACTCGAACTCGTTCGTGCGGAAGTCGCTCTTGACGAGCGCGCCGGCCTTGCCGTACATCGAGGATGCCTGGTCGAGAAGCCCGCAAGGGCAGCCAGCAAACGTGTGCTCGGCCTTCTGGCCGATCTTGGCGAGAGTCGTCCTGTCCTTTTCGATGCCGTAGATCTTGGATAGCGCGAGCACGGTGCACATCTCAAGCGCGGCGGACGAGGAAAGCCCCGCGCCGAGCGGGATATTGCCGAGGAACATCGCCTTCCAGCCGTGCTTCGCGGCGGCGGGATTGCCGTCAAAGAGCCAGTTGAAGGTGCCGGTGACGTAGTTCTGCCACGTCATCTCCTTCGCAGGGGCGACGGTGCCGATGGTGAACTTCGCCGTCTCCATGAAGTCGCCGGCCGTGAGCTCGCAGCTGTCGTCGGCCGTCGGCGAAACGGCGAAGAACGTCCCCTTGTCGATTGCCGCGGAGAAGACGTAGCCCTCGTTGTAGTCGGTGTGATTGCCGAGGACCTCGATACGCCCAGGGGCGTACGCGACGACCTGCGGCTTCTCGCCATACATCTTCTCGAACTTGGCTACCAGCTCGTCGTAGACTTCCTTGTTCTGCATTTTAATTTCTCCTTTTTACTGACACCTGACTACTGACCCCTGGCTACTTACTTCACCAGCTCGTCGATGTTCTTCGGCGGCTTCGAGAGGAACGCCGAGTAGACGAACATGTAGGCGAGCGCGAGGACAGGCACCGCGTAGGAGATCATGTAGCCCGCCTTGTCGGCGATGAAATTCTGAACGAGCGGAAGCACGCCGCCACCAACGACCATCACCATGAAGAGGCCCGAAGCCGCGGCCGTGTACTTGCCGAGCTTCTCGGTCGCGAGGTTGAAGGTGGAGGGCCACATGATTGAGGTCATAAGGCCGCAGAGCGCGAAGAGAAGAGCGGTGAGCGGAACCTGGACCATAGCAAATTTTACGCCCTCGGCACCAACGGAGATGACGGGCATCTTCGCGGCGACGCCAGTCGTCTGAGTGCCGACGAGAATGAGCAGAATCGCCGTCGCGGTCGTGAAGGTCATAAGGATGCGCGACGAAATCTTGCCGCCGATGAACGCGCCGACCGTACGGCCGATGAGCATAAGGAACCAGTACGTCGCAGTTACCATGCCGGCAATGCCCGCGGCGTTCTTGACGACGTCGTCAATGCCAGAGGTCATGAGCGGGCCCGACTTGTCGGCGAGCCAGAGGTTCATAGTGGCGGGGATGCCAATCTCGATGCCGACGTACATGAAGATCGCGATGACGCCCAGGAGGCAGTGGCGGAACTTAAGAGGCGCGAGAACAGGAACGTCCTCGGCCGTGCTGCCCTGGTCGGGATTGGAGATCGGTATGAAGGAAAGGACGACAAACGCCGCGGCGAAGACGGCCATCGCGATGTACATCACGAGGTTGACGTCGGCGACCTTCGTGTCGTTCGTGATCTGGCCGATGAGCGCGCCGACGAGCATCGGCGTCGCGGTGCCGGCGAGCGAGTTGAAAGTCGTGCCGATCATGTTCAGCTGGTTGCCGCGGTTACCGCCGCCGCCCAGGAGGTTGAGCATCGGGTTGACGACCATGTTCAGCATGCAGACCGAGAAGCCGCACACGAACGCACCGAGAAGATAGACGCAGAACGGAACGACGGCGCTCTCCGTGAACGGAACCTTGCCCGAGAGGAACTGGATGAGGACGCCGATGAAGCCAGTCGCGATACCGGCCATGGCCGTGAACTTGTAACCCTTCTTTGCGAGCATCTTGCCGGCGGGAATCCCCATGAAGAGATAGGCGGCGAAGTTCATCATGTTGCCCATCATGCCGAGCATGTTGGAGCCCTCGATGCCCGGCTGGTACTTCCAGACATTGCCCATTGGCGCGGCAAGATTCGTGACAAACGAAATCATACCGTAGATGAACATCATTGTGATAACGGCAACCCAGTTGGTGCCCTTTTGCTGCTGCTCGCTCATTTAGTATCTCCTATTGAGGTTTATTAGGTGTAATTTTACCGAAAATTGCGTGGATAGTCAACACGGGCCGGATGAATTCTTGAAGTCCTGACAGGCGGCAACCTCGAGAACCTTCTTCGCACGCCAACCGCCCCAGACGAGAAAACTCCATGGACGAATCATTTTAACCGTCTTTATTACACGATTTCCGCTATCTAGGAAGTACGCGTCAATAGGAAATGACATGAAAAAAGTGTGTATCGCATTGCACTTTTCAATGAGAAGCCCTTCTCCGGGGGCAAGGGACTTCGTGCCGATGAGCCCGCGCGCCCGCTCGCGAAACGTTCGCGCGACCTTCGCGCGAAAGCCAAGGATGTCTACGGTTTCCATTTCAGGCAAAGGCCAGCAACGCGGCGAGAAGCACAAGGAAAAATGCGAGAATGCGCCGCCAAAGTGGCGCAGGGCCTGCGGCCGGTGGCGCGGCAGATTCGCCGCGATCCTTTTTGAGAATACGGTAGACGCCTCGTAGCGCGAGAGGAATCCGCCCAGGGGGAGTCGCAAGCGCCGCCGCCGCACCCAGCAGCGCGATGATCAGGACTACTATGATTAAGTCACCAATCATACTTAATGAAGAGTTCAAAGTTTAAAGTTCAATGTTCAAAGTTCAAAGTTCAATGTGCAATGTGCAATGTTCAATGTGCAATGTGCAAAACCCAAGAAGGAGACTTTACCATTCCACTCTCCAACTCCAACTCACAACTCCAACTATCCAACCACCACAACTTTCAACTTTAAACTTTAAACTCTATCACGTGTACCTCAGCACCTCGTCGACGGTCGTGTAACCGTCGAGAATCGCCTGGATGCCGTGTTCGCGCATTGTTCGCATACCGAGTTCGCGCGCCTTCTCCTGAAGAAGAAGCGTCGGCGCACGGTTGTTGATCAACTCGCGAAGCGGATTCGACATGCGCAGATACTCGACGACGGCCTTGCGCCCCTTGTAGCCGGTTCCGTTGCACGTCTTGCAGCCACGACCGAAGTAGAACGGACGACCGCCTATCTGGTCGCGCGTCATAGAGATGCGGTCCAGCGTCTCGTCGTCGGGCTCGTAGGCCTGGCGGCACTCGCGGCAGCAAGTACGCACAAGTCGCTGGCCAAGCACGCCTTCAAGCGTAGACGAGAGAAGATACGGCGCAACGTTCATGTCAACGAAACGCGTGACGGCACCTGCAGCGTCGTTGGTGTGCAGCGTCGAGAAAACGAAGTGGCCCGTAAGCGCCGCCTGAATCGCGATTTCGGCCGTCTCAAGGTCGCGGATCTCGCCGATCATCATCACGTCTGGATCTTGACGGAGGAACGCTCGCAGAACTTTCGCGAATGTGTTGCCGACCTTCGGATCGATCGGCACCTGCACAATGCCGTCGACGTTGTATTCGACCGGCTCCTCGGCCGTGAGGAGCTTCGTGTCGATCTGGTTGATGCGGCGAAGGATGGAGTAAAGCGTCGTGGTCTTGCCAGAGCCGGTCGGCCCGGTCACGATGAAGATGCCGTTCGGCTTCTCGACATCCATCGTTATCTGCTCGTAGACGTCCTCGGGAAGCCCCACGTTCTCAAGATCGAGCGAGGTCGCGGACTGGTCGAGAATTCGCATAACGACCGATTCGCCATGGGCTGTCGGGAGGCACGATACGCGAAGGTCAACTGGTCTTCCCGCGACGGTAAGCGCAATACGTCCGTCCTGCGGAATGCGACGCTCGGCGATGTTGAGATTGGAAAGGATCTTGATACGCGAGATGATCGCAGGAGCCATCTTGACGTCCGGCGCCTTCATCTCGTAAAGAGCGCCGTCGACGCGGTAGCGAATCTTGAAGTCGTTCTCGAACGGCTCGACGTGGATGTCCGACGCGCGGTCCACGACGCCCTGGTAGAGAATGAGGTTTACGAAGCGGATGATTGCGGACGAGTTCGCCGCGTTCTCCATCGACGCAATGTCGTTGACATTCGCGGAGGCGAGTCCCTCGTCGTCGCCGAGCCCTTCTCCGAGCGACTTGATCATGTCGGCGACAGATTCATTCGCGTCGCCGTAGTACTGGGCGATGCGGTCCATCACGTCCTTCTCGCGCGCCATGACGAACTTCACCTCCTTGGAGAGAGTGAAGAGCATTTCGTCTGCGATGCGGGGGTCGATGATGTCAAACGTCGCGAGTGTAACGGACGTTTCGTCCGCGGCCACTGGGAAGACGTTGTACATGCGGGCCGTCGAGGCGGGAATCGCCTCGGTGACCTCGGTGTCGATCGTCATTCCGCCGAGATCGATGGCCTCGGTGTCCTGGTAGGCCGCGATTACGCCGAGGAGATCGTCCTCGGAAAGTATCTCCTGGTCGAGGACCGCCTGGCGTATCGACTTGCCCTCGGTCTTCGCGGTATCGGCGAGCTCCTGGGCGGAGACCTCATCGAGATAGCCGTTCTGAACGAGAATCTGGAGAATCGGGTCGTTCATCTCTATGCCATCTCCTCCTTGAGCTTGGCGACAACGGAATCGGGATCCTGCGACTTGGTGATAAGCTCCTCGTAGGAGATGAGCCCTTCCTTGTAGAGGTTCGTGAGAGACGAGTCAAGCGTCATCATGCCGAACTTCGCGCCCGTCTGGAGATCGGACTTGATCATGTTCGTCTTGTTGTCGCGGATTCTCGAGCGGATCGCGTCGGTGGAAGTCATGATCTCGAACGCCGCGACACGCCCGTGCACCTCGCCGTTCTCGTCAAGCTTCGGGAGGAGAATCTGCGAAATGACGGCCTGGAGACCGGCGGCGAGCTGGGTTCTCACCTGCTCCTGCTGGTTCGTCGGGAACGCGTCGACGATACGGTCGATCGTCTCGGCGGCGCCAGTCGTGTGCAGGGTTCCAAAGACCAAGTGGCCCGTTTCAGCGGCGGTGATGGCCGCGGCAATCGTCTCGAGGTCGCGCATTTCGCCGACGAGAATCACGTCGGGGTCCTGACGGAGCGCGCGGCGGATCGCCTCTGCGAAGCTCGGCACGTCGTCGCCGACTTCGCGCTGCGTGATAAGCGACTTCGCGGACGTGTGGTAGAATTCGATCGGGTCTTCAATCGTGATGATGTGGACGCCGCGCTCGTGGTTGATGACGTTGAGCATCGAAGCGAGCGTAGTCGACTTACCGGAACCAGTCGGGCCCGTTACGAGGATGAGGCCGCGCGGCTTGAAAAGAAGTTCCTTGACGGTAGGCGGAATGCCGATTTGCTCGAGGGTCAAGAGCGTAGACGGAATCTGACGCAAGACAGCGCCGTAGCGCTTTCTCTCCTTAAACACCGAGACACGGAAACGCGTTCCGTCTGGGTGCGCAAGGGCGAAGTCCGCGCCACCGTTCTTCTCGACTTCCTCCATCTGCTCGTCGGTAGAAATCTCCCTTACGAGGTTGTAGGCGTCTTCCTCGGTGAGCGCCTCGTCGGAGAGCGGACACAGCTCGCCGTGTACGCGGAGTTCCGGCGGCATGCGCGCGCGAATGTGAAGGTCGGAGCCACCTTCGTCGATGGTGGCCTGAAGAAGCTCGTTCATATGTACGTCCATCTCAAATCTTCCTTTCTTAAATTCTCTTACTGACTCCTAACTCCTAACTACTGACTCCTAACTACTGCCCCCTGACCCCTGACTCCTAACTCCTGACCCCTATCAATCCGCATCACCCATCGTGACGCGCAGGACTTCCTGCAAGCTCGTCATACCGCTCGCGACCTTGAGCATGCCGTCCTCGCGGAGCGTACGCATGCCCATTTCGCGGGCGCGCTGGCGAAGAAGCGTCGCAGGCGCGTGGTCGAAGATGAGGCGCTGTATCGTGTCGTCGACCTTGAAGATCTCGAAGATGCCCTTTCGACCCTTGTAGCCAGAACGCCCGCACTTGTCGCAGCCTGCGCCATGGTACATGCGCTCGGGAACAGTCTTCGACATCGTGCCAAGCATCTTGAGCTCGCGCTCGGTCGGCGTGTACGATTCCTTGCAATTCTCGCAGATTGCGCGAACGAGTCGCTGGGCCATCGCGGCGCGAAGCGCAGACGCGACGAGGAACGGCTTGACGCCGATATCGAGAAGACGGGTGACGGCCGAAGGCGCGTCGTTGGTGTGCAGCGTCGAGAACACGAGGTGACCCGTAAGCGCGGCTTCCATCGCGATGTCGGCCGTCTCGTCGTCACGAATCTCGCCGATCATCACGATGTTTGGCGCCTGACGTAGAATCGAGCGGAGAGCCGCCGAGAAGTCGAGACCGACGTCCTTGTTGACCTGCACCTGATTGATGCCCGACATCTGGTATTCGACAGGGTCTTCGACCGTGATGAGCTTCTTGTCCGGGGTGTTGATCTGCCCAAGGCAGGCGTAAAGCGTAGTCGTCTTGCCAGAGCCAGTAGGCCCGGTGACGAGCACGACGCCGTCAGGAAGCTTGATGAGCCGCTCGAACGTCGCCTGGTCGTCGGTCAAGAAGCCGAGCTGCGGGAGACCCAGCGACAAGTTGGACTTGTCGAGGATTCGCATGACGATCGACTCGCCATGGTTCGTCGGAACCGACGAGACACGAAGGTCAAGATCCCTGCCGCCGACGGTGATCTGGATTCGTCCGTCCTGCGGGATGCGCTTCTCGGAGATCTTCATCTTCGACATGATCTTGATGCGCGAGATGATCGCGCCCTGCAGGCGCTTCGGCGGCGAGTCCATCTTGCGGAGTGCGCCGTCAATGCGGTAGCGGACGCGGAACTCCTTCTCCATCGGCTCGATGTGGATATCGGACGCCTTCATCTTGATCGCCGTCGTGATGATGAGGTTGGCGAGCTTGACGACTGCCGAGTCGTCGGTATCACCGTCACCCACGGTGGCGTCGTCTTCGCCGCGCGTCTGAACGTCGGCGCTCTCCTCCTCGGCGTAGATCTTCGCCATGGCGGCGCGCACCTCGGCGCGCGGCGCGATGACGGCCTGTACGTCGAGGCCGTGGAGGACATAGCGAAGCGAGTCAATCGCATCGTAGCCCATCGGGTCGGAAAGAGCGACCGTGATAGAATCCTCGTCGGCAACCACCGGCACGACGCCGTACTTCTTCGCGATGTCTGCGGGGATCGTCTTGACCACTTCGGGGTTGATCGCCTCGGCATTGACGTGGCAGTACTTGAGACCGAACTGGTCCGCTACAGTGCCGAGAACCTCGTCCTCGCCGATGGTGCCACCCGATACGAGAACGTCAAGAGTCGTCTCGTCTTCGGCCTTCATCGACTTCGCGGCCGCGTCTACCTGGTCTTGGGTCAAGAAGCCCCTTTCGACCAGGATCTGGATCACATACTCGTCGTTACTTGTCATCTGTTGGTGAACATTATACCGCAATTAGCGAATAATGGCAAGTAGAGCCTATTTGGATAAAGTGAAAATTGCATACGCTGGAAGTCCCTGCACGTCCTTGAACGGTGCAAGCTCCTTAAAGCCCTTCATGTCGTCGGCCTGCAGCCGAATGACAGTATAGCCCGCGAGCGCTTCGCGGACGCGCTTGTCGGCGAGCGTCGTGCGCTCCATGGCAGAGCAGTTCTTGCACCATGTCGCCCAGCAGTCGACGAAAATCGGCTTGCCCTTCTCCTCCGCTTCCGCAAAGACGTCCTCGAAGGTGTCTGGCGTCGCCTCGACCGCGCCTGGGATCCCGTCGGAATTAGACGCGACAGATGCACCGCGTGTCCAGCCCTTCCACGCGAGATAGCCGTAGTACGCGGCAAAGAGAAGGACAATCACCGCGAAAACGCGGTTCACGTGCTTCATCCATGCGCCGGGCTTGGGGAGAACCTTCATTCCCGCGCCGAGGAACGGCCACGGCAAGGCCATGCCTAGACCGAGGACGAACGGAAGCGCAAGCGCAATTGCATTGCCTTCCGCATAGAGCCGCGCGGTTAGGACGAGAACGGATACGAGAATCGGGGCGACGCAGGCACCGGCGAGAACTGCTGAGAGCGCACCGAGGAAGAACGGAACGGCGAGACCCGCGCGCGAGGCGTCCGGCTTCACGACGCCCGAACGGAATCGCGAGAAGTCTATCGAGAAGAAGCCGAAGAGTGAAGCTCCAAGCGCGACGAAGACAAGCGCGACGAAGGCATTGAACCAGGGGTTCGACTGAATCGTCCCGAACGCCATGCCGCCGACCGCGGCAAGAACGCCGAGAGCGCCGTAGGCGAGCGCCATGCCGAGGCCATAGACGGCACCGCGCGCCGGAGACTTGCCGATGACGATCAAGTTGACGGGGATCATCGGCAGGACGCACGGCGTAAGGTTCATGGCGAGGCCGCCAAGAAGGACTACGACAAGCGAAAGCCACGTGAACGTCGCAAGCGCACCGCCTTCAGTCTCGCCAGTCGCCGCGTCAGGCGAGAGGAACGCGAGAAACTCGTCGACGCTGCGAGTGCCCAAAATCATGCGCGTCGCCTGTTCGGGGACAGACGCAGACGGCGCAAGACTCGCAAGAAAATCTTCCGGCGCATCACCTACGAGGCGGCACATTCCGTCTTCGCACACCCAAATCTGGCCATCGACGATATTCGTCTCGGCATGCGACGGGAAGACGATAGCCGCAAAAAGAATCGCGGCGGCGATTTTATGCAAAGCAGGCCGCATTGATCAACGTGTCTTGAAGCGGTACTCGGTGACGCTGCGGAAGGTCTCCCCGGGACGCAGGACGGTCGACGGGAATTCTGGATGGTTGGGCGAATCGGGATAGTGCTGCGTCTCAAGCGCGACGCCCGCGAACTGGCAAAGGTTCTTCCCCTTCTCCTTCGCAGGGAGCTTGGTCGTCATGTTCTGCGCGCCGTACATCTGCATGCATGGTTCCGTCGTCCAAACCTCGAGGACGCGGCCAGACTTGGGGTCGCTCATCTCGGCGGCGAGCTTCATTTCGCCAACCTTGCCGTTCAGGACAAAATTGTGGTCATACCAGTTGTCCATCGGCTTCAGGCTCTCCTGCGCCGCCATCCAGTCGGACATCGAGCCGATCGGACGCGCCTTGCGGAAATCGAAGCCAGTGCCGTCAACCGCTGCATCCTTCGTCGGGATAAGCCCGGCGTCGGTCTGCGTATACTTGTCGGCGTTGACCATGAGAAGCTGGCCGAGGACATTGCCGCTCGCCTCTCCCGCGAGGTTCCAGTAGGAATGGTGCGTCGGATTGATGACAGTCGGCTTGTCGGTCGTCGCCTCGTACTCGACGCGCCAGATGTTCTTGGGAAGGACAGTGTACGTCACTTTCATCGTAACCGTGCCGGGGAAACCCATGTCGCCGTCAGGCGAGACGAGCGTCAGCACAAGGCGCTTGCCGTCGTACTCCGACGCCTTCCAGACCTTAACATCCCAGCCATCGGGGCCGCCATGGAGGTTGCAATGGCGCGGCGCAGGCGTCGTCTCGTTGACTGGGAGCTGCCACTCCTTGCCGTCAAGCGTGAACTTGCCGTCGGCTATGCGGTTGCCGTAGCGGCCAATGAGCGTGCCCATCGAGAAGCCAAGCGTTTCGTATTCACCAACGGTGTTCCAGCCGAGCGTGACATCGGCCATCTTCCCCTCGCGGTCGGGCGCCCAGCAGCGGACGAGGCGGCCGCCAAAGTCGGTTATCTCAAGAGTGAGGCCATCGGGGCTCTTCAAGGTGTAGAGAGACGCCTTCTCCCCGAATTTCGTCGTGCCAAAGGGCTTTACGTCGTCTGTGTTGCAGCAGCAGCCAGCCATAAGAGCTGCAAGGGCTATAAAAGATAGCTTGTTCATCTCAATAGTTCTCCTATTTTGGTTAGCGGATATTTTACCTAATTCCGCCGAGAATTGAAAGTGCGTTCCGGGTTGTCAAGGCGGCGAAATCTTCAAGCGGCATCCCGCGCAAATCGGCGAGGAACCGCGCCGTATGGACGAGAAACGCTGGTTCGTTGGGATTTCCGCGCATCGGAACGGGCGCAAGGAATGGCGAATCCGTCTCAATGAGGAGACGGTCGTCCGGCACGATTCTGACCGATTCGCGCACATTCTCGGCCGCACGAAACGTCACTATGCCGGAAATGGAAATGTAGAACCCGAGGTCGAGAAGAGCGCGGCAAAACGACGGCGAGCCGGTGAAGCAGTGGATTATCCCCTTCGACGGAATCTCGCGCAGGATGCCGAGCGTATCGTCATCCGCATCGCGGGTATGTATGACGACTGGGAGACCAAACATATTCGCGAGATCAAGCTGCCGCGCGAAAAGTTCACACTGGGCATCGCGCGTCTCGGGCGAATAGTGGTAGTCGAGCCCTATCTCCCCTACGGCTGCGACACCTGTGTAGTCGAGCGCAGGGAGCTCCTTCCCCGCCTGGTCGCGATCCCAGCCGATTGCGCGATACTCGAAGCCCTCCGTTCCCGCGTTCAAGGTTTCGCTCCCGCCGACGGCCATTATGCGCGTCACGCCAACTGCCTTGGCGCGCTCAACGGCCGCGGCGGATTCGCCGCGGGTTCCCTCGAAATGCGCGTGTGTATCGAAAAGCTCGATCATTTGGGCACCGCTTTTGCGGCGAGATCGGCGAAAGCGGTCTTGTCGCGCGGATGGACGTCGTTCATCTCACCAAGGCCCGCCGCGAAGGTGTCGACGAAAATC
The DNA here is from genome assembly GCA_902761275.1 of uncultured bacterium. Taxonomy (GTDB): domain Bacteria; phylum Verrucomicrobiota; class Kiritimatiellia; order RFP12; family UBA1067; genus UBA1067. Next base: position 11,256 of record CACWJS010000035.1, on the reverse strand, counting down.
GCGCCCGTCTCGTCGCAGACTTGTTTCTGGACGGCGCGATACTGCTCCCACGGACGGTTCATCTTGGGAAGCCCCATCATTATAAAAGTTGGGAGTTGGGAGTTGGGAGTTGAGAGTTGGGATACGGACCTAAGTTCCGAGACGAGGGCGCGAAGCGTTTCGAGCTGGTAGTCGCGGTCTGTCGGCTTGTCTGGCGCAACGCAGGTCGTCGCGTTCGATTCGCCCTGATACCAGAGGATGCCGTCAATCTTGACCTCGCCATCCTTGATGCGCTTGATTCCATTGTCATACATCTTCGACACAGGCCACCAGTAGGCCTCTTCCTTGTTCGCTCTGCGGCGCGGATACTCGCGCGCGACCCACGCGCACGGGAAGTCCTTGTTCTGGTCGAGGCGGTGGCGGTTTGTCGCAATCGCGGCAAGATGCGGATAAAGTGGCTTTCCATCCTTGCCCATAGCGCACATCGTCTGCTCGGAGAGGAACGATTCCGTCGGCGCACCGCCGGCCGCGACATAGAGCATGAAAATCGCCTTGCCCGTTTCTTCCGCGCGGCGGATCGCGAAGCTCACCCCGAACGCCGATTTTCGGAGGGCGTTTTCTGGTGTGAGTTTCGTCCATTGGTTGTCGTTGAAGTCCCACAGCCACACATTGAGCTTCTCAAGCCGCGCCATCTCCCTCTTTACGCGCTCCTTCTCCTCTTGCGTTGCGTTGAACTCATTCCAGCCTTTCTGCATGTTCGACTGCCCCGCGCAAAGCCAGTATTCACCAGGACTCTTATTATCAGGGCATGTCCGGAATTTGGGAAAGCATATGTGGCACGTATAGTTGTAGGGATCCGTAACAGCCTTGAACGTCGTCTCGGCGATAATCTTCGCGCCCGCTTCATTGGGATGAATCTTGTCCTTCGCAAAGATAGTGTCCATCACATCGCGGAACGGTTCCTGCATGTCAATGCCGTCGGTATCGAACAAGCGCGCGACCTTCTCAAGGTCGGCCTGCATCAGAAACGGTTCGGGGCTGCGGTAGAACTTCTGCCCTTCCGCGAGCGGCGAGAGCTTCGTCCAAATGGCGAATTTCACCTTTGGATTCGCCTTGCGGTAATCCTCGAGGAGCGCGAGGTAGTCGCCTTCAAACTGTCCGCGTTTCCGTCCGCCGGTGTATTCCTTGATGTATTCGCCGTTGTCGTTTATGCCGAGGTTGCAGATGACGATGTCCGGCTTCCATTCGAGAGCCGCCTTGTGCTCGGGCATGTAGCGGAAGCCACGCTTCTCGTTGCCGCGCATCGAGTCGAGGTAGATGCCGCGCCCTGAGTTACCGAAGTTGCGTACCTCGTACTTTCCCGGCTCCGACTCGTCCAGCAGCTTCTGAAGCTGGGCGGGATAAGACTCGGTCTCGCGGTTGGCGAGCCCCAAACCGTATGTTATCGAGTCGCCTATGCACGCGACCTTTGTCTTCTCAGCGGCGCATACCGAAAGCGCCACAAGAACTGCAATTACAGCAACGCATTTTTTCATTGTCTTATCTCCTTATTCCCAAGTGACTTTGACACGGAAGAAGCGGTTAGTGTCGCCGGGCTCGTTGAACGACGGACAGTCAAACCAGTCATTAGTGAGCGCCGGCTTGCCCTGAAGGATGTACGTAATATTGCCCAACGTAGTATTGGTAGGCGAGTATTCGACAATTGGCGTCGTGCCGTTCATGCGGATAGTCGCCAAGAACTTGCTCGTCTCATTCGTCGGATCGAGACCAAGCACATAGCACTGCCAATACTTCAGCCCATTCTGGGCATTCATATTCGCAAGCTCGTCGAGATCGCTGCCAGACATTTCCGGCACATATTCGGCAAACCACGAATAAGGGACTTTATAGTCTGTAGAGGAAGTCTTCTCCTTCTCCGTGAACTGCGCGGTGTAGGCGGCATCGCCTGTCACCGTCGCGATTTCCGGATTCCAACCATTGAAAGTATAGGTGTACTGCTCGGTCTCGGCCTTGGTTGGCGTTTCGCCACCGTAAACCGGCGTATCGCCAAGCTTGGCGTTGGTAATCGTGTAGAGCGAAGAGTCATCATAGTTCTTGAACGTGATGGTCTTGTAGGTCTCGACCGAATAGACCCCTTCCACCAGTTTTACATACGAACCCGCCACTGTTGTTTCAGGCGTGGGACTTGCCGTCGCCGCCAATGTCGCGTCCGCCGAGGTCAGGAGAATCCTGCCGCCAACCTCGTTTTTGCCAGGACGCACAGAGCCGACCGCAATGCCAGCATCGCCTGTCACAGTCAATGTGCCGTTAAACGCGCTAACATCACTTACAAGAATGTACGCAGAATAATCCTCCGTCCAAGTGGCCGCATTGGCAAGCTGGTTGCCAGAGGTCGCTTCCGCAGAAACCGCAAAGGCACCACTACCCTTCAATGCCGCAAACAGATACTTGAAGCTCGGTGAGAAACCGGTTATTGCAAGAGAAGTTTCGGCAGGGATCTCGATTGTTGCATCGACAACCAGTGGCATACTGGTGCTCTTGCGCTGAATCCATCCGCTCATTTGCGACGCAAGGCGAATGGTCGAACCGCTTATGCCATAGTAGTCAAAGCGGAAGCCGCCAAGCTCGGTAAGCGCAGACGGCAGCACCACCGTGCCCGTCCATTCGCCAAACTGCATGGCTGCGCTGCGCGTACCGGCAAGCACTAGCGTGCCAGATCCGGAAAGCGTGCCGGTATACTGTCCAGATTCGGTTTCCCTAACCGTTATCTTGGTGGCAAGCTCCACATTTTCTGTGCAAGTGGCCAAGAGCTCGATTTCGACCGATTCAGCTTCGGACGCATTCGCCGCATTAATCGCCCCTTGAAGCGTCTCGTAGGGTGTTTCACCAATCTTGGCGACAGGTTCCGGCTCATCCGCCTTCGTCCAGATCTCGATGCGTTTGACCGAATAGGCCGCGGCGTTCATCTTCTCAAGTCCCTTCGTATAGGTGTAGTCCATAGACTGCGTACCACCACCATAGAAGTGCTGTGCAAAGTTGCCGATACCAAATTCGGCCTCGGTCGTGCTTTGGTTCCAGTTATTGAATGCAAACAGAACTTGGCCTCCTCGCCCAGAAGACGGGGATATGCGGTGAACCTGCATACAACCAACAGAGCCAGAGCCGCTTTTCAGCAGCGAATCGTTCCAGTCGTAAGAAGAAACCCATCCTGTTGCCGCTCCGGTGACATTCGAAACGGAACCATCATATTCATTCGGAGAGAACTCAATGAAGCCATTGACCGTATCGACGTCAGATGCAACATCATCTATTCCATTGTGGTTAGACTTGACATGGAGTTTTGTGACAACCTGCTGGCGAATTGTGGTTGGCAAGCCTACCGATGCCAAGTCAGCGTCGCCAAACGCATCCATATCAACCCAAACCCACTTGTGGGCATTGTTGTCGGCGCGGACATACTCGACAAAGTACGCGACCTTCTCGAAATTCTCCGTTGCACCCTCGCCGGTTGAGGAATAGGGGTCGCCAGCTATACCTGTAGCCACATCTATAGTACGGCAAAGTTTGAAGCCATTGCGATAATCGGCTAGTTCCTCCTTCGCCGCCGCACCAAGTTCGCTATCATCGACAGTTGGCAATGGAGTGGACGACGGGAACGTTCCGTTTGCAGAAGGATAGAAGTTTGTAATCTGAGTCAGCCACCCATCGGCCATTTTATCGTGACCCCACCAGTCAGGATGGAGTTTGTCATTGCTTGTGTTGACAAGGATTCCTACGCCATCTTTATCAACGAGCGAATTAAGGTCTGCGAGCAACACTCGTCCACTCCAAGCTTCAGGCATACTGTCAAACACGTCCCAGACTTTTTGATTGAACGTTGTCGATCGGGGATTCACCGTGCCGCTATTGCCAGCGTTACTGTAAAGCAAAGTGGAAACCACAACTTTGGTGTCTGGCAAATCCACCAAAATACGATTTACCGTTTCTTTCCAGGCGTCAAACACGCCATCAACGTCAGACGTCTGTGAAAGGTCGTTAACACCAATGAGCAACAAGACAACATCTGGCTTGCCGACTTGGGCACAAAGGGTATCTACATTTTCCACAAGAGCTGCACGCCCACCCAATCCACTTATTCCAGTTTTAGCCGGTGCACCATGTTTTGCAGAATGCCACTGCCAAATATTAGTGGCGACCACACCTGAAGGATCTATCGCATTGTAAAGCCTAGAGGGATCGTTGTTCGCTGTCTGGATTTTATCCGTAACACCGACCATTTCGACATTGTAGCCTAGCAGAGTGAGCTTCTGTGCCAATAGCACGCGATAGTTTGCCCTTGAGCCTGCACCGTTGAAGCCCTCTGTAATGGAGTCTCCATACGGCCAAACTTTCAATGTCGGTTTTTCGGACTGCGTATCGGGATTATAAACTCTCAAATAAATCGCCCTTGCACCATAAACCAACTCGGCTGTCAACCCAGCAGGAAGGCCTTCTGTTGTAAGTGTGCCAACACGACCATACACATCTGAGTACTGTCCATTAGCGACAAGCTTGGGGTTAGTCCACTCTGCAATCTTGTATGATCCTTCCGCAAGCTCGGAAGCGTTCGTTATCGCAATCGTGCCGCCAGAGTTGAGAGTGCCGATGTTCGTGTAGGTCCGCGTCGTGCCCGCTGCAAAATTCCAGGTCGCGCCGTCGGCTATCGAAAGCGTGTCCCCGTCTTCGGGATTCGGCACGTAGCGAATCTGATCCGGCGTGTAGTAGCCGCTAAAGACAACAACCTTCTCGACGACAAAGCCAGTGAACGGCACCATGTTCGCATCATTGTTGGAGAGTTCGGTCTGTCCGCCGATTCCAATCTTCCGCAAGGTGCTATTGGAGAGCGTCATATCGGTTGTGCATTCTCCGCCAGTCATCGTGTCCAACGAATTGCCGACATACGCAAGACAAGCATCTTTTTTTCTTGCGCAGACTAAATATCCACCGGCAGGCGACAAAGTTGGATTGCCATCGACAGCATATATACCGCGATGCCGGCTATTATCATAGATGAAACTGTAGTAGGCAGACAATTGCCTGGTCACATTTGTATCTGTGCAAATGCCAGAATCAAATGTCACAGCAGCCTGACCTCCAAACGCAACCACTGGAGCGCTTTGAATATCCGGCGTAGCCCTGTATTTCACAAGAACAGTAAGCGCATTGGTAGATGTCACGTCAATCACCGCTGCCGCGTTGCCAATCGTGAGAACGCCGCCAAACGAATCGCCCTTGGCGGCAGTCGTGCCACTGACGGAAAGCGTGCAGCCATTCTTCTCAGTAGTCTTGAAGTCGTTGACCCACTTCGCGACCGGCTCAATCGCGTAGCGATCGGAATCTTCCGGTAGCACTGCGCCCTGCTCGGGGAACTTGTAGTTGGCGATTACGTTCGTCGTGACCCACTCGTCAAAGAGCGCGACGCTCTTGATGACCATTCCCTGCCAAGGCTTCGCACCGGCGACAGTCGGCCCGCCGATGCCGACACTTGTTACACGGTTGGTTGGGCCTGTAAACCTAAGTCTATGATTAACGGTATTAGCTTCACCACCAGAAAGGTCCGATACAGAGGTTCCTACATATACGGCCGTGTAGTGATCTCCAGAATTGTTGTTAGAATTCGCTGGCGCTGAAATCAGTAGATATCCTTCTTGCGGAATAGACGGCGCAGATGATGAGAATGGGTAGTCGGTCTTAACTTGTGAATTATTCCACCAGTAACCGTCAAGATCGGTTAAGCCACTATTAGCATATGCACCCAAATCGTAATTCACAAACATTGACACAGGAGCAGCTTTATCCACAGATGCGCCACCAGTGGGAATAGAATACTTCACCAACATCGTCGCATTGTCGAATCCGTCCGAAATTGCAATCGTCGCGCCGAGCATTGTGGAGTTGCCGATCACGATTTCGCCCAATGCGTTTGTCATATTGCCATTAAGCGCAAACTCAAGCCCGCCATGCGCGCTCCTGTCGTCGTCGAACTCACCCGCCACCCACACTGCAATCGGCGCCGGCCCTTCATATTCAGGCTCCGGCTCAGGTTCAGGCCAAACATATGCTTTAATCGATCCTTCGGCAAGAACTCCTTCAAACACTGCAATTCCAGTAATTTGCATGTCGGTTGCGGCACTTGCCCCTGATATTGCAGTAACTGGCCCACCAACCGAGACACCTTTATACTTGCTAACATCGCCAGTTGACCCCAATGTACTTGCGTCCATTATGGTGGTCAGCTTATTGTCCTTCAAACAGAACAATTGTGTGCCTGTGCCGCCGCCATTGTTACCAGATGTTGAATAATGCGTATATGCCAACACGCCAGACGTCTGATCGGATGTCATTGTATTGTATGTGCCAGAATCATTCCACGAATTCCCCGCCCAGATACCGCATGCCTTGCCAGAAGCATTGATTTCGGCACCAACGCGATTATCCGCATCCGTCAGTTTTGTCACCGCCAACACCTGACGTGCCGCCAGAGAGAGATTGAGGTTTGAATACTTGAAAAGCACGGTGAATCCGCCAGCGAACGTTCCTGTGTTGTTTGTTACTACAACGCCTACACTCTGGTCTATAGTGATGGTCGACTTGTCGCTGCTAAGCGAATTGCCGTTAAGTTCAAGAGTATATCCAGATTGCTCGGCCGAGAAATCCCCATGCCACACAGCCACAGGCACCGCCGGCTCCGCGACATTGTAATGATGTGCGCTATCTTCAACTACGACATTATCGTCGGCATCCCTAACCTGGAAAATATAGATATTGGGACCGGCGACATTCAACACAATCGGCGAGGTATATTCTGTGTAGTCCGTATCGCCATGTTTCTTGTACATTATCTTCGCAGTCGAATCATTGCACTTCGCAACAACCTCGGTGCCATAATCAACCTCCCCTGTGCCCGGCGTTACGGTGAGAGTCGTCGGATCCGGCTCCTGCACTTCGTCATCAATCATCGACTGCCCGACCGCAAAATCGTAGAACCTTAGATAGTCCACGAGAGAATTTGAATCATCGCAGGAGCCGTATGAAGTATGGTTGCCACCATGCACAGAGCCGAACTGGAATGTCTTATTTATATTTAGCGTTTTAGACTCGCTGACCTTCAGCACTCCATCCACATAGAGCTGAACTCTGTTTGTTGTCTTTACAATCGCATAGACATGATGCTTTGTGGTAGCGTTATCAATATATACGGCACTGCCAACTATGCCATTTCTGTCGGCAAGTGCAACGGTGTTGTCTGCGGTGCCTGAAACAAGCCCCAAAAGATCATTACTGCCGTTTTGTCCAAACATGAGCAGAATCGTCGGCTTGTCGCTATTGTTCTGCGGCATTATGCACCTGACAAATGCCGTCCATTCCTCGCCCGACATTGAGAAGGTGTTGTTGTAATAGGGTATTGAGCGCGTGTAAAGCTCGCTATTTTCGTATATCGAGCCGCCGTGCAACGCATTCTTAATAGTGCCAGATGATGCCATGTCACCGTTGAATTCGTAGTCGAGCAGATATGTTGCGATGATTTCAGGGTCAGCAAGAAGCGTATACTTGTCTTCAACCAATGAATAATTAAGTTCCTTGCCGTTGTTGTCGCGCAACAGCAACGCTCCGCCATCGACAAGATAGACTTTATTTGTGCTGATTTCAAGCCCGCTCATGAGATGCGATTTTGAGACCATGACTGCAAGAGTCGCACCAGCACCCACTTCAAAATTGCCAAGGTTTGAGGAAGACACCGTAAGCGAAATATCGCTAAAGGATATCTTGCCGCTCGACTGCGAGATATCGCCAGCAATCGTCACGCCCGCGGAGATGTCGGCGTAGATTGTGCCGGTGAAGGCTGGGGATAGCCCTTGTATGACAAACATGCCGTTTGTTTCCGAGGATGTAAGACGCACATCACCAGATCCCGAGAAGAAGTTTGAGCCTAGCGTAATCTTTCTTCCTCCGGCGTCGAGCGTAGTACATTTACCGTAATCCGCGCAGAAGTTGACAGTTCTTGTTTCCGTAATGTCACTGTTGCTCGCAAATTTATACGTGCCCGCCTTGAAGTTTAATGTCGGTGCATAGTCGCCGGATATCGCCTGCGCCACCTTGACACTAGCGCCATCTTCAATCGTTAGCGAGGCTCCGCTACCATAAACCACAATGCCAGAGCCTGTTGCAAACTCGCCATTGACACTCAACGCTCCTCCTGTGCCGAGATAGAGTCCACCGTTTGCCATCCACGTCTTGCCGCTGGCTATAGATACCGTCTTGCAAATATGCAGGCAACCATTGTTTCCGATATTGGAAGACGGCTTAGAGTCTGCAATTGCAATAGTCTTTGCCGCAAGATCGAATGTCCCGTTAAAGCCTGAGACATCTTTGATGACAACAGTTTCGGCTATGGCATTCGATGTTTTTAATGTGCCGCTGCCGGAAAGCCTGTTAATCACTGGGCTTTGCGTGGTATAGCCACCGTTCCAGTGCCAAGCAGGAAATCCGTCTAAATCCTCAAGTTGTATTATATGCATCAAATGTACAGTCAGTAAACACAACCGTCCCCTTCCAATAGTTGCTATTCGACAATGCATTCACGCCATTCGGGGTATGGAGGTTCGGTGCAATTGAATAATCAATCTCGCAATCTACAACAATTCCTTCTGCCAGATTAAGTGCTCGCTGCGGAATAACAATAGTTGGCTGTATTTTGTCAGTGTAGAGGGTTGTCGATACCATATTCTCAAATGTGCCTGCATAAAGTGTTGCTGTATCATCAGCAGAAGTTAAAACAGCAGAAGCGACTCCACCCACACTTACAACGCGAACGTACCCAAGATGCAAATCTTCGGCAAGATCAAGTATATTGGTGATTGGGCCATACATATATGTGGCATTGACAAGAACATATTCGCCATCAATAGGCAAACGGCCAAAAGACCATCGATCTGGATCGCTGAATCGGCCACTGTTTGTAGTTGAATCTGGAGTCCATGTGTTGGCGGTGGCATCGAAAGAGCAACTTACGTTGTCGCTGCTTACCCAACTATTTGTCCACTTTACAAGTTCTTTGCCATTCTTATCACAAAACACCACTGTTCCAATATTATTTTTTATCTGACTTGTTGAATATCCATAGGCAACCTGCGCATCATTTAAAACGATATATAGCGTTCCAGCATAAACATCTATGGAAGCATTCTTTTCTTGTCCTGCCAGAAGTGACACAACAGGGCCGTCACCTTCTAATTGTATCTTTCCTGTAAAGTCCGACAGGTCTTTAAAATTGGACGACCCATCAATAACAACATAACCAACACCAGAAATAGACCCGTTGATTGTGGCATTGAAAAGATTGAGCGTGGTACTTCCTGCCACATGTACTCTTGCGTATTGACCGATTGTACATGATGAAAGTGTATAAATTCCTCCCCATTTTTCATACCAAAGCGTACCACGAAAATTACCTAGATCCGCCGGCAGGTTGACTATAACGCTCGGCGCCCACTTAAGCGTTCCAGCGAACCCGTCAAGACCTTGGAACGTGAAGGAGCCGCCGCCAACCGAGTCAGCAAGCGTGACCTTACCAGTGCCTTGGAAGGCGCTGGCTCCGAACGACACCGCCCTGCCCTTCGCATCAATCGTCGTATCGCCGCAGAACCAGACGGCGGAATTGCTGTCGCCATCAGCAGCGTCAAATGTGCCGTTAATTACCTGGCGCATGGAATTGAAGCGCAGCATCAAGTTCTTGTAAGCTTCCGTGCCGTCTTCGTTCTTCGCGACGAGCGTCAAGATCAGCATCTCGCCGGACCACTTGGAGTCCATTGCAGTCGCATCGACATTGACCGTAAAGACGTTGCCATTCTTCGTGACGTTCAACTGGCTATCCGGCAAAATCGTCAGATGGCTCGAATACGGCACGACTTCTGTCGTCGACTCGGAGCAGGTCAAATCAATCTTGTTGACGATTCCGTATGCGCACTCCATAAAGATATCCTGCTGGAGCAGCTCAATGCCGCAGGCGACGGACGAAACAGAGAGGAATTCCGGCGCGGGCTTCGGCTCACCGATTGTCGTCGTCACAGAGTTTGTGCGGCCAGTGCCCTCGCCATCAACCATGACCGGACAAACGGAGAATGTATACTCGCCGCCCATTTCGAGGCCGCTTGCCGTGTATGTGGTAGTTTCCCCGTGAGTTTCAATTTGGATTGTATTTGCCGCTCCTCCCGCCTTCGCAACTTCAAGTGTGAACCCGGTTGTGCGATTGGTGTAGCAGGGGGCCATGTGCCAAACAAGCGTGACATCATTCGAACAAACCTTTGGCACTGGCTCGAACTGCACGATCTTCTGCGGACGGAAGCCCGTCTGGAAGGAGGCAAGCTTTCCTGAGTATGTGCCCTCCGTGACGGCAGTCTTGAGATTGTCCCAGTAGACGGCGTTGCCGTAGCCAAGATTGAGGTTGATCCAGTCGACCTCGTCCTCCTGGCCGTAGTTCTCCACGGCGTAGCCATCTATGACCATCTGGTGGGCGGCGGTATTGATCTGGATCGGCGAACCCCAGTCGAGGTCGGCCTTGATGGCGTTCCAGAGATTCGTGTAGCCGTCGTTCCAGTAAGTCATGCCACGACCCTTTTCATACCAGTATTCTTCGGCCGTGCCCGCAAGCTGCCGCGTGCCGCCGGAGCCGCCTGGCTTGTAGCCCATCCCCGTCAAGGACTGTGCCCACAAAGATAGCCATGCTGTATTGTAGGTAGCCTCTTTGTCGGCCGCCCAAGGGGTAGAGGCCGGATTCGGTGCAGAAGCCACCACCTTGTCCCAATTGAACGGCACTAGCCCATTAGGACGGATGACGAAATCGCTGTAGTTGAACTGTGCGTCCCTTACGCCATGGGTCGACTGGCGGAACTTCTCATACCTATAGGGCCAACGCCAGTAGCGGAGTTCCTGTCCGGCAGCGGTCGCCATGCAGCCGCAGAAATAGTTGTAGGGCGAAAGATCGTTGAAGGGGGCAGTCTGATTCCATGTAGCGCCCAGCAACGGCGCGACGTATGGCGTATAACCAGTACCGTCGGTTCCAGTAGGCTTCGCGCTCAGCAACGTGCGCTTCTTGGCGACGGGAGCGGTGTACTTCGCCCAGCTGGGATTGTCTTCGAGCGAATCATCCGCCTCCTTCGTTTCGACCATCGTGCTGTCGCCCGTGAGCTTCGCCGCGAACGGCGAGCCGACTTCCGGCTCGGCGAAGTCTGCGGGCGA
>CACWJS010000034.1 GCA_902761275.1 uncultured bacterium | reverse complement strand
TTTCCCCAACCATCCAACAACCACTCCAACCATAACCAAACCACGGCTCAACCATCCTTCGTGTCGAAGCCAAGAACGATTCCGACACAACCATCCTTCATTCGCGATCCTACAACTCCGACTCAACCACAACCACAACAAAACGGGGCGCATATCCCCCGACGACCGAAGGGATGAGCCGCGAGATTCGCCTGCGACGAAGTCGTCAGGTTGCCAGAGCGCAAAGCGCGAACCCCGAAGGGTATCCACCGACCGAAGGTCGCTGCCGAAGGCAGTCGCTAGAGTGGTGCCGCAAGGGGCCGAGCGGGCGCTATGCGGGGTGCAGATTTGCCGCGCCCTGCGCGGGGGCAGGGCGCGGGGGATGGATTACGGCATGGGGTTCGCGAAGGTGAGCCAGCGTTTGACGGCGAAGCCGCCGATGGTCGCGGTGAGCAGGACGGGCTTCCCCCACCAGTCACCATCGGGTCGGCTGGAGGTGTTGTTCCTGTTGGCGAACGAGATTGCCGTCGGTATCGACACGATTGACTGAAGCTTGTCAAGTACGGAGACAGGTTTGCCGCCCTCGTACAGCTCGAGCTTAAGCGTGTCGCCCTCGCCCATCTGCAGGTTCTCTCCCCCGGCCACGATCGGGCCGCCGAAGTCTATCACGTCGTCGGGATAGCCAACCTGCTGCACGAGCGTTATCCTGCGCGTCGGCGGCGGATTCGCCGCGACATTGAATACGAGTTTCAACATGTCTTGCTCCTTTCGATAGCTGCGGCAACGGGGCGGCGGAGCGAATGTCCGAGCGAGCGGATACGGCGTATTCGCCGAGGTTCCGCGAGGAGGAGCATTCGGCCGCCGTCCCACCGCCGCGGCGCTTACGCCGCGCTGACGACAACCGCCGTCCTGGGCATGGAGACATACTCCATCCCGTCCTCGACGCGGGTGACGGTGAGCGAGACCTCGGTCCCGTCCTCGACGCCGCTCATGGCGCTTGGCCACGCGACCGTGATCAGGTTCTCGCCGCAGCTCGTCACGGAACCCACGACCTCGGTCCCGTCCTCGAAGACGAACTTCGCCGAGACATGCGCGGCGTCGTCGCCGAAGGTGGAGCCGTTGACGAGAATCGCCTGTTCCTTGATGAGTTTGCCGCGCACCGCGCCCGTGCAGGCGGAGATGAGGAACTCGACGTTCGGGGTCTTGTCGTCCGCGATGTTCGTGAACGAGAAGTCGTTCGTGGCGAGCGCCCACTTTGCACCCTTGACGAGACGGATGTTGATGGAGTTCTCGCTCGTGATGCGACCGTCGGCGTTCACGGTGCCATCGAGATAGAGGCGTCCGTAGAAGTAGCCGTCGAAGTTGACCGCGTTGCCGTCCCTGAACTCCTTGAACAGCTGTTCGCAGAGCCCCGTCGCGATTCCGTTCGCGGCGGACGGCTTAACGCCCACGATGAGCCCGCGATCTATCGCGTTCTCGATGACCGTCGCGAGACTCTTCGCGGCGTTCCTGTCGACGATCGCCGGAACGTAGATCGTGACGTTGTTGATCGGGTCGCGCTGGGCGCGGACCTCGTACTTTACTGTTGGCTTGTCTGCCATGATTTTTTCCTTTCGCTTTTGTGCCTCTCCGTTGTGTGAAACCGCCGCGCACGAGGCGATGCGCAGCAGTTTGTTGAAATCAAGACCCCCGGGGGTGGGGCAGTGTGTTACCCCTACGGGTAGCATGCCCTTACCCCTAGGGGTGTGAGGCGCTTATCCCTAGGGGTATTAACCCATTACCCCTAGGGGTGTGACCTACTCAATCGGCACGGCGGAAGTTCCGAAGAACGGGTACATTTTCATGTCCTCCCCCTTGAACTCTGCCTTGCCGATGTAGCAGCCCGCGAGCGCAGAGAGCGCGACGGCAGTCGCGGCGATGGCGAAGATCTTTTTCATCCCGCCACCTCCACGACTGGCTTCGCGTCGAAATTCCACTTCGGCTTGCGGACGAGGACTCCCGCATCCGTCTTCACGCCGTTGCGGTATTCCGCCTCGTGCGCCTCGAAGTCGGGCTCCAGCGCCTTCGTCAAAGCGGTCTTCTGCGTCTTGAGCTTTTTGATCGCGATGATGGTGCGGACGAGGTTCGTCCGCGCTTCGCCGATCTCTGTCTTTGTCATGTTTTGTTTCCTTTCCCTTGTCCTCCGTAGCCATTGGCGAAGGAGGATTGTTTTTTGAATTGGCGGGGCATCGGGCGGGCACATCGCCCGCACTCGCGCCCCAAAAGTGAAGCCGCGCTTTGTACTCTTGCGCGGACGCGGCATTCCCGCGCAAGGCCGTTACAGTTCAGTTGTCAAAGATCAAAGCCCCGAAGGGTTTGGGACGTGCGACCAACTCGGTTCCCCTTGGCGCTCGCCGCCACATGTCCCCTCAATAACAGTCGGCAAAACGGGGGTGGAGTCAACCAGAAACCCTCTCGCCGCCGATGTCGAGAAGCCGTTTTCGTCCTCTGTTTACAGGCATTTCAATCAAATCGCAAACTTTTTTCAATTTGCAATAAAACGCCTGCTTGGAAATGCCCATTTCTTCCCATCGCTTCCCCTTGAGGACGCTTCGGGCAAATGGACGGTCTTTCTTCGCCAATCGGCGGATGGCGTTGTTGATCTGCCCCTTGCGGCTCTTCTCTTCCCGCTCCCAATCGAGCGCGGCGAAGATGCGTTCCGTGGCACAGTTGTCCGCGAGAGTCAGCGCGGCAGTTTCGGCAACATCCGCTTCGTGTCCGAGGGTAATGCGGTCTTTCATGCCGCACCTCCCTTCGGGAAGCGACGGTTGAGCAGCTTCTGGAACGAAGCTGCGGGATTCCAGAGACGCTTGCCTTGACGTTCAAGGTCGCGCATCTCCGACGCTTTCTGCTCGAACGCGTCAAGGAACCCACTCAGCCCGACGCGGTTGGCGATCTTGAGCCACACGCGGCGATCCGAGGCCTTGCCCTTCTCGCTCTTGCCGGACGAGAACGCCATTGCCGCCTCGTCGACCGCAACGCGGATCGGATCGAAGTCGCCTCCGAACTTCGCAACGCGCCACGCCCGGAAGTAGGATTCGTGGTCGCGTATCGGCGACAGCCCCTCGCGCACACGCACACGCGCGGGCGTGGACTGGCTACAACAGGGTTTATCTATAAACCCCGACTGACTACTGTACGGTACACAGTCCACGCGCGCGCGCGAGGCGGCGCATGGGCTGTTGATAACTCTCGTCATCTTTTTTCTCCTTGTTTTTGTTGTTTGTGTTAGCCCGCGATTCGGCTCTCGCTCCGCTCGGCGTGTTCGCTTCCCCATGGGTCGCGAACCCCCTCAAGGGGCGGTTATCCCCGACCGCGAGGAAAACTGCCTTAATTGCCATCAGGTCAAAACCAAACAAAAAAAGACCCTCTGGCACCAAGCCAGAAGGTCTTAATAAGGCATAAAAAAAAGCGCATCGACTATCGATGCGCAATTGCCATTTGGAAAAGTCTAAACCAACAAGTATAAAAAATAATTCCTACAAATCCCCTACAAGATTCCTACAAAACTGTAGGAGATTAGAGTAGTCGAACAATCCTCGCGCCTTTGCCACGCCAAGCGCGGCACTTTCGCCGCGCTACGGTGCCTATTTTTATTGTCACTCGGAAACAGTAGTTCGCGGGGCTGCTACCCGATTCCGAGGTCATTCTGGTGGTTGACATCGCGGAAATCCCTGAAAAACGCGCGTTCCGTGGGGTCTGTCCCCATCCAGTTCAAAAACTGGCGCAAGATCGTCCGTTCAGAGTCCTTTGCAGGCGAAGTGCCGCGCATCGTCCACGCAAAGATCGCGTAGCCGCGTCACGTTCGTCATTTCAAAGACAAGCTCTCCGCCGCGCATGATGTCGGAATGTCGAAGCTTCCAGTCGGTGATCGGCTTGCCGTTCAGCGTCACGGTCTTCACGTACTTGTTCTCCTTCGACAAATTCTTTGCAATGACGGCAAACTCCCTCACTCCTCCACTTCCAACTTTCAACTTCGCGCAAGCGACTTGCGGCGCGCCGATGATGTATTCTCCTCCGCACGGATTGAACGGATAGAAGCCCATCGCCGAGAAAAGATACCACGCGCTCATCTGCCCGCAGTCGTCGTTGCCGCAGAGCCCGTCCGGCTTTGGGATATAGAACTTGTCGAACACCTCGCGGATGCGCTCCGCCGCCTTTTCGGGATGCCCGACCTGCGGATAGAAGTAGATGACGTGGTGGCTCGGCTCATTGCCGTGGACATATTGGCCGATAAGACCCGTGACATCTACCACGCATCCAGATCCTTCCACCGTGTCGGGCTGCAGGAAAAGCGAATCGAGCTTCCTGACAAATGCTTCGCGTCCGCCCATCACGCCCACAAGCCCCTGCGGATTCTGCATCACGTGCCATGTGTACTGGAACGCGTTGCCTTCGGTGAAGTCGTTGGCAAGGTCGGCTCCATGCCCAAGTGCATACGGATTGTACGGTTCGCGCCAGTTCCCCTTCGTGTCCTTGCCACGCACAAGGCCAATTGACGGATCAAAGACATTCCGCCAGTTTTCCGCACGCTTGAAGAAGAACTCCGCGTCGTCCTTGAAGCCAAGTCCTTCCGCCATCAGGCCCGCGCACCAGTCGTCGTATGCGCACTCCATCGTGCGCGAGACGGACTCGCCCTTGATTTCGTCGAACGGATAGTAGCCGTACTTGTCGAGCAAATCCCAGCGCTCCTTTATGCGCCCCTTGTGCGGCTTCGTAAGCGTGTCCTTGATTTGCGCGTAGGCAGCGAGCCAATAGTCTTTTTTGACAGGATTTATAGGATTATTTTTAACGCAGAGGCGCAGAGACGCAGAGTGCGCAGAGGCTTCTTTCAAAAACCAATCGACGATCACTGGAATCGAGTGCGTGCCGATCATGCACTGGTTGTCCTTGCCCCACAAGGTCCATATCGGGAGGTAACCTGTCCGCCGTCCCTGTTCAAGCATTGAGTCAACAAACTCCGCCGCCTTGTCCGGCGCGAGAATCGTGTAGAGCGGATGCGCGGCGCGGAAAGTGTCCCAGCATGAAAATGTTGAATAAAATGGCTGCTTCCCTGCATCAGCAATATTGTTCGGCTGGATGAAGAGATGGTAGAGCGAAGTATACCAGTTCTTCTTCTGTTCGTCCGTTCCTTCGATTGTCGCCCGGCCTAAGACCTCGTTCCACTTTGCACGTGCCGCGACCTTCACGGTGTCGAAGTCCCATTCAGGAATCTCCGCCGCAAGATTGCGCTCCGCCGCCGCGACGTCGCCTTCTGCGGAAAGCGCGACCTTTATCAAAAGCGGAGATTCGCCGACATCGAAGTCAAATACATACTGCGGCGCGGCGATGCCCTCCGATTTCGGCATCTCTTCGACAGCACTGCATTCGCGGCTGAACCTGACGACAAACGAATAGTCGCGCTCAACCCATTGGCGGCGATGGTTCCTGCCTGAAAGACCCGCCTTGCCGTCAAGCTTGACATTGCTTGCCGTTATCGTCTTCGCGTAGTTCTTTCCGCCGATGCCGTACGCGCAGTCGACGAGAAGCCGCAACTTCTCCCTTGCCGAAATACGATATATCGCCGAATGTTCCGCCGCCGCGATTTCAACCTTTATCCCGTCGTCAAGCGTCACGGCGTAGTAGCCGGGCCCGGCGGTTTCGCTCGCCTTGTCAAAGCCAACTTTCAACTTTTCACTTTCAACTTTCAACTTCGATTCTGCCGTCGGCAGAATACGCACGTCGCCCAGATCAGGACATCCCGTTCCGTTCAGGTGCGTCTGGGTAAAGCCGCAAATGGTCTTGTCGCCATAGCGGTATCCGCTGCAATACTCCCACGAGCCGTTGCCTGTGTCGGGGCCTGCCTGCACCAACCCGAACGGAACGCAGGCCGCAGGGGATGTGTGCCCCGTAGCGCTTGTGCCGACGAACGGATCAACCCACCCTGTAAAGTCTTCGGGGATGGACGCCCCTCCAGCCCCATGCGCGGCCATCGCCGCCGCCAAGATTATTCCGCACAATATTCTCATTTTTCTCCTTTCATCACGTAGAATCTGCCGCGCCACCAAAGCCTATTTCACAGCCCGCCCGAAACAGCCGCTTCGCGGGGTCTCCGCAAGGTTGTTTTTCGTATGCGTTCGAAGAGCGAGTAGAGCGCGGGCGTGAAGCAGATTCCGAAGACGGTCGCCGCCAGCATCCCGCAGCAGGTGCAGATGCCTATGCCGCGCATAGCGCCAGCGCCGGCGCCGCGCGCGAAGACGAGCGGGAGGACGCCGATGATGAAGCTCCACGCCGTCATCATCACCGCGCGATACCTGAGGTCCGCGCCGCGAAGCGCGGCGTCCTGGGGCGTCGCGCCAGACTCCCGCTCCTGCTTCGCGAACTCGACCATCAGTATCGCGTTCTTCGCGGCGAGGCCGATCAGCATGACGCAGCCGAGCTGCGCGTAGACCGAGAGGGACGTCCCAGTAAGCCACAGCCCCGCGAACGCGCCGAAAAGCGCCACGAGGACGGAGAGCATCACCGGCAGCGGTATGACCCAGCTCTCGTACTGCGCCGAGAGGAACAGGTACGCGAAGACGAACGCCGCGATGACGAGCCACTTGAGTTTGCCCTCGTTCTCCTTCTCCTGAAGCTGCACCGGTCCCCATTCTATCGCGCAGCCCTTCGGCCTCGGCGTCGACTCTATCAGGCGCATGAGCTCCGACGACGGGACCCCGGCGTTCGGCACCACCGAGAACCACGCGGCGATCATCTTGTTGTACGACATCGTCTCGCGCGTGCCGCCGACGTACTCTACCGTGCCGAGGGACGAAAGCGGCACCGACTCGCCGTTCGGCGTCGGGATGCGGATTGCGAGCGCGTCCCTCACCGACGCACGCGCGTCGGGGTCGTTCTGGAGCTTCACCTCGTAGACGCCGCCCTTAAGGTTGAAGTCGTTGACGTAGTAGGAGGCGAGCTTGTTCTGGAGCGTCGAGAACACCGTTTTCGGGGAGATGCCGAGCATCTCGGCCTTCCGCCTGTCGAGCTTCAGCTCCAGCTGCGGCGTCGAGGCGGTGAAGCCGTGGGAGGCGGACTTGACGAGCGGGCTCTTCAAAAGCTCGTCGCGGAACGCGTCGACGGCGTCGAGAAGCTCCTCCGGCTCCATGCCGTCGATCGAGCAGAAGTTGAACCCGACCCCGTTGCTGCCGCCGATTCCGCGTATCGCAGCCGGCTGGGAGAAGACCATCTCCGCCGCGTAGAGGTCTGAGAGCGCGTCCTGTATACGGTTCTGGAAATCGTCCGAGGAAAGCCCCGGCCCCTTTCTCCTGTCCCAGTGGTTCAGCCGAAACAACAGCTGCGCGAGGTTCTCGCCCGAACCCCACATGGTGCACCGTCCGCAGGTGGACGAGATGGACTCAACGCCGGGTATCTTCGACACTCGCTCGTGTATCTCGTCGACGAGCGCGATCGTGCGCTCAAGCGACTGCCCTTCCGAAAGCCTCAGGCTGAGCGAGACGTACCCTCGGTCCTCCTCGGGGAGAAACGCCGTCGGCACCCTCCCGGAGAACCACCAGAGCGCAAGCACGGCGAGCGCGAAGAGCGGGAGCGATATTATTAGCCGCCGCACGAAGAGCCCTGCGACGCGCAGATACCCCGCACGGCAGCGGTCGAGCGTCCAGTTGAACGGAAGGAACGCACGCGGGGCCCTCTCCGGCGGCGGCCTCAGAAGCGCCGCGCACAAGACTGGCGAAAGGACGAGCGCGACGAAGGTGGAAAGGCACAGCGCCACGCACATCGTGACGGCGAACTGCCTGTACATCATCCCCGCCATGCCGGGGTAGAACGCGAGCGGCAGGTAGCACGAGAGCGTGACGAGCGTCGTCGCGATCACGGCGCCCGTGATCTGCGTCATCGACTTCGCGGCGGCCTCCCGCGCCGAAAGCCCCTCGCGGCGCATCAGCGCCTGCGTGTTCTCGACGACCACGATCGCGTCGTCCACGAGCGAGCCGATGACGAGGATGAGCCCGAACATAGTGAGGACGTTGACGGTGAAGCCGATGGGCGCGAGGAACGCGAACGACCCGACAAGCGAGATCGGTATAGCCACGGCCGGCACGAACGTCGCGCGCCAGTCCTGCAGAAAGAGGTACGTGATCGCGACGACGAGGAGAAGCGCGACGACGAGAGTCTTAAGGGTTTCCTTCAGGAACACGCGCGTGAAAGCCGTCGTGTCGTCGGCAAGGACTCCCTCGACCCCCTCCGGCATGCGCCCGATCCACTTCTCCACCTCGGCCTTTACGCGCTCCGCCGTGGAGACGGCATTCGCCTCCGGCGCCTTGTAGACAGAGAGCCACACGGACGGCCTCTCGTTGAACCGCGAGCGAATCGTATACCCCTTCGCGCCGAGCTCGACGCGCGCGACGTCCTTGACGAGCACCTGCGCCCCGGTTCGGGGGTTCGTCCTCACGACGACGTTCTCGAACTCCTCCTTGGTCTTGAGCCGCCCCTTGACGTTGATCTTGAACGTAAGGTACTTGTTCGCATACTCCGCGCCGACAGTCCCCGCCGCCGCCTGGACGTTCTGCGACTGGATTGCGTTCTTCAGTTCATCGACAGAGACGCCGAGCCCCGCGAGCTTCACCGGGTCGAGCCACACGCGCATCGCGTACGTGCGCCCGCCCGACTCGACCTGGGCGACGCCGTCGAGACGCGCCACCGCGTCCGCAACCTGCTTCTCGACGAAGTTGGAGAGCTCCATGATGTCCATCTCGCGCCCGTCGGTCATGAACATGTACATGACCATCCGGTCCTCCGGCGATTTCTTCACCGTGATGCCGTTCTGGACGACCTCGGCGGGCAGCTTCGGCTCGGCGCGCTTCACCGCGTTCTGGACGTTTACGAGCGCCATGTCGGAGTTCACCCCGGGGCGGAACGTGCAGTAGCATTTGTAGAGGCCCTTGTTGCTGCAGTTGGACTTGTAGTACCAGATGTCGTCCACGCCGTTTATCTGGTCCTCAATTACCTGCGCGACGGAGCCGTTCAGCGCCTCCACGCTCGCGCCGGAATAAGTCGCCGACACCGTGATCGTGACGGGCGTTATGTGGGGGTACTCCGAGACCGCCATCCGCGAAAGCGAGAACGCCCCGACTAGGGACACGACCGTCGCCGCGACCAGGGCCGTCACCGGGCGGCGCAGGAAGACGCGCGAAAAGCTGGGGTAGCCCTCGAGCCCATCGGGCGCAGCGCTCACTTCGCCGCCTCCACGCCCATTCCGCGGCGGACTTTGTGGGCTCCGTCAGCCACAATGCGCTCGCCCTTCTCAAGTCCTTTCTCAATGAACACCCATCCGTCCTCCAGATCGCCGCGCGCGATGGTGCGACGCTCGGCCTTGCCGTCCGGCCCCACGACCCACACGTACGGCCCCTGCGTGTCCTGCAGGACAGCGGGCGCGGGCACGGCCGTGCGCATAACGCCTTCCTTCGGCGAAAGCGTCACCGCGACAGTCCCTCCGGGGACGAGCACGAGCGATGCGTTTTCGAAGAGCGAGTAGAGCGTCATCGTGTCGGTGTAGGAGTCCGCCGCGTTCTCGGCGTACTCGATCTCGCCGCGCCCGGCGAGGGAAGATCCGTTCGCGAGCGTCACCGAGACCTCGGCGGCGTTCCTGTGCGCGGCGACGTCGCCGCCGAACACGTCGAGGACTTCGCGGTTCGAGACGGAGAAGCGGACGCGTATCGGCGAGAGCTGCACGATCGAGACGAGGGCGTCGCCTCCGGCCTTCACGTAGTTTCCCTTCGTCTTGGCGGTGGAGCCAATGCGCCCGGAGATGGGGGCTACGACAGTACAGTGCTTGAGGTCGTCCCGCGCGGAGACGAGCTCGGCCTCCGCCGCAGCGAGCGCCGCGCGCGACGAGTCGCGGAGCGCAAGCGAATTGTCTATCTCGTCCTGCGAGACGCCCCGGGAGCCGGACAGGTTGCGGTAGCGCGAGTAGGAATGCTCCGCGTAGGACGCCTTGGCCCCGCACTCGGCGACCTTCGACTCCGCGTTCTTCACCGCAGCCTCGTACCTCACGCGGTCGAGACGGTAGAGGACGTCGCCCTCCTTCACCTCCGCGCCGTTCGCGAAGCACACTTCGAGGATCTCGCCCGACACCTGCGGCACAACGTCCACCTGCGCGACCGGCACGACGCGCCCCGGAAACACCGAGACCTCCCTGTGCGGCCGCTCAGCGACCTCAGCGACAGGCAGCGTTATCCCCGCCGCCGAAAGCGCGGCCGTCGCCGCCGCCAAGATTGTTCCGCAGCGCGTTTTCATTTTTAGTGTTCTTTCCGATGCTGGATTTAGGGTTACGGTTTCAAAGACACGACACTGAAGAATTCTGCCGTGTGTGCATCCATCGGAATTTCGACCTTCCCGCCCGCAGGGATGTCGAATGTCCTGCCTGTGTCAAGCGAGCGCAACCGGATGGCATCCTTGGAACTAACCTCTGCGGAAGCCCGGTCGCGGAAGTTCAGCAGCGTGATGACTGACGTCTTGCCGCCCGCGTCGGCAAGACGGCGTATCCTCAGGCTCAGCGAGGCGTTTTCGAGGATGAGGCCGGAAGTCGGAACCCGCATGAACAGCCCTCCTACTTCTCTCCAGTCGAAATTGGACGCAAAGTGCGGATCCTCCCCGTCGACAGGCTTCAGCCAGGAACCGAAGAAGCGCGTGCCGATCCAAATCGCCCTGCCCTTGCCATGAGGGCGGTCAGTCATGTTCGCGGACGTTCCCTCGAAAACGGCTCTGTAGGCGTTGTTCGGCGTTTTCGTCACGCCCGATTCCGTAGCCACGCAGTCAGTCCGTCCCGTCGTACAGAGCCAGTCGAGAAGCCGCACACCCATGAGGTCGTCTACCTTCCGCTTGCGGTCTGCGCGGATGATCCCGTGCCCGTCGTAGCGGGCGAACTGACCGTCTGCAACCAAAGTGCCGCCAGCCGACACCCAAGCCTCTATCGCGTCCAGCGTCTTGTCCTCCAGCGCCGCACAGTCCGGCACGACGAGCGTCTTCACCCCGGCCAGACCGCCCCGCTGCACCCGGAACTCGTCGATGAAGCCTGCCTCAAGCCCGGCGTTCTGCATCATGCACCAGACGTTGAATCTCGCCTTAGCCGGTGCCGAGCTGCTTCGATACGACCATTCGTCCCCGCCACCACGAATCGCCGCCAGTTGCAGGGCCGATTCGGAGTCAAGGATGAAAACATCCGAAGCAGCTGGTCGAACCTCGTCAAAAAGCGTCTTGTTGTCTCGAACAACGGAGCAGATGCGCTTCACCGCATCGGATCGCTCGGAGTCGCCGCCCTCGAGATCCAGAAGCGCCCATTCGCCACGAATGGTGGGCTGAAGCGTCCAGTAGATCACGCCCTTTGCCCCGGACCCGATCATGTCATAGGCCCAGAGCTTAAGTTCCGAAGCGTCCGGGCATCCACGGGCTCCACCCGTAAACAGCGCCATGCCGCCCTGGGTTTCCGTTATCCAGTAAAGACTGTCGGCCCCTTTCGTGGCGCTTCGGAGAATGTCGCAGACGTACCCATGCAAGGCCGTGCGGTAATAGCGCCCCAACCAGACTGGGTATATCGAACCGCCGAGAAAATCGCACGCCTCAGCGTCAGTCCATGTGCGGCCCAGGTCGTTTCCGACGAATTCCCATGGGTTGACATGGTGGGGGTGGCGGCCGTCCACCTCGTTGATCCAGGATTCGACATCCTTGAGCAACCGCGCGAGCATGTCCCCTTGGAACGCGAGGAAGTCCATCCGCTCGGGGTAGTCCATCAGCACCTGGGGCTGGATGGGTTCGCCTGGTTCAAAAACCTTCTCCCAAGTCGGGAAGCGGTGGAAGTAGATTGCGTTCAGGTTCTCAAGCTTTCCGTCATGTCGCCGTTTGAGGTGGTCGCGGTAGGCGTCAAGCGCGTATGGCGCGAATCTCTGCGGCATTGGGAACCTCGGCTCGTTCCACGGACACCACGCCACAAGCGCCGGCGACTTCGCGTAGCGTTCAGCGGAGCGGACGACAAACTTCTTCAGCGCATCGCGGAAGGCGGGCGAGTCCAGATCGCCGAAGTCGTCGAGGTTGAAGCTCCGCGTCAAGTTCATCCACGCCGGCGGTGCATTCAGCTTGAACGTGTGCAGAACGCCAAGGCCGAACTTCTCGCACGCCCGGTAGCATGCGTCGACTTGCGTGAAGTCATATTCGCCAGGAGCCGTCTCGACGTCCGCCCAGTAGGGATAGACGCGGACGATGTCCATGCCTATCTCGCGCATCTTTTCAATTGCCGCAAAAACATCGGCCTCCGACATGTCGCGCCGCAGGTAGAGGTGTGAGCCGATGCGCAGCTGTGTATCGACCTCCCGCGTTCCAGCGTCTGCGACCGTCGCCAACATCATCGCGACTGCCGCAAGAATTGTTCCGCATAGTATTCTCATTTTGTCTTTTCATTCCTTTTATTCGCCTATTCGGCGAAAAAGCATAGGCGAACGCCGCACGCAACGTCGCCGGCATCGTAGTCACGGCCACCGCGCGCCATTGCGCCCTTCTCGGGTGTCGGGTTAGAAAAGAAGGATCCGCCGCGGAATACGCGGGCCTTCGTGTTGTTCGCCTCTACGGCTGTCGGCCCTGTGGGATCGACGTTGTCCTCCTTGTTGTAGCATGTGCACTTGCAGAACTCCGAAGACAAAACAGAGCGATCGCTACACCATTCTTCGACATTGCCGAGCATGTCGTAGAGCCCCCAGGCGTTCGGTTTCAGGCTTCCGACGCACAGTGTGCCGTAGCTGAGGTCGCTGTTCCGGCTCGCGGTGGCATCGCCGCCACCGTTGATGTCCAAGGCGCGTTGGGCGTAGGTCGAAAAACCATCGTTCTTGCCGAGTGTGCCAGAAGCCCCGCTGTACTTGTAGGTGTCGGTTCCGGCGCGGCAAGCGTATTCCCACATCGCCTCCGTCGGAAGGATTGCAGTGATCTGCGTTTTTGTGCTAAAACCATTACGAATCACAGTTCCGCTTGGAGTGGTCTGCTGATGGTTGCAGTTCTCTGCTGGCCGAGTCGCTCGGTAGGTGGTATTCGTAAAGTAGAACGAGCTCCAGCCAAGGTTAGGAATGCCAAGGTTCATGGCCTGCCCCTGCGTCACCTCGAAGACGCCGATGTAGTAGTCCTTGGAGAAGGAGACCTTGATACCCTCTCCAGCCGCGTAGTAGGCGTTCGTCGCCCCCTGCGTGCCCTTCAAAAACTGGAAAGATTTTCCGGCAGCTGGAATGCGACGGAAGACCATCTTGTCGGTCTTGTAGACGTCGTTCTTAGCAACATCCGTCCAGATCAGCACGTCGTCCAAAGAGGTCACCCAGCCCGACACGACGTCTGAAAAGTTCGTGACAAAGTTGCCGTACTTGCCGTTGTAGAAGTCCTTGCGCCTCACGTCCGTGACGGTATTAGCTGTTTTGAGATCGACGATCTTGTAGATGACGTCGTTCATGTTCGCGGCAGAAGTCGTAAGCGACAACTGCACCGAGAAATTACCGATAGCGACCTGCGAAGTGCCAAATGCCGCAACAGGATCGATAGTGAGGGTGCCGACAGGATCGGTGATACCGTATCGGTCGCCAGTGATGGCGGCGTCGAGGTTCGCCGAGGGAAGTTCCGTTTCACCATTGAACGCCCTGACGGAGATGTCGACGGGGTTGTTCGCGTCCACGCCGGAAAGACTATATTCTACCTTTACGTCGGTTGACCACGGCCATTGCTGGCGAACGATCACGCGCTCGACCGACGGATCGGCAAACAGCGCGGCGGGGGTGAGTAGCAGGGCGAGCATTGCTGGCTTGTTCATCTGATTGTTCCTTTCGTTAAAATTTTGGTGAAGACGATCTTAGCGGACAATGAGGAAGAATCCTGCGGCTGCACCTTTAAGCACCGCAGTCCAGGTATCTTCGTCTACGAGCCCTTGAAGAGTCGCGGAAACATTGCTCTTTAACTTGAGGGCATACCAGCCCTGGTCGCCGCCGAGCCCTGTATCGGTAGGTGTGCCATTTATCTCAAATGATGTCATGCCGTAGGGAATTGGGATTGCGACTTGTCCGTTCGCCTTCTCCCACGCAGCACCCGATGCGGGCGAGAGACAACGCGTAGAGCCGCGCCCATCGCCAAGCCCAGAGATTAGGCCAAGCTTTGCCGTCTGGACGGTTCCATCGTTGAATTCAAGCGTGATGTCGTAAACATCTTCAGTAGCGGGCGAGCTGCCGTCCATCCTCGCCTCAGGCAGCGTCACCGTAACGGAAGATGCCGTGATGTCCGGGATAGTCTGGCTGTAGCCGAACGCACCAGCAATCGTGAGCGTTGCGGACGAAGCGCCAAATGGGAAGTCGACAGGAAGCGTCATCGTGCTGTTCGTGGCCGTATGCCAGAACGAGCTCGTCTCTGGACGCAGATACACCAGCGCCGGGGCGCTCCTGTCGCTTGCAGACGCCGAAAGAGCGGCACACGCGGCGATCAAACCTGCTGACAATGTTTTTAGGCAATGTAATGTGCCTTTGCTTTTCATTGATTGTTCCTTTCTTAATTGTTACTTGTACAATTCAATTACCTCAAGCGGCGCGAGGGTGCGCGTCTCGACGCGGCCATCGGCGTATGTGATCGTGAGTTCGGACGGCTCGCGCCGCCAGTTTGCCGCGAAGCCGATGCGCTCGCCATTGGCATTCTCCCAGAACGACACGAGAATTTCCGTGGTCTCTACCGTTCCGCTTGACCACCCCTCGTACTTCACCGTCGCGGGGCGAGACTCGCATTTGAGGAATGGTCGGATCATCTTGCCTTCGAGCAGGAACGACGGATGCTTCTTCCTGATGTCGTTCAGCCGCTTCACGAAGGAAACGAACTCGCCGCGCTCCGGGAAGTCGTCCTTCCAGTAGGACGGCCAGCCCTGCACGATTTCGTCGTTGTCGCCAAGGACGAAGGAGAACATGTCGCCGTTCACAAAGCCGCTCGCCCAGCGCCAGAACGGATTCATCTTCCTCATTCCGCATTGGTTGCCGGTGAAGTTGCACATCCATTCGTGGAACACGAACGCGGAACCCGGAACGGGGCGCCCGAAGAACATAAGCCCGGGCATGGGTCTCACGTCGCTGTAGGGAAGATTCGGCACGTATGGCGTAGCCGCAGTCTGCTCGCAGCCGAAGACCATTCCGCCCCCCGCCGCGACAAGCCGCTTCTGGAGCGCAGCCATCGCATCTACCGCCCATGCGCCGGGGATCGGCGGGTGCCTGTGGTGCTTCGCGTAGCAGAGGAGCCAGCCGCCGCCCATGTTCTGGTCGAAGAACTGGCTGTAGTCGATGCCGAAACGCGAGAGCTTCGCCGCTTCCGCGACTATTTCGCCGACGCACCAGTCTTCCGCGAGGCATAAGTCGTAGCCAAGCTTCTGCGCGTCGAAGCCGTTGCAGACGTTGGCCGTTATCTCGCCCTTCGGTCCGCGCATCATGTGGCAGCCGAGGTGTTCGTCTTCGAACCGCTGCTCAAGGGAATAAGTCGGCACGATGGCGCTTATTTGCGTCCATGCCGTACCGGAGCAGTAGACGCCGAGCAAATCGCCGCGCTTGTGAAGCGCATCGCGGAACTTGGCAAGCTCTTCCTCGCCGCCGTATGGTGGCCACACGTATGGCGGTGCCCAAGGGGCAGTTCCTTCCCAATGCATGAGAAGCGCCATGATGCGAGAATCGAGGAGCTTGCCGTATTTCTCGACAGCTGACATGGCGTTGATGTATGGGAAGTAGCGGTTGGGCTTCATGTCTCGTGGCTTGTTGTCCAAGCCTTCGCCGCGCACAGGGTAGATGAGATTCACGGGCGAGTCGTACATCCACTTCGGACGATTCGGCTTCTTCTGGAAATCGGGCAGGGTGCGAACCCAATCGCGGTAGATTTCGCACGCCTCCATCCAGCCGCCGTCGTAGGGGCGAAGCGAATAGTGGAACTTCGGCCGCCATGCGCCGTCCGCGTCGAGGTCTCCGCAGAAGGTCTGGAGCGTAAGACGGATAGACTTGCAGTCCTGTTGGTCCCAATCAACGGCCTTCGGCGTGTGGCGGTCGTCGACGACGGAGAAATAGATGCCCTTTCCGTCCTTGTATGCCGCCATGAACTGCATCTGGGCAAGGCCGGGATAGAGGGGGGCGTCAGGCCATGGGGCGAACCTTTCCCTATACCCAGCGGGGGAATACGGGTGCGCAAACGCCGTCACCTCGACCCCATCCCAAGACGGATAGAAGAGTTTCCTGTCCGGCGCGATGCACACCTGCGGGCCGTCGAACCACTCGAGCAGCATTCCGGCGGGGATGTTCTCTACCGACGGCTTAAAGCGGAACTCGCCGCCCGTAGCGGTGATGAACATGTGGACGACAAGGCCGGTTGCGTGGCGCCATGTTAGTAATTGGCCGTGTAGAAGTGTAGAGGGTGCAGAAATTCTTGGGGCTGACCACTCAAACACAAACTCCGACGATTTTAGGCGCGTAGGCTCGCCCTTGTCGTCAAGAAGCTGAAGCGTAAACGCCTCTGCGGCGGGAACGACGCGCTCCAAGCCTGCGGCAAAAAGTGACTCGACTGCGCCGTTCTTCTCGGAGAGGCGCAACACCGCATCGCCAGACTTGAATTCAACCGAAGCAACCGCTGCGGCAGAGATGAACATCGCCGCCGCGAGAAGAGCCGACTTTATGCCTCGTATTCTCATCATGCGGCAAATTTTGCGTTCATCAGTGTACTCATTTTGCTTTGCCATGGTAGTAGTGTAATCTTCGCAGCCATGCCTGAACAGTGTGCGCCGCACGCCGCCAAGCCAATCGTCACTAATGTCCTCTTCATGTGCATTCCTTTTGATTTTACCGCCCGTTTAGCATTCTCAATTATTTCACATTTCCGTAAACACGGCCTCCATGCTATTGCCTTGCCCGTCCTCGAAGGTGTTGCCCTCGCAGATGAACCGGCCCAGGTTCGCGCCCCGCTTGTCAATCTGGGCGTTCACGCACTTGTTCCCGACGAACTTGAACTCCGCCATCGGGCACGGGAGCTTTATGAAGGTCGGCTTCTTGGCCGTGAACTCGCAGTCCTCGAACAGCACATGCCGCTCCGCCGGCCCTCCCGTTTTCCCAGCACCGTAGTAGGAATCGAAATAGTGACAGGTGCCGTCCTGGGTCAAGATGGACTTGCATCGCCGGAACGCCACGTCGCCAAGGCAGTACATAAAGGTCGCGTAGTTGCCGTTTCCGCAGTTGATGGCCGTGCAGTCCGCCGCCTCGCACCTGTGGCTTCCCTCGAAGTCGATCCCCACGTCGCCGCACAAATGCGCCGTGCAGTTCCGCACGAGGAAATCCTCCACCATCGACCCCCATACGCCTCCGCCCGCTATCAGGGTGGCGCGGCAGCGCTCCACCTTCACGCGCTTGCACCGCTTGTCGTTCTCCGGCAGCCCGCCGCGCTCGTGGAAGCTGTCACCGCCCCAGAACTGGAAACCGTCGTGGACGTTCATCGCCACGCAGTCGCGAATCTCGCAGTCTGTCGCGAAGGAGATGTCCACGCCGCGCGTTCCGGCATAACGGCTTCCGCCGTCGAAGTGGCAAGAGCGGACGACGATGTTGCTCGAAAGGCATTCGTCGCCGACCAGGCCCGCAGTCGCGCATGGATCCTTGGTCTTGTCGTAGAAGTTAACGCAGTAAACCGAGCCGATGCGCAGCCCACCCAGCCCGATTGTCTCCACTCGTTCGACAAGGACATTCTCGACCGAGTCCAGCGCGAAAGCCAGTTGCCCGTTCTTCCTTCCCCCGGCCCCGGCCTCAATCACGAGATCGCGGAACGTAAAGCCGGATCCGCGCACCAGCTTGCCATCCTTGATCCGGCCCGCGCCATTGAAGACGTTCCCTTTGCCGTCCATACGTATCCTCGTCCGCCCCGGCTCGCCGACAACGGTCGTGCCGCCCTTCACGTTAAGCGGCTTGGAGACGGCGTAGGTCCCGGCGGACAGGCGAATCTCGCCGCCGCCGTCCAGGCGCTTCTGGAAAGCCGCCGTGCAGTCCGCGCAGCCCTCCTCGACGGATAGTATGGCCGTATGCTCGGCCGCGATGCTTTTCCCGCGCCCGTCCTCAAAGGTGTTGCCCTCGCAGACGAACCGACCCAGGCTCGCGCCCCGCTTGTCGATCTGGGCGTTCACGCACTTGTTCCCGACGAACTTGAACTCCGCCATCGGGCACGGGAGCCTGATGAAGGTCGGCTTCTTGCCCCAGAACACGCAGTTCTCGAACAGCACATGCCGCGCTGCCGGCCCTCCCGTTTTTCCAGCACCGTAGTGGGAGTCGAAGTAGTGGCAGGTGCCGTTCTGGTCTAGGATGGACTTGCAGCGCCGGAACGCCACGTCGCCGAGACAGAACATGAAGGTCGCGGAGTTGCCGTTTCCGCAGTTGATGGCCGTGCAGTCCGCCGCCTCGCACCTGTGGCTTCCCTCGAAGTCGATCCCCACGTCCTCGCAGAGCTGCGCCGTGCAGTTTGTCACGAGGAAGTCCTCCACCATCGAACCCCAGACGCCGCCGCCCGCTATCTGGATGGCGCGGCAGCGCTCCACCTTCACGCGCTTGCACCGCTTGTCGTTCTCCAGGAGGCCACCGCATTCGTGGAAGCTGTCGCCGCCCCAGAACTGGATGCCATGCATGACGTTCATCACCACGCAGTCGCTCACCACGCAGTCGGTCGCGAACCGGATATGAACCCCATACATTCCGGCATGACGGCTACCGCCGTCGATATGGCACGAACGGATGACGATGTTGCTTGAAAGGCATTCGTCGCCGACCATGCCCGCCGTCGCGCACGGGTCCGGGGTTTTGTCGTTGTAGTTCAACACCGGTGTCGTCCCCGCCGTGACAGCCGCCCAGGCCTCGCGATAGGCGGTGCCGATGCTTGGCCCGCCGAGACCGATGGTCTCCACGCGTTCGACAAGGACGTTCTCGACGGATTTCAGATCAATGGCCTGGCGGCCTTGCTCCTTTTCCCTGGCCTCGATCACGAGATCGCGGAACGTGAAGCCGGACTCGCGCACCAGCCTGCCGTCCTCGAACCGCCCCGCGCCCTTGAATACGTTCCCGTCGCCTTCCATGCGGATGCGCGTCCGCCCCGGCTCGCCGACGACGGCCGTGCCGCCCTTCACCAGGAGCGGCTTGGAGACGACGTAGGTCCCGGCGGGCAGGAACACCTCCCCGCCAGCGTCCAGCCGCGTCTGGAACGCCTCGGTGCAGTCCACGCATCCCTCCTCGACGGAGCGGATGGCCGCGTCCGACGCCGCGAAGGCTGACGCGGCGGCGACGGCAAAAAACAAAGAAATGATTCTTGCGTTCATCTATCTTACCTTTCTACTTGTCCAGCGGCGGCCTGTCGCCGGCCGGGGCTCCGGGTTTGTTCTGGGGCCACATGACCTCTTCGAGATTTCCTCGCGCGCCATCGAAGGTGTTGCGCTCGCAGATGACGCGGCCCATGTTCGTTGCCCGCGTGTCGAGAAGGACGTTGTTGCACTTGTTGCCGACGAACTTGAACTCCGCCAGCGCGCTCTGGACTCTGACGAGGGTCGGCTTCTCGCCCCAGAACGTGCAGTCCTCGAACAGCACATGCTGCTCGGCAGGCTTCAGCGTGCTGTTGGAATTGAAGTAGTGGCAGACGCCGCCCTGGTTCAGGATGGACTTGCATCGCCGGAACGCCACGTCGCCAAGGCAGTACATGAAGGTCGCGTAGTTGCCGTTTCCGCAGTTGATGGCCGTGCAGTCCGCCGCCTCGCACCTGTGGCTTCCCTCGAAGTCGATCCCCACGTCCGCGCATAGCTGCGCCGTGCAGTTCGTCACGAGGAAGTCCTCCACCATCGACCCCCAGACGCCGCCGCCCTTGATCTGGATGGCGCGGCAGCGCTCCACCTTCACGCGCTTGCACCGTTTGTCGTTCTTCAGGAGGCCGCCGCGCTCATGGAAGCTGTCGCCGCCCCAAAACTGGAAACCCTGGTCAAGGTTCACCGCCAGGCAGTCGCGCACCTCGCAGTCCGTCGCATACCGGATGACAACGCCGCACATCCCGGCATCACGGCTTCCGCCGTCGAAGTGGCACGAGCGAACGACGATGTTGCTTGAAAGGCATCCGTCGTCCACCATGCCCGCCGTCCTTGCAGGCTCCGGCGTCTTGTCCCAGTCGTTCACGCGGTATACGGTGCCGACCATCAACCCGCCGAGCCCGATGGTCTCGACGCATTCGACAAGGACGTTCTCCACCGAATCCAGTGCGATGGCATGACGGCCATTCTTCCGCTCCTTGACTTCCACAACGAGGTTGCGGAACGTGAAGCCGGACTCGCGCACCAGTTTTCCTTCCACAATCCGCCCCGCGCCCTTGAAGACGTTCCCATTGCCGTCCATGCGGATTCTCGTCCGCCCCGGCTCGCCGACGACGGTTGTCCCGCCCTTCACCAAGAGCGGTTTGGAGACGGCGTATGTCCCGGCGGACAGGCGAATCTCCCCGCCGGCGTCCAGCCGCTTCTGGAAAGCCTCCGTGCAGTCCGCGCAGCCCTCCTCTACGGAGCAGATAGAGGTGTCTTCCGCCACAACAGCAAAGGCAGCGGAGACGGCCGCAAGTACACCACATAGCGCCCGTAGTTTCTTAGCACTTCGTTTCATAACAGACTTTCCCTATTCCTTCTTTTGTTGTGGTTTCATTGCTTGTAGATGGTGGTATAATATCAAAAAATCCCAAAGACGTGAAGCCATCCACATGACCTAATCGACAAGAAAAACACGGCCTTTTAAGTAATACTATCTTTGCATCGGACCTGAAAATGCTGCTGCTCTGCGGCGGTTCTCAGCGTGGACAAGCTCCCATTTCAAAGACGAGCTCTCCGCCACGCATAATGTCGGAATGGCGAATCTTCCAGTCGGTGATCGGCTTGCCGTTCAGCGTCACCGACTCCACGTACTTGTTCTCGCGGGAGAGGTTGCGGGCGACCACTTTAAACTCTCCACTTTCAACTTTCAACTTCGCGCATGCGACCTGCGGTGCGCCAATGATGTATTCTCCTCCGCACGGGTTGAACGGGTAGAAGCCCATTGCGCTGAAGAGATACCATGCGCTCATCTGCCCGCAGTCGTCGTTGCCGCAGAGTCCGTCCGGCTTAGGGAGGTAGAACTTGTCGAACACCTCGCGGATGCGCTCCGCCGCCAGATCGGGCCGTTCCAGAAGCGTAAACAGATAAATGACATGATGACTCGGCTCATTGCCGTGGACATACTGTCCGATGAGACCCGTCACGTCAGGCGGCGCCCCAGCCGTGACGTCGCCCGCCATGAAAAGCGACTTGAGCCTCTTCAATGCCGCTTCACGTCCACCCATCATCTCAACAAGTCCGTCCACATCGTGCATCACATGCCAGGAATACTGAAATGCGTTGCCCTCCGTGAAGTCGTTGTTCAGCTCCGCGCCATGTCCGAACGCAAACGGATCGAAAGGCTCGCGCCACCGTCCTTGAGAATCCTTGCCGCGCACAAGACCAAGCCGGTTGTCAAAAACATTTCGCCAGTTCTCCGACCTCTTGAAAAAGAACTCCGAGTCGGCCTTAAGGCTTTCATCCAGTTCCCTGTTCCCCATTCCCCATTCCCCCAGCTTTTGCGCCATCACTCCCGCACACCAGTCGTCGTAGGCGCACTCGAGCGTGCGCGAGACCGACTCGCCCTTGATTTCGTCGAACGGATAGTAGCCGTACTTGTCGTATAAGTTCCAGTCCTCCTTCGGCTTGCCGGGATGCGATTTTGTAAGCGTATCCTTGATTTGCGCGTATGCCTTAAGCCAATACTTTTTTTTGACAGGATTTACAGGACTGACAGGATCATTTAGCCGTGTAGAACATGTAGAACGTGTAGAATTTGTATTTGTGAACAATTCCCCACCTTCAACTTTACACTTTACACTTTCAGCTTTACACTCTTTTATGAACCAGTCGACAATGACGGGCACGGAATGGTTGCCGATCATGCAGTCGAAATTCATTCCTCCGTAGCTCATCACCGGCAGACGTCCAAAGGTCTTGAAGTGGGTGAGGCATGCCGTGACGACACCAGATGAGACTTCGGGCATAACCACCGAGTACCATGGCTGTGCAGCGCGAAATGTGTCCCAGAAGGAAAGCGTAGTGTACCGAGTCTCCACATCATCGGCATCCGAATAGTCGTTCGGCTGGAAATATAGATGGTAAAGCGCCGTGTACCAGTTGCGCTTCTGCTCGTCGGAGCCCTCGCATGTGGAACGCGAAAGAACGGTGTTCCATGCAGCACGCGCAGCCGCCTTAACTCCATCAAAATCCCAGTCGGGAATCGACGTCACGAGATTCCTTCGGGCAGCATCGGACGAAGAGACCGAAAAGGCGACCTTTAGGAAAAGAGACTTCTCCGACGGAATGTCAAACGACAGGACATAGCGAGGCAGTTCGCCGGAATCCTCCTTGGGCAGTTCCTCGCACTTTGTCCACGGATGGCTGAATTCAAGCGCAAAGGCGATCTTCCGACGCATGATGCAGCCTGTGCGGAAATGCTCACCTTCAATGATACAGCCGCCCATTCGTGCTATCTTTCCGTCATGCGAACCGGCCAGCTGGTTGCCATCCCGCTGACCATTCCCATACGGCAAGTTGACAAGCACCTTCGCCTCCCGCCCCTTGTCCCATGTGAAGCGATATATTGCCGCCCGTTTCGCTGCTGCGATTTCGACCGAAACGCCGTCATCAGGCTGTCTCACGGCATAGTATCCGGGCTCTGCCCTTTCGCCTTCCTTGTCGATGGCACTGTTCATCGGCAACCCCCTCGCAGAACCGGAGAAAGGCAGCACTTGAAGTTCGTTGTATTCGCAGAACCCTGTTCCGCTCAGTGCCGTAAGCGCATATCCTGTGACGGAACAGTCCTTGTATTGATATCCGGAACAATACCGCCATGATAGCGTACCCGTAGTCGGCCCTGCCTGAACCATCCCGAACGGAACACAGGCCGCAGGAGACGTATGCCCCGTGGCGGACGTCCCGATAAACGGGTCTACAAACATGCATAGCTCTTCTTCACCCTGCGCAGCAAAAGGATGTGCGACAAGAAAGAGTCCGACAAGTGCGATTTCTCCTGCTTTGTACATGGCGGAAATATAATATCAAAGACACCATCGCAGCGACAAACCTACACGCGACCTAATCAGCAAGAAAAACACGTTGTTTTGGACAATCGCATTTCGTTGTTGCGCGGCAGAGGAGGTTGTGGTATGATTATGTCGTGAAGTCAAGGCAGAAGAAGGTTCTTGTCGCGGTTCCGACGAACGGAACCGACGGTCGGCTCCGCATAGCGGGGTTGCTCAAGTACGCAAGGTCGCGCGCAAGCTGGGACATCCACTTCGTCTGCTCCCGCACGTCGTTCACTGACGAAGAGGTCCATGACGTGCTGAAAAGCGGACTCGACGGGTGCATCCTTGCGGCGTACACCCCCGCTGTGAAGGACATCCTCGCGCGGAGGATCCCTACGGTGATAGCCCTCGAGAACATGCACGAGCAGATCGGGCGACGGGCCAACTGCGTATCGGTGCTGATGGACAATCGCGAGATCGGACGCATCGCGGCGGAGCACTTCAAGTCTCTCGGGCGCTTCGCCTCCTACGCCTTCATCCCCGCGCCGCCAAAGATTCCATGGTCGATGGAGAGAAAATCCGCCTTCTTCGAGAATGCGCCTAAGAACGCACAGCTCATCGAGTACCCGGAGTCCGAGTTCGACATGGACAACATGACCGGCGAGGCGGGAATACAGATGCATGTGGACGAACTCATAGGATTTCTCCAACGGCTTCCGCGTCCCGCCGCAGTCTTCGCCGCGAACGACATCCTCGCGGTGCAGGTCGCGCGGGCATGCCACGAAGCGCACATAAGGATTCCGTCGGAGCTTGCATTGGTCGGATGCGACAACGATGAACTTCTCTGCGAGGGCATGCGCCCCACGATAGCAAGCATACTGCCCGGATTCGAAAAGGCCGGATTCGCAGCCGCAAAGGCCCTCGCGTCAATGATGCACGGGCAAAAGCCCGCCGAATCCGTTATGCGCATTCCGGGCGCGCTGCTCGTGCAGAGAAGCTCGACGTCGAATCTTCCGCCGGCCGTCGCCGTCGTCAATGCTGCAATGGATTACATCAAAGCTCATGCCCTCGAAGGGATCAGCACAGCAGACGTAATAGCGAAGCTCCACGTCTCCCGCGCACTTCTCAACTTGCGCTTCCGCCAGTTGAGAAACGAAAGCGTGATGGACGCCATCCTCGAAATCCGCCTCGCCGCCGTTCGCGAGCGCATCGAGAAGACGGACAGGAAATTTCTCACGATAGGGGCGGAATGCGGATTCCGCAACCCCGACTACCTCAAGCGGCTCTTCAGAAAGCGCTTTGGGATGTCGATGCGAGAATGGAGAGCCACACATCGAAAGACAAATAAGCAATGAAAGATTTGGAGGCAGGCCCCACGAAAGGCCCATTTTGCAAGGGTTTGCGTTTCTCGCCGCCGGGAGCGCTCACGGCAGCATTGCCAGCAGCTTCGCAATCTCCTTCGCGTCGCGGGTGGTGTAGGAAGCTACGCGGCAGCCGAGGCAGTCGCATTGGCAGCCTATGCGAGCTTCAGACAATGAGAGTCGCTGCGTTCAATTTGTTCCCGCAAGCATAAGTCCCGCTCGTGCCATTGAAAGTCCAAAGCCCGAGCGTCTCCCG
>CACWJS010000033.1:22415-25045 GCA_902761275.1 uncultured bacterium | reverse complement strand
GGCTGAGGCGCGGCGGCGGGCTGCGCGTTGTTCAGCGCCGCCGGCGCGTTCGCGCGCGCGCCGCCGCCCGCGACGTTGTTCGACCTGTTGAAGCTTTCAACCGTCAGCTTGAACGGCTGCGATCCGTTAATCTCACCTGGGCCTGGCATCTTTACAGCTCCTTTCTACATTTGCTTTCAACTTTTCAACCTTTCAACTTTTCAACTTTTCAACCTTTCAACCTTTCAACCTTTCAACCTTTCAACCTGTATACACACGCGACGCAAAAAGGTTACACATGAAAATATCCGCTTGAAAGCATGTCATGGTGCGAATCGTCCGTTTCCGGGGCTGTGGATTGTACAGATTCGACCTCGCGCAGGCCCGCAAGCGCCTTGCGCCAGTTCTCCACCTGATTTACGAGCGATTCAAGGCCGGCGGCGAACGATTCGATGTCCGTTAGCGCCTGCGGGAACGGACGCACAAGGGCGTAGGCGCTGGTCTCTGGGTTCTGGCAGAGCGTCGCGCCCTCCGTGCCGCGCAGGAGGAAATTGGCCTGCAGCATCATTGCGCCGAACGCGCCGTTCGCGTCTGGCGGCGGGTGTCCAATCTCGGCACAGGCGAATATGCTCCGCGACTGCGGATCGTCCAACAGCTCCACGCGGATGCCTTCGACGTCAAGCTCCGCCACGCCGTCTGCGCCGTCAAGCCCTTCAATTCCGAATTTCGCGGCAAATCCCGCGATAAGCTCCTTGAATTCCATCTCTGCGGTCTCCTGTTGACCCTACTATAATACACATTTTGATGTGCATTATAGCATTTTCAGAGAGCAATATAAAGAGGACGGAATGCACGAACACGCAACGCACTTAAGGGTTGAAGCTGTGTGCCTCATTCGCGCTTGGACCAGTCGAGCTTAGTGCCGTCGACGCAGCAAGTTGCGAAGAAGAGCCGCCCTCTTTTCTCGCGCACCGCGACAACGTCACTTAAATGGGTTGACGACGGCCATGCCCCGATAAGTCTGATTAGGATTGAGGTCTTCAGTGACGATTTCGTGGCAGCCAAGCTTCTCTGCGGACGAGACAATCAGCGCGTCGTAGAACTGGATGCCATATTCCTCCTTGACTGCAAGCGCATGGCGAACGAGGTCGATGGTTACGTCAATCTCAAGAAGCTCTCGGAAGTAGTCAAGCATTCCATCAATCTCTTCTTTAGTCCTCAACGATTTCCGCAACATCGTATTGCAGAACTCCCCAAGAACCTGCGTCGAGATGCAACCGTCATGATTCACCTCTATTGCATGGCCGATGAGTTCGCGAGCGATGTCGCGTTTGCGTGGATCTTGGTCCGTCGCCGCATACACTAGAATATTTGTGTCGAAGAATCTCATGATCCCACCCTTATCTTTATCTCGCGATGACCATCGCGTTCACGATCGAACTTCCAGCCCTTAGGAGCGCGGACTACAGGCAAGGACTCCATGAATGACTTGAATTCCAGTGCCCTACGCTTCTGCGCGTCATGAATTTCCGCGCACTTCGCCTCAAGGCAGTCGCGCACATACTGGTTTAAGCTTGTACCGTTTGCCTCGGCCCACTCGCGCACTTCCTGCACAATTGCGGGCGGTATAGACAATGTAATGCTCATCTTCACCTCCTTAACGGAATACCCGTTCTACGTCCGCACGTATTATACTAAACACGTGCGCCGCGCGTCAATGGTATGGACGGCTATATGCAATGGGTCGGCTGCCAAGATTCCTGATAGCCAACCCATTCTAACGGTGTCAATGCCGTTATTGAAAGTTAATGGCTTAATGCACCACTATGAGACATCGACCAAATCCGAAAGGACCAGACACTTTTCGCCACCTTTCTGCGTATTTGCACATAACGACCTCCCTGTGTTTGTAGGCGATAAGGACACACCCCCATCGACGCCATTATTGTAACAAATCCGACATGGGCGTGTCATACACCCTCTTCGAGATGAAGCTCGATGTTGCTCCTAAGGCGAATCGGGCCAGCACAAAAGTGCTCGCCCGCGGGCACGACGACCTTGCCGCCGCCCTTCGCCGCAGTCGCGTCGATCTCGTCCTGAAGCGACCTCCCAAGCGCGCGGAAGCGCAGAAGCGCCTCGAGGAAGTAGTAGTCGCCGTAGTCGAGAGGAACGTCTATCTCGCTGTATCCCGGCTTATGGCCGACACCGTGCTTGAGAAGCCAGTCGCCGTTCTCGCCGGGCTTTGCGAAATATGCGTCAGAGCAAAGCGAAAGGAGCTGCTTCACCGCGAACGCGCGGTACTTCGCGCCCTTCTCGCCGCCAACGAAAGTCGAGAGCTCGAGAAGCCCCGATGCCATGACAGACGCGGCAGAGGAGTCGCGCTCCTCGCCCGGTGCGCCGTAGTCCCAGTACGGAACGCCGTCTTCCGGCATGTTGGGATTATCGATTGCAAAGTCGGAGACCTTCTGGGCAAAGACAAGGTAGGCGGGATCCTTCGTCTCGCGGTACATCATCGTATATCCGTAGATCGCCCAGCTCTGCCCGCGGCTCCACGCAGTCTCGCACGAGAGACCCTGCCCGCGGCGGATTTCCTGCACCGCGCCATGGAAGCCAGGCCGCTGGTCGTAGTTAAGGACGTGGTATGTTCCACC
>CACWJS010000033.1:0-22368 GCA_902761275.1 uncultured bacterium | reverse complement strand
CCGCTTCTCGCCGCCGTTTTTCGCCGCCCACTCAAGAAGCTCGAGGTTCATCATGTTGTCTGGGATGACGAGGAAGTCTTTCTTTCCATTAAGCGGCCCCCAGCTCCTGATCAGCCCAAGTTCGGGGTTGAAGCGCTGAGAGAGAGACGCCGCAGTTTCGCGCAGAAGATCGTCGTACTTGTCTGTCTTGAGAAGGCGACGGGCGTTGCCGAACGAGCAGTACATGATGAAGCCAACGTCGTGATTGTCGGAGACCTTCGAGTTCGGCGCGATGAACTCGGTCCAGACTATTGCCCTCTCCTTGAAGAACTCGTCGCCCGTCGCCTCGTAGAGATACCAAAGAGACCCTGGGAAATGGCCGGAAGTCCACCAGTAGATGGAGCGCATGTCGAGCGCATTCTTCTTCGCATTCCACCCGTGTGGGACTCGACGCTCGCCATACGGCTTGTCACCATGCGGCACGGCTTCTTTCACGTTGCCAGAGTTCATTAGCGGCGTCGCAGCAGCGTCGATCGCGCGGTAGTGCGCAGCGCTTTTCTCGAAGATGGCTGGAAGTTTTGCGACAAGCTCCGCCTCTCCGGGCGACGCAAGGCAGGCGATTGACGCAATGACACAGGCAGTAAGCATATTGACTCCTCAAGTTGAATGTTTGCCGTTTATTATATCAAAACGGCATGGACGCGTCACACGCCAACAGGACAATGCTATCGCTTTTTGCCGCGGAAAAGGACCTAACCGTAGTAGGCGAGGCCGATGATGGCGTCGTCACAGTCCGTCAGGCGCTCAAGCTTCATCCTGACGTCATCATCATGGATCTAATGATGCCGAAAAAGGACGGCGTCGCCGCCACCGCCGAAATCCACGCCAAACTGCCGGATACAAGAATCGTCGTCCTTACCTCTTACTCCACGTCAGACACAATCGCCGCGGCGCTCGCAGCAGGCGCAGCGGGCGCGATTATGAAATCGGCTGACGACAGCACTTTGCTAACGGCCATCCGCGTTAGTCATTGACCACGATAATTTTCCCATGGTTTCGCGCAGAGCGGTGGCACGCGGCGCAGAGCGCAAGATTGTGGAT
The DNA here is from genome assembly GCA_902761275.1 of uncultured bacterium. Taxonomy (GTDB): domain Bacteria; phylum Verrucomicrobiota; class Kiritimatiellia; order RFP12; family UBA1067; genus UBA1067. Next base: position 21,288 of record CACWJS010000033.1, on the reverse strand, counting down.
CGCGGCGTCCGCGTTCAGGGGCTTCCCCGCTGCGACGGACTTCGCGTGTCCCTCGATGAGCGCCTGATAGATGTTCTGTATCTTGGCTGGCTTTACCGCGATGACCTTCTTGCCGTCGTCAATCTCTAGACGCTGCTTCACTGGCTCATCCGCATAACCAGAGAGTTGGAACATCGTGCCGTAGCCGCGCAGCGCGGCCTTCGTGCCGTAGATCTCGTAGCCGAGGTTGGTCAGAGTGCCGACAAGTCCGCCGCGCAACTCTGAGAACGATGCGTTGACGGAACCCTGGGTGCCGTCCTCGAAGAAGAACTTGATGTAAGCGCCGTCCTCGGCCTTGATCTTCATCACCTTAGGATAGTATACAGCTGCCACCTTGGCGATGCGCTTCCCAAACATGAACTCCGCGACATAGAAGCAGTGGCTCGCGACGTCGCCGATCGGGCCGCCCATCTCATCGACTTTTGAGCATCGCCAAGTCGCGGCCTCGGCAGGATCGTAGCCATACGCGAACTCCATGTGGAAACAAGAGTCGTTGATTGCGCCGAGCTTCTTCATCGCCGCCTTACCGGCGATGTTGTAAACGTTGTTGACCATCATGTGGTCGACGGTCAGTGAAAGACCTTTCGCCTTCGCAATCTTGTTCATCGCCTTCGCGTCCGCGAACGAAGTCGCAATCGGTTTCTCGACGATGACGTGCTTGCCCGCCTTCAATGCCGCAAGCGCGAGCTTCGCATGGCTAGCGTTGTTTGTGGCGATGTATACGCCGCCAACCGACTTGTCGGCAAAAATGGCATCGATGGAGGGATACCACTTAAGGCCAAGTGCCTCGACCGCCTTCTGGCGTGCGTGATTCAGGTCGGTCGCGCCGACGAGTTTTGCGGTCTTGAGCGCCTTGAAGCGCTTGCTGTCGCAGGCATAGCCCTCTTTTGCGACCCTGTTCTCGGCGATTCCGCCAAACCCGACAAGCGCGTAGCGTATCTTTTTCATTTCCGTTCCCACCCCTCTAGCGACCGCTTGCGCGGCTCGCTTCGCTCGGGGGATACGTTCCCCATTCCCCGTCATCCATGGCCTCGCATATCTGGCGCAGCTTCTCCACGGACGCAGCGAAGAAGTTCTTCTCGAAGTCACACGAAAACGCCGCGACGTGCGGGGTGACAATGCACTTCGGATGCTGCAAGAGGCGGCTATTGACATTAGGCGGCTCTTCGCACATGACGTCTATCGCAGCTCCTCCGATCTCCCCAGCATCAAGCGCGTCGGCAAGTGCCTCTTCGTCTACTACAGGTCCGCGCGACGTGTTGACGAGTATTGCGTTCCTCTTCATGAGCTTTAGCCGACGCGCGTCGATGAGCCCTTTCGTCTCTGGCGTCAGCGGACAGTGTATAGAGACATAGTCGGACTCCGCGAGAAGCGTGTCAAGATCGGTTGAGTCAGGCGCGAACGGATCGTAGTGCAGCGTCTTCATATCGAAGCCCGACATCATCTTCTCCACGCGGCGGGCAATGTTTCCATAACCGACGAGCCCGAGCGTGCGGTGGGAGATGTGCCAGTCCATGCCCTCGACCTTGCCCCATTCGTACCCCGCCTTGGCGCGGGCGTTGTATTGCGGAATCTGGCGTATGTAGCTGACAAGGAGCGCGACGGCATGTTCGGCAACGCACTCGGCGATTGACTCGGGCGTATTGTAGACGCCGACGCCATGCGCCTTCGCCCATTCGCAGGGAAGCGCATCAAGCCCCGACCCAGATCTTAGAAGCGCCTTCACGCCCGGCATCCTGTCGAGCGCCTCTGGCTTTAGACAGAGGTTGGGGCCGAACATCCAGCACACCTCAGCGTCGGGGAACGTCCTGAGAAGGTCCTCGGGCGTCTCGCATCGCGCGGCGCGAAAATCCGCAAAGCCGCGGATCGCCTCGCCGGTTCCCTCCGGCAGTCGCTCCTCGCCCGCCGTCACAAGCACAACCTTAACCATTTTCTTTCTTCCTTTCAAACAACGTCTCTATTTGATCAAGCGTAAGGCCGTTCGTCTCGGGTATGAAAAGAACGGTCGTAAAATAGACTATGCCAAAGACGGCGAAGACGAAAAACAGCACGCCGAAACCGCATGAGTTCGCAAGCGGCAGAAATGCGGACGCAAGACCCCATGCGACAAACTGGTTGGAGAAGAGAGCGATCGACATTCCCCTTGCGCGTATCCGCGACGGCATAAGTTCCGAAAGGACGAGCCACACACACACACCGGGGCCGAACGAATAGGAAAAGACGAGCAGGAGAAAGGCCGCGAGTGTAACAGACCCCACGCAGACCGACGGGGCGATCCAGTCACGCTCGAACGCAAAGAAGAGCGCCCCGATAAGTGCAAGCGCCACGGAAAGTCCCGCAGTCCCCACCTTGAGTAGCCGTGTGCGCCCAACGCGATCGACGAGCCCTACGACGACGAGCGTGGCAACAAGGTTCGTCGCCTTTATCGCCAGGTCTCCAACATTGCCAAGTGTCCCCGAAAGTCCGGCCTTCTGAAGGAGCATGACGGCGTAGGGAACGACGCAGCCAAAGCCAATCAGCTTGTTCAGCGTAAGGACGGCTACGGCAAGGAGGAAAGGCACTACATATCGCCGCGAAAGAAGCGCACCCGACAGCGAAGCGGCATCGCGCACTTCCACAGACTTCCCAACCTCTGATTCTGGCACAAGAAGGGAACTCGCGCCAAGAAGAATGGCCGGGAAAAGCGTCCACCAGAAGTTGATACGCCATGCGAGCGACTTGGCTTCGTTGCCGACAACCGAAGGGTCTGCGTCGGCTGCACCAAGAGCGCGCGAGAGGACTACGCCTGCAAGCGCGGCAAGGACGAGCCCGATGCCAAGGAAAAGCTGGAACACAGCAGTTCCCTTTCCGCGCCTTTCGGCCGGCAAAGTCTCTGCGAGATAAAGCGGCATGGCGACCGAAAGAAAACCGCAACTCAGCCCCTGCATGACACGCCCCGCCATAATGACAGGGAAGGACGCGCCCGAAAGGCATATCACGGGGATGGACACGAGAAAGCACAAAGTGGCGAGGCGAATCGTAGCACGGCGCCCAAGCTTGTCGCAGAGATGTCCGCCACAAGCAGACGCGACGATGCCCCCAAGCATCACGCCGCCGACAATCCAGCCTAACTGCAAGTCGGTATAGAGTTGCAGCGCCCTAATGTACGGCACTGCGACAGCGATTATTCCGAAGTCAATGCCGCAGACAAGCCCGCCTAGTCCGCCAAAGGAGTATATCCGCATGTCCATGACCAACCGTCAGACTTTCAAGTACACCCCCTTGCGGTGCAGGAAATAGAGGAACAGCCAGCAAACCGCTATATAGCCGATCTGCAACACGACGGGGCTCCAGGCTTCAGGGAAAAGCGAGGCAAGCCCGCCAAAGAGGAAGTCACGCGCAACCCTAAAGCCAATGACGCGCTGAGCCATGTATATGGTTATCGAGTTCATGCCTATCACGGTGAAGAAGAACGTCCACCTGCGGAAGTTCAAGACATCGACGATCCAGTAGAAAAGCGCGAAAAGGAGGAACGATATACCTCCCGCGACAAGAGTGAAGCTCGGCGACCAGAGCGCCTTGTTTATCGGGAAGACGAGCGAGAGCGCAAACCCGAGCACGAGCGACGCGATGCCGCAGGAAAATAGATCCAATGCCTTGCGAGACGTCGCGGCAGATCCGCCGCGTCGAACGACCTCGCCAGCAAACATGCCGAGCATTGCGGTGACGATTGCGGGCAGGATGCCGGCGAAGCCTTCAGGGTCAAAGAGCGTCCTATAGGTATGTCCGCCAGTTAGCGTGCGGTCGAGCCAGCAGCCGAAGTTTCCCTCTGGCGAGAACGGATCTACCGGAGCCGCAGCGCCAGGAGCCGTGATGAAGATTGTTCCGACAGTGACACCGGCAAGAATCGCGACGGCAATGCCAAGACGTGCCTTGACCCCAAAGACGAGGTAGAGCCACGACGCCACCATCCATGCGATGCCGATTCGCCCAAGCACACTCCAGACCCGCAAGTGCGCAAAGTTAAACGAGAGAAGCTTTTCGCAGCAGAGCCCAAGCAAGACGAGAATTAGCCCACGCTTCAGCGACTTAAGCGCTATGCGCCCGTCTCCAAGCCCACGCTCGCGGCTCTTCGCAAGTGAAAACGGAAAGCTCACGCCTGCCATGAAAAGGAAAAGCGGGAAGATAATGTCCATGAAGTGGAGACCGTGCCACTTCGCGTGGCCGAAAGCCTCGTGAAACTCAGCGAACCCTAACGCCGCGGCAATCGCACACACAAGCCCTTCGCCGCCCATGATGAACAGCATGTCGAATCCGCGAAGAGCGTCAAGCGAGGCGAGCCGCACGGTCTTTACAGTTTCCTTATTTTCTGAGTTCATTGCATCTAGTTCCTTTCCTTTGGATGCTCACTATTATGCCACACCCATCCAAAGGTCAGCGCCCTCTCCCGAGAACTTCAGAAAGCGCCGTAGCCCTCGGCCACATCTTCCACATAAGCGACTCCTCATCAAGCGTAAGTTCCGTCCAGCTGTTCGCCTGTGCGCCAAGCACATGGCCGCGACAACTTTCAGGAATACCGGCGAGCGGGTCGAACGACCGGACTTTCTCGACTGTCAGCGGTGGAAACACCTTGTTCCCGCGCGGGTGATAGGCATGGTCGTCGTCAGCGATTCCTTGCCGAAAATCGAAATAGCAGTATTCCTCCGGGCATTGCACGACGTCGTGTCCTTTTTCGGCCGCCCTTGCCGCAACGTCTCCGCCACGCCAGCAGAAGATGACTGCATTAGTTGTGAGCCCGTCGTCGAGTACCTCGTCCCAGCCGCCGAGCCGCCGCCCTTTTGAGGCGAGATAAGACTCGAAGTGCCGCATCAGCCATCCCTTAAGCGCCTTTTCGTCGGCAAGCTTTTCGCTGCGAATGCGTGCCTGGCATTTAGGACAGCTCTTCCAGAAATCAGTCTTTACCTCGTCTCCACCAAGATGAACGACCTTCGACGGAAAAAGTTCGCAAACCTCCTCAAGGACATTTTCGTAGAACTTGATGACTTCGTCGTTGCCGGCACACACAACTGCGTTGCGGTATCCTCTCTCAACTTCGTCAAGCTTCTCCGCGACGTTTTCGCACTGGAGCGACGGCCGCGCCTTCAAAATCGCACGGCAGTGCCCAGGTATCTCAATCTCCGGAACGATGGTCATGCCACGCGTAGCCGCGTATGCGACAATTTCGCGAATGTCGGCATGCGAGTAGAAGTAAGGACCGTACTTTGCAGTGTCTGGATCGGCCCACCCCTCCATCCTAAGATGCCGCCATTCCGCTACATCGCGCACAGACGCGAGACTGGTCAGTTCCGGATAGCGGCGAATCTCGATGCGCCATCCCTGGTGGTCGGAAAGATGCCAGTGAAAGACGTTGTAGTTCTCTTTGGCCATGCGGTCAAGAATCCGCATCACGACATGCTTTCCAAAAAAGTGCCGCGACTCGTCGAGCATCAGGCCTCGCCACTGATACGCGCCTTCCGCACACGTCGCAAAGGGCGCGAGCGTAAGCGCTACAGCTACCGCAAGAGCCCTTCTATGAATTCCTAGCGCCATTCTCCATCGCCTCATCACAGTCGCGCCTGAAAGCACGGATTCCCGCGGCCATCGCGCCCCAGTCGCTCGTTCCCGCAAACCAGTCAACGCCACGCTTAACCCAGCGCGGGAAGTCACCAGCCGCAGTGCCGAGAACCTTCCCCGCTTTCTTTATCTTCGCAGCGACTTCGTCTATGACCTTGTTTAGCTCCAGGTCGTCCATCTGGTTGAGGATCCCCATTGAACCCGAGAGGTCGCAGGGCCCGATGCAGAAAGAGTCGACGCCTGGCACTTTAAGTATCTTGTCGAGGTTCTTCACTGCATCGATGTGTTCAATCTGACAGATGACGAGCGGCCAGCGCCCGGAATACTTCACGTAGTCGAAGAAATCCTCTGCGCCATACCGCGTCGCTCTTCTGACGCCGCAGCCCCTGATGCCCTTCGTCGGATATCTGCACGCAGCTACCGCCGCCTCCGCGAGTTCCGGCGTGTTGACCATCGGCACGATTACGCCGTCTGGCGCAATGTCGAGATACGGCTTTATCAGCATCGGCTCGCAGGCCCTGACACGGACGAGTCCTGCGCAGCCAGTGCCGCGCAATGCGATCAAATGGCGCTGCACGTCCTGTATAGTGTGCGGTGCATGCTCGGCGTCTATCCAACAGAAGTCCATGCCACAGTCGCCTGCGAGCTCGCTTACCGTGAGGTCGCTTGACGTCACCACGCATCCGACGGACGTCCTTCCCGCCTTTAGGTTCTCAAACAGCCGGTTGTTAATTTCCATGTTCTTTTCCCTTCACTGCCCGACACCGCGCTTCACAAGGGCTATGGAGCGTATGCCGGGATATGACGCGCCCTTCTTCGCAATGGTCACGCTGCGGACGCCATTCGCGGACCTTTCTACCACGGCGAAGCCCTTGGCATACTTGGGATCCGCATCGACTTCGACCTTAGCGTCCGCAACATCGCTAAACTCTACAGCGATCGTGCCGTTCGGAAACGCAGCGTTACCGACAAAGCGCACAGGAACCCCGCCGTCGATCGTCTGGTAACTTGAGTGCATCACGCGCCGCACGCGCACGTCGTCGTAAATCCCCCCAGGGACAACAAAGTCTATTACGTCTGGCCGCGACAAAAGCTTTGCCCGCGCGGCATATTCGGCGCGGTACTCGTTCATTAGTTCGCGGGAGAGCCACAGGAACGTTACGAAATACACCTTGTCGAGATCCTCGCCACGCGCACGGCAGGCGTTGAGGTTGAATTCCGACAAGTCTATCTTCGTCGACTTCATCCGCGGCATGATCGTCTTTTCGGCGGCGTCTATCGCGGCGGCAAGACGCGGAGCGGCGGGGGCGTTCGCATCCATGTCGTCAAAATACGCCGCGACGCAATCCCAGAATGAACGCATCGCGGGAATCGCCTTCGCAGCAATTGACCACGCGCGGTGCTGGCGTGCGTACTCTTCGGGATCGAGCCGTTCCTTAAGTGACTCGATCCTCGCAAGCCCTTCCGCCGCAAGTTTCTCGGCGCGCGCTTTCTCGACGCGTATCGCCGCGCGACCAGGAGTCTTCTGCGAGGACATCATCCCCCACATCGGCTCTGTCATGTGAAGATCCATTCCATCGCGGAAAGTCCCGAGTATCCCGCTGAACTTTATGAACTTGAAGCTCGGCGTTGGCGGGTTCTGATGAAAACATACGTTGTGGTCTATGAACTGCGTCGCCTCAACAAGATCAAAGCTCTTCTTCGCAAGTTCCGTCATCTCTTCCGCGCACTTCGGCCAGTGCTTTGCCGCCCACTCGCCAAGGACGCCTTCGACAGTCGCCTTGGGATCGCGTATGAAGCGCATGTATGCGTAGAGATTCACCTCCTGCGCAGAATCAAATATCGAGTTGCCGACACGGTCGATGCGTATCGTATATCGGTCGACGTCAGAGGCGCGTCCATAGCCGACATAGCGAGCGATTGCGTCGACCTGGACGGCGGGAAGATAGCCAGCCCCCAAATACTCGCCAAGGCAGTCGCACTCGGCGCCTATCGTGCAGCGCGAGGTTTTCTTGAGATAGGGATTCGCGGGAAGGAACGGCGAAAAGTCGAACGGCGTTATCTTAGTCTCTATCTCGAAGTCGTTGTCCGGGGCACACGCATTTGCCCCCTCAATCAAGTCGCGGTAGTCACTTTCTATCGAACCGAAAGAGCGAAACACAAATCGCTTGCCGAGACGCCTGTGCTCGTCAAGGAAGATTCGCGTGATGGTCTCGACAACCTTTGCGGGAGGATAGCGGTCGGGACGCGAATTGTGTATCACCGAAAAGTCCGCTTCGGTAAGCGTGAGGACGACGCCGTCGAGTTCCGGAACCTGCCGAAACGCCTCGCGCACCTTCCAGCGGACATAGTCCAGATACGGCTTGCCAAGAAGGTCGTATTCGCCATCTTCGTCAAGAAGCCCAGTAACATCCTCGTGCATTGTCTTCGGCATGAAGCCCTCGCGATGCCAGAAGTAGACGCGCTTGCCCTCCCCGTGCGCGACATCCACGGTCTCGCGCAACTTGCGGCGATACGTCTCGACGGCAGAAATATCTACTGCCGCCGCCGTCTTCGGGTATGGTTCGTAGGCAAGAAGACCGTTGAGCCCGCCATGCGGCTGGTTGCACTCGCCACAAATCTCGAACGAATCAACATCACCATATTCCGTCGCCTTTTCGACGACGCGCCGCATGTACTCCGGCTCCACGACGACAGGGTGCATCACCGACCAAGTGACTTCCGGTCGAGCACCCGCGACATTCATCGCGGCGGCGAGACATACGGCAAGAGCTGTCATAGACCTTCCCGCCTGAAGCAATATTCAAGCACCAGCGGCTTTGGAACGGAATTGTGCTGCGAGCCCTGCAGCCAAGCGCAGCTCTTTGGGCAAGTAAGGGTGTTGTAGAACACAGATATTCCCGATGGCGTCGAGATGTAGTCGCCCATGCCGACGCGCGAGATCACAACCTTGCACGTCTTTGGTATGCGCCTTGCCATGTTGACCGTGTCGTAGTAGTCGAGTCCGGGACGCCATTCCTGGAACCAATCACCGTGGTTGCGCCCGTCAGTTGTTCCACCGATGTTGCAGCCCCACGGAACATAGATGTCCACCTTGGTGACTCCTGGAACGAGCGCGCCTGCCCAGATGGACTGGAGCCCGCCTTGGCTTCCTCCCTCCATCGTCAGGTCCTTGCCGTTCCATTCAGGAAGCGTCTTGGCGTACTCGACCGCGCGCATCACGCGCCATGTCATTCCGCCGAAGTATGCCGTCTCCGCCTTTTCATTCTGCGCCGGGTCGAAGGCGTGGCCGTATCCGTTCGAATCCGTAGTCTTCTTGAACTCGACGTAGTATTCTGCCGGCTGGTTCATGAGGCAACCGTGCGCCGACACGACAACGTGTATCTGGTCTGCTGAAAATCCCTTGGGCGGACGCGTGCCAGCGAGATTCCAGCTGCCGCCGTAGCCCTGGAAATGGACGGTCATCGGATACTTGCCAGGGCTTGACGGAACCTGGATCCAGCCAGTCGTCGGATGTCCGCCCGCGCAGTCTACCGCAAACGACATCATCTTCGTGCCAGGTACCGTTGCAGGCGCTTCCGTGAACTGCGCCTTCATGGGAACTTTCGCAAGCTCCTCCTTGCGTCCTTTCCAGAAGGCGTCAAAGTCGACGGGCTCTGCTTTCGTCTGCTCGATCTTGTCAAATTCCGCCGCCGCGCCGCCGTCGAAGAACCACTTGACCTTGCCGTCCGCATCGAGGACATCCGCCTGCAGACGGATGAATCCAGGTCGATTGAGCGAAGTGGTGTACAGGAACGGTTTCGAGACATCCCACTCGCCCGACTCCTTCTTGCCGTCGTCACCTGTGCGAGTCCAGCGGCCCTTAAGCCCATTGCAGTCGCCAAAGTAGTCTTCAAGCACTACGGTGAAGCGCATTGGCTCTCCGACCTTGTAGGAAATGAAGTCAACCCTGTCGGCCGAACCACGCACCCATGGCGCGACAGGCGAAGTGGCGTAGGACGGGATACTCACCTTGCCGTCGCCTGTCACGAGAACGGCCTTGGGGTCCGTCGTCGCGATCGGCACTGCGGGAGCGCCTATGCGGAAGAACGCGTCCTCACGCACCTTTCGAATGTCGGCGCACCAGATTTCGGCCGACTTCTTCGGCTTCTTCGCCGCACGCAGGGCCTTCCCTGAGCGACTATAGTGCATGAAGTCGGCAACAAGTCCGCTTGGATCCCTGAGCCACATCGCCATCTCCTCCTCGGGACGCGTCTCTACGGAGACTTCGGTCGCCTCTGCGGGAACCGAGAAGTAGAACGCCGCGCCGGTGAACTGGAAGAGGTTCACACAGTCATTGAATAAAATGCCCTGGCCAGGATAGACCGACTCCACCGACGCGAGAGCGCCGAGCCCGAAATCGACTTCGAAGAGATACACGTTGGAGTACTGCGACTCGGCGTTAATTACGTATGTAAACTCCGTCTCCTCTGTCGTAACCGAGCCAAGGTCAGTGCCGGGCTTGTCGCGCACCTGAATCGTCATCTTCGGCTTACGCGTCTTGTCGAGCGTTTTCAAGAGGAATTTCACCGGGTATTTCCCAGGCCCCGGCACGTACTGGACGAACGAAAAGCGGTTGCGGAAGAACGGATACGATGCCGGCTTTTCAAGTAGCGTTGTCTGCACAGGTCGCACGGCCTTGAGGTCGAGCTTCGCCGCGGAGAACTTGCGCGCCTCGGGATCTGAGGGATACTTCGTCTTTAGCGCTGCGAGGTCGTAATTCTTCTCGCACCCTGGCCCCGTGACAGTCCAAACGCCTGTAACGTCGATGACTCCCGTTCCCGTCATACCGGAATAGGAGCAAACCTTGTCGGGGGAATCGGCCATGACACGGCAGTCCTCAAACGACACGCTGGCAAAGTCTTCGGATATCTGAGTGTTGCCAAGGGCGACAGCAGGCGACCTTCCACCGCGGCCGTCGAACTCACACCCCTCAAAAGAGCATTTCCAGCTGCGCGGTTCGTGGTTGGCGAGATGAAGCGCGCTACGGGCGTTGCCATGAGAGCGGCAGTTAAAGAATTCAACCTTGCCGGAGACAGGGCTGTCTGGACGCGACGCGAAAGTCACGATTCCGTCCACGCCGTTCCCCGTCATCTCGCAGTCGCGTACCACGATAGAGACGGGGCTCGAAGTCGCATCGAGCCCGGGAAGATGGATGCAGAGCCCCGACGCCGCATTGCGCGCGAAGACGCATTTCTCGAAGACGATGTTCTTCAGGAAGTCATTCGGGTTGTTAGATTCGATGTCGACGCCGCAGTTCGGGGCAGTACCATTGGTATCGACAAAACGACAGTTGCGCACCGTGAGACCGTCCGCAGCGATGACGCTCATCGTATCGCGGAACGCGCGCTCGCACGTGACGTCCTCGATAAGCGTGTTGATTGGACGATACACGTATATGCAGTCACCGCCAGCATCGGAGATTGTGAGTCCTTTTACGGTGACGTTACGGCAATTTCTGAGCGCAAGCGCGTGGCGGTGCGTCGAAAACGCATAGCGGCTGCGGTCGGCGTAGTCTTGCTTGTTCATCGCGATGCCAGACCCCTTGCCACCGCGTATAGTGACGTTCTGCGCTCCCTCTTCCACGCTGAGCAACGTGTCGTGACCGTCGACAAACGCGCCCTTCTTTGCTCGGACGACGACGCCCGGCTCGAAGACAAGCTCGAGGTTCGGGCGGTTGAGCTTAAGTGGGCGGACGTTCCATCCGCCGCTCTGGGCGTCTACGACAAGCGACGGCTCGTTCGAGTCAAGCGCCTTTTGGAAGCACGCAGTCGCGTCCTCGGGATCGTACCCGAAGGACGAGACGCGCACAGGCTCGGCGTTAAGTGCCGACACGCAGGCAACAGCGAAGACAAGGGATGCAAAACTACTTTTCATCTATATTCTCCACGCGGCGTCACCTGACAAAGACGCACAATCCAGGTATAATAACCCTAACAGTATTCTGGTACGCACCAACTACGGCACATCCGTCCTTGAAGCAGAGAGCACCATCCATCGCCCCATCGAACACCTTCCACAAATCGCCCGAAACAGACGCATAGCCGACACAGGGCGAACGATTGTCCACGTGGTAATCGCCCGCCTCGCGAGACAGCACTGGATCGGCAACCTTGTTATTTGACGACACCGCGCTCGTGTCAGCGCAGCCGTATATGACGCATTTATCAAGCGTACTTGCACCATAGACAGTCTCGCCGCCAAAGTATATCGTATTGCGGCCAAGGCCAGTCTTCCCGCCAGTAACGCGCCCTTCGTTCTTCGCGCCTACGACGGTGCAGTTGTAGACTCGCGCAGCACCACCGATCAATCCCTGGCCCTCGCTCGGCTCCGTGAGCGTATTGTTGGCAAAAATGCAGAATGCCGCAGTGCCGTTGTCGTTGTTCACCGTCATAGAATCGCCGTCTCGCCCGTTGAATATCGTATCCTTTGAAGTGTTGCCCTCGATTCGGCAACGTTTCAGAAGCCCACCGCAGACAACCGATTTAAGAGCGAAATTGTTCGTGATTATGCAGTCGGTGATCTGTGCGCGCAAGGTTTCGTCGCCATTGTTGTATGAATAAACAGCCGCTCCGTTCATTCGGGAATTGTACTGTGATAGCGAGTAGCATCCCGTGATTGTGAAGCCCTGCAGAGAAACGTCGCAACGACCCGTTATATAGACACCCCTGACTGCGTTCGCGCCACATCCGTCAATTGAACCTGCCGTTTCCGGTGTGTTTGGCGCGCCGACGATGAACGTCTCTTCTGGACCGTCGACTGCGACTATGCGAAGCCTCCCGAACGCCCCCGCCTCCACGACAAGCCTGAAATCTCCATACGTGTACGAATTCGTCATCGTCCCTTCGCCGTAAACGCCCTTTTTCGCGTAGACTACGTAATAGCCTCCACCAGTGGTGTAGGAAGATGGGATGGACTCGACGGCGGCCTTCAAAGTCTTAAAAGGCTCCGCCTCCGTCCCAGGATTGGAGTCACTGCCATTTACAGGATCCGTCCATTTGACGTTTTCGGAAGAAGCGAGCTCGAAGAAGTTCGTGGCTACCGTGCCGACATCCGGCGGCGGAAGAAGGCAGAGCGTATCGTCAAGCCGCGGTGCAAACCCGAGAAGCACATTGTGGTTCGAGCCGTTTCTTTCCTGACCGCGTCGCGCAAGGCGACAGATAGCGTTTTCTCCCGCAACAGCAGAAACAACGTACTGTATCGGATAGACTTCAGGAAATACACAGGTTTTGTTAACGAATGCATTTGTGCACCCGCCGATAATCAGCGGCGCTGAAATATTCCCTGTCTCGAAAAGAAGACCTCCCGCTGCAGCCGTCGCAGATTCCTGTATGGCGCCGGCATTGATCAAACCTTCGTCTGCAACTATCGCCGCTCCTGTGAAATCGACTAGGGCGTCAACGCCGTCAGGGAGTGAAAGTCCGCTAAGTGATGACACGTCAACCACTCCGATGGCGTCAGAACCGGCGATAGGACGCCAGTCGTCGAATGCGGGAGCGATCAGCGCCGCCGACGAACCGATTACACTGGCCGAGGCGGATGAATTCTTGCTGTCGGCCTGAGTCGAGGAAAACACAACCACGGAACCGTTTACTGTAGTGCCGTTGACAATTGCGTAGTACGCATCGTTGTCAACGAGCGTGCAGTTGTAAAGCGATGAAAGTTCAACCACGCCATCATCGCTTAGATAGCCAGCCCTACGCGAGCGGGTCACAACACAGTTTATCAAACACGAACCAGATGCGGCCAATCCTGCATCGGCATAGCATCCTTCGATGAAGCAGCGAACGAGTGTTCCACCCTTTACACCGCCACCATAGACAGCCTTACAACCAAGGATCTCGGAGTCAACTACGTAAACCTCCTGCGGATAAGTTGAATTAGCCCCCGTGACAAGAAGTCCACCTCCAGATCGGCTGCCATAGCGCGTGTAGTCTGGATTGACGGTGGAACCATTCTTGAGCGTGACACCCTCAATGATCGTGCCGTCGGCACCATCGACATACACGCAGCGCCATGCGCCAGACCCACGCCCGTCCGATCCTGCACCAGGCACACCGACAATGACCGTCTTGCCGCGTCCGGCGCCAATCAGATGAACCACCTTGTGGTCGATTTTCACGCGCGACGACGTGGAATCTGCCAAGATTTCGCCACCTTGGTTGTACACGCCTTCTGCGATGTGGATAGTCGTGCCTGCCGACGCGGCGTTGACCGCTGCCTGGATCGTGGCGTACGGATGCTCTTCCGTGCCGTCTGCCGACGTCGGATCGGCCCCTGCGTCAACATATAGGTCTGCGCGGGCAAACATTGCCGCCAGCGCCATAAGACCTGATGCCATGAGCTTTCTCGTGTTCATCTTCGTTTCCTTTCTTGTTTTAATTTTCAGCCGAGGATCGCCCGGCGGCAGAATTCGCGGCACTTGTCCGTCTCTTGCACGGCGTTCGAACCTTGCGGCATTGGAAATTCTACTTCAATGTCGCAAGGAATGTCAAGCCGTTTGGCCTTCAATGCAGCGAAAAGATCCTTGAGCGGCGTGTCGCCAGTGCCAAAAGGAAGTTCCGGCCCATTGTCGCGGCGGCGATCCTTTACGTGGATCGACGAAATGCGGCTCGCATACTTTTCGACGAACGCGAGCGGATCGTCGTCGTTGGCGGCGACATAGTTGCCGATGTCGAAATTAATCTTGAAGTGATCGGAATAGTCGAGAAGCACACCATCGTACGTGTTCGCCCCGATCTGCGCGTGGTTGTGAAAGGCAATATCGACGTCGTATTCATTCATGAGCGGAATGAGCTTTTCCGCAGTGGCCTTGAAATCCGCCCACTCCGCGACCTTCGGCACCTCTCGCGTGATGACACGTGCACCGAGGGCGCGAGTTGCCTTGAACATGTACTCCGCCTCCTTCCACGAATACATCCACGGGCAGCCGATGTCGCCAAACTTGGCGATGTGTATGCCAATGCCCGCCGCCTCGTACGCATCGCGGAAGTCCTCAAGCGGTTTCATATCGGCCGTTTCCCGCCACTGCGATATCGCGGCCTTCTGTTCCTTCGTCAGAAACTTTGCCTGAATGTGGCGGAAAGGAACGATGCCAAGGTCACGCTCGAAGTCGCGGTCCATCAACTCGACGGAACCGAGCCCCGCACCAAGGATGAACTTCTCAGTGCAGCCCCTCGGGAACTCCGACATCTGCGCGAAGGAATACGTTATCGCGCCGATGCGTATTCCTGCATAGTCGGACCTATGCCGCGGCACTTCGCCGAGAACCGACCTGCACCCGCAGACAGCGCCCACCGCACCTATCGCCCCAATAAATTTCCTTCTTGAAATCATCAATTACCCTTCCTTTTCTCCTTCAACATCAAACATCAAACTTTCAACTTTGAACTTTCAACTTTCAACTCTTCAGAACTCCCACCCCGAGCGGATGAACGGCTTAATCATCGCATTGGCTACATCGTTGTCGAAACGCTGGGTCTTCGTGTCCCAGCAGAGCCGCGTGCCCGGCACGCACTGCGCCGCACATGCCGCAAGCATCCCCTCCATAAGCGGAATCGAATGCTCGACATCGCCGTAGCAGCGCGAATGTACGTCGGCTATATACGGCGTCTCTCCGAGGATAGCGTCGATGAACTCGCCGTAATTGCCCGTGGTGCGCGGCTCGTAGCGACGGGGAAGAGTCTCTGCGACCGCCTTGCATGCCTCGTGCTCAAGTATCGAAACTGGCTTCGACTCGCCCTTCATCATGATGTAGGATGTCTGGCCGTAGTTGTCAGTCGAATACATCGTTCCCTTCGAGCCGATTATTATGCATCCGCCTACGGGGATGGCCTTCTCTACCTGAAGAATCGGAGCCATCAAGTCTTCCGCCGGCTTGAGGCATCCCTCGTACCAGGTGAACTTCAGCTCTGGCCGCCCCACGAAGCCAATGTCGACAATCGACGTCGCAGGGTATATGCCGGGATTCACCTCTGTCGCAACGCGGCAGTTTGCCCACGCCATCGCACCAAGCTTAAGCCCGCGGTACGGAAGGTTCATAAGGTGGCTCGCCATGTCGCCAAGCGCCCCTGCGCCAAAGTCAGTGAAACCGCGCCAGTTGAACTGGTGGTAGACCTTTGTGTTGCCGACCTTGATGCACCAGGGATAGTCGCGCTTGTCTACGCCGCGTTCGCCCTTGTACGGACGCATCTTCGCCGTGCCGATCCACGCGTCCCAGTCGAGTCCGGGCGGAACAGGATCGTCAGGCCGCGCAAGAAGCGACTTCGCCCAGTCCCCCTGTGGCCACACTGGACGGTTCGTCCAGATATGCACTTCGCTCACGTCGCCGAGAAGCCCGCTCTGGAGAATCTCGACGCCGCGCCTGAACGACGAGCCCGAGCTGCCCTGGTTGCCCATCTGCGTTATGACGCCGCACTCCCTCGCAGTCGCCTTGAAACGCTCGAGTTCCCAAAGCGTGCGGACGAGCGGCTTCTGCACGTAGACGTGAATCCCCTTCTTCATCGCGTTGATCGCCATCGCCGCGTGCATGTGGTCCGGGGTCGATATCTGCATCGCCTGGATGCCAAGCTTGTCGGCATCGTCGAGCATCCGGCGATAGTCCGTGTAGAACGGAATCTTCGAGATGTCAAGGTCAAAGCCGTCTTTCCTGAGCTGCGCCTGGGCGATGGGCAGCATGTTGCGGTCGCAGTCGCAGAGCGCCGCGACTTCGATCTTGCCGTGCGTAAGGAACCACTTCCAGTCTTCGTAGCCCTTGCCCCATATTCCAACGACAGCGAGCCGGACCTTGCCGTCGCTCCGCGTCGTGAGGCATCCGCCTGCGCCAAGCGCGGCAAGCCCTGTAAAACCCCTCAGAAAGTTTCTTCTTGATGTAGTCATTTTCGTTTCTCCTTTAAATGCCGAAATACTCGCGGTAGCGGTTGTAGAGGTTTCCAGCCGCAGAATAGACAGACTGCGGGCTCATGAAATGGCTGAACTCGAACGTAATCGCCTTTTCGAGACCTGCGTCGGCCGCCGCCTCGAGCTTCATCCTGAGCTTGTCGAACTTTATCGGGAGGTACTTGATCGGCATATCGCGGTCAAAGCTCTCGACGTTCGTCCAGCAGCGCATGCCGTACTTCGCGCAGAGCTTCTTGTTGACTTCGAGGAACTCGCTTAGTTCGCTGTAGTCGACGTGTCCGTCCTGGAACGCGCACACGTCGATCGTGCCGCGTATACCGTCCATGATCTCCGACCACTCCTGCTCGTGCTGTCCGACCGAAACACCAGACTGCTTGCCGAGAATCCCCTTGAACGCCTCGACTGCCTTGGTACCGTCTATGTAGGGCGAGATGAACGTCGTAAGCCCGCCGCTTACTTCCTTGCACTGGCGACCCATGCGGGCGATGGACTCGATGCAGCCCGGCTTCTTGCGGGAAAGTTCGCTCGAGACGTACCAGCCCTTGAACGCAGGATACTTCCCGTACATCTTCCACACCTCCTCGACGACGGCCATGTTCACCTCGGCGTAGGTCGGGAAGTCGGCGTGCGGGTCGTAGAGCCCGAAATAGAACGACATGCCGTGCTTCTCTGCGAGACGGAGGAAAAGATCCATCAAGTCCACGGACGGCTTGTAGCAACCCCTCGTCTTCATGAGGTACTCGCTCGGATACGTTATAAACTTGCGGTGTCCGCAGCGGATCATGATAACCGTGTCGATGCCAATCGCCTTCATGTGTCCGAAGTCTGCGTCCCACTCCTTCTCGCCCCAGTTCTGGTGCGGGATGTCGTGCGATATCTCGTCAAGGAACGTTCCCGTGATCTTGAGCCCCTTCGCCTTCGGCACGATCAACCCGGCCGCCCTTGCAAAACCCGGCACCGACGCGAACGCGCCAGTCGCGCCAAGCGTCTTCAAGAAATCCCTCCTGTCCATGTCTTTCATCCTTTCGTTTGAAGATTATTTCCAGTATGCCTCGACCTCTTCAAGAGACTTGCCAGTCGTCTCTGGAACGAGCCGCCAGATTATCGCGAGATACGGCAGGCACATGGCCGCAAAGAAGAAGAACGTGCCCGACGAACCAAGAACCGTCATGCACCATGGCGTGAACTGCCCGACGAGGTACGTGCCGACCCATAGCGCGAACCCTGCAACCGACATCGCCACTCCGCGCACCTTGTCGGGATACATCTCGGAGAGGAGAACGAAGACGACGGCGCTTACCGACACGGCCTGCGCGAAAATGTAGACGAGAAACACGGCGACAAAGAGAACGCCAGAGACCTGCATCTTGAACAACACGCCTATCGTCACGAGACAGGCAACCATCACCGACACGCCGAAGTAGACGAGCGCCTTGCGCCCAACCCTGTCGACAAGGAACACGGCTATAACAGTCGAGACCATGTTGACGACTCCGACAAGCACAGTCGAGAACGACGACTCCTTCGCGGCGAACCCAGCGTTGGCGAAGATCTCCGGGCCATAGTAAAGGACAGCGTTTACGCCCATGAACTGCCCGAGGACGGCTATGGCGCATCCAATGGTGATCGCCTTGAGGATTCCAGGGCGCGCGACCTCCCCCCAGGGTATGCGACGCGACCTCGCCGAACCTTCCGCGCGGAGTGCAAGCCAGCGAGGGCTCTCCGGGATGAAGAATATGACGACGAAAAATAGAAGCGTTATCACCGCCTCCGCACCGAGCATCACGCGCCAAAGTTCGCCAATATGCAGGTTGACGAGCAAAAGGTAGTTCACAAGATAGGCGAGGACAAACCCAAGCGTAATTGCAAGCTGGTAGAGTGACACCATCGTGCCGCGTATCTTAGCAGGCGATATCTCGGATATGTACACCGGCGAGACGATAGACACGACGCCAATCCCCACGCCTCCGATGATGCGATAGGCGACGAGATCGTTAAAGCCAATGCAAAACGCGCACCCAAGCGCGGACACGCTGAACAGGACGGACGAGAACAGCATAGTCGGCTTGCGCCCGAACCTGTCGCTAAGCCACCCCGCAACGGCAACGCCGGCGATTGAACCGACAAGGGCGCAGCCGACATACCATCCCTTGGCAATGGCATCGAGCGAGAAGCGCCCTGAGACATCGGATATCGTCCCTGAAATCACCGCCGTGTCATACCCGAACAAGACACCGCCAAGCGCCGCGACAAAAGAGAGGAACGCCACGCTCCCTATAGAAGAAGCGTCTCCCGTTCTCGCATTATTGGCAAATTTCATCTTTATATTTGCGGGCATTTCGACAAACTGCCCGTTCGCCATGGATTATAGCATAGGAATTTGCACGCCCGCAATGCGACTTGTACACAATCAAACTAAAATTGGATTATGTACACACCAAACGCGGCAAATCATGGTATACTATTCGGCGATGAAGCGGAAAAAGACATTGACGCCAGCAAGGGCGGACATCACGAGCGAACAGCTCAAGCTATCGCCGGAGAAGGACGGCATAAGCGGAATACCGGCCATTAGCCACGGACTCTACACGACGAACTGGCAGGCGATGCCGGAACACATTCACGAAGGATGCATCGAGCTCTGCTTCTGTTCGCGTGGCTCGCTTGTCTTCGAGTGCGAGGGCAAGACATACACCTTGATGCCTGACAACGTGTTCCTCACGCAGCCTGGCGACCGCCACCATCTCACGACGAACCACAAGGGCATGAGGATGTACTGGCTGTTCTTCCGCTACCCGCGAAAAGGCGGCAGCGTGCTGGGGCTCCCTGCTCGCGAGACAGCCGAGCTCGTCTCGCGCCTGAAGGCGATAGACGCGCACGACTTCGCCGTCGACCACGGCATGCGGCAGCTTTTCCGCGACATCTTCAAGGCCTACGAAGAACTTCCGCACGGGGCGTACCGCACACTCGTCCTGAGGACTCTAATACTCAGCATACTTATCCAGACGATAAAGTCCGCGGGAAACCGTCCGTCGCTAAAGACCATCGCGAAAATTTCCGACATAGCGAAGATGATATCGCGACGTCCAGCGCACCGATTCTCCATAGCAGAGATGGCGAAGCACGCGAAGATGTCGGAAAGCTACTTCACGGCGCTCTTCCGCAGCGTGGTGGGGCTTCCACCGTATGCGTATCTTTCAAAGTGCCGCCTCGATATGGCTCGCACCCGCCTCGCCGAGACAACCGCTTCCGTGGCCGATATTGCCCATGATCTCGGATTCGCCTCCCCCCAGCATCTTGCTACGCAGTTCCGAAAGACCTACGGCCTCACTCCAACCGAATGGCGCAAACAACCCAACGGATAAAGCCACCGCCAGCTATGGCAGCAAGCGCCGCGTCGTGCCTTTTAGATACGCCTTACACATCTTGAATCCCTCTGCGTATTCTGCACCGCACTGGTAGCCGCGATACTTAGAGCAAGTGCGCACCATGTCCGCAAAGTCGATGTGGTCATGCTCGCGCATCCAGTCGAGCTGCGAATGGTGGCACTCGAGCATCTGGATCTTGAGGTCGATCTCGTCCGAGATGTCGACGAATTCGTCAGGGACGAAGTTGACGCCAGCGAGGGTGTCCATGTAGTAGATAGGAACGAGCTTCGCGGGCTTGCGCGTCTTGGACGGCCAGTTCGGGAGCGTAGCCGTGAACGCCGCATCGAAGACGAGCTTCGAGCACGCGATATGGTCGGGCATGTAGTCGTCGGGATTCTGCGTGATGATGAAATCGGGCTGCGCGTACTGGATGATCTCTACGACCTTGTTGCGGCTTTCCGCGTTGTCGGCGTAGATGTCGAGATCGCCGAACACTCCGTCAAGGACCTCGATGCCAGCGAGTTTTCCCGCCTCGCGCGCTTCAGCGGCACGCATGGGAACGAGCTCTTCGGGTGGTATCACGACATGTCCGAGCGAACCGGTGCAAAGATGGGCGACAATCACCTTGTCGCCGCGCTTCACGCACTTCGCGAGAGTTCCCGCGCAGCAGATTTCAACGTCGTCAGGATGGCAGCCAATTGCAAGAACGTTCATAGTGGTTAGTAGTTGGAGTTTAGACGTAACCGCCCCTTGAGGGGGTTCGCGACCCTTGGGGAAGCGAACACGCCGAGCGGAGCGAGTGCCGAGAGACGCAGAGGCGCAGAGGGAGTTGGAGAGTGGTGGTTAAGCTTTATTTACTGAGCCGAAGAGTTGGAGCTTGCGGGCGACAACCTGCTTTATCGCCTCAACCTTCGCCTTACGGGTATCAAGATAGTCCCATGTCGCCGGCTTTGCTGCGTCATGGCACGCGCACTGCTCGCGCATCGCCTTCATTCCGGCAATCACCATGTCGGTGTGGATGTTGAGCTTCGCGATGCCGCACTTGATCGCCCGGCGGAAATCGTCGTCCGCAAGACCCGACCCGCCGTGCAACACGAGCGGTGCGGCGACTGCGGCCTTGAGTTCCGCGATGCGGTCGAACTGGAGACACGGCTTCGTCTTGTACACGCCGTGAGCAGTGCCTACCGCGACTGCAAGCGCGTCAACACCAGTCTTCGTCTGGAAATCAACCGCTTCCTCTACCGTCGTGTACTGTCCGTTCTTGTCGTCTCCATCCGCCGCAAGGCCGACATGCCCGATCTCGCCTTCGACTGTCGCGCCAAACGTATGGGCAATCTTGACAATCTCCTTC